>JAKAVC010000156.1 GCA_021817345.1 Deltaproteobacteria bacterium | reverse complement strand
CCTTCAACATCGGTGGCGTCCTCCTTCCACCCGGCTCCCACCGGGTGCTGCGTAGTGCTTACGCGGAAGGGTACGCCGCCTTTTTCATGCCGTCATCCAATCCACAACTTTCGGCAATTGCTCCCCTATCAGACATGGTGCAAACAGCATTCCTGGGCATTCGGAAATGCATACGTCATCAGTGACGACGTGCGAGATATCTCTGCCGGCGACTCAATTGACCTGTTGCTGCCGACCGTTATCTCCGGCTATCGAGACATCGTCGAACTCAAGAGACCTGATCGTGAGGTCCTTTTGTATGACGGCGACCACCGAAATTTTTACTTTTCAGCTGATGTGTCCCGTGCGCTCGGACAGGTGCACCGCTACTTGGACGTACTCCACGAAGTTGCCGCCAACGGGCTGCGAGATCATCCCGAGATTGTGGCATACCACCCGCGAGCAATTGTTGTGATTGGACGCTCCCAAGGCTGGAGCGCGGAAAAACTCAAGGCACTGCACGGTCTCAATTCTCGACTATCGGGAATGACGGTCATGACGTACGATCAGTTGCTTGGGCAAGGTGAGCGGCTGATTGAGGTGCTGTCCCCGAATCAGCCCTCCGACGGCCAGAACGAACCGCCCTGCCAGGATGACGAGCCTCTTTTTTAGCGAGATACTTCCGGTCTTCCGTCGGAAACGAAATGTCGGCTGTCGGGGAAGAGCCAAAGTTCAGCCAAAGTCGGCCGCGAAATCTGCGCGGGGGACTTAACAGCCAAAGTCAACCGCGCTAGAAATCGCAGCAATTGTCGGGAGAAATTTGGTGCCGAGGGCGGGACTTGAACCCGCATGTGGTTGCCCACGGAGGATTTTGAGTCCTCTGCGTCTGCCGTTTCGCCACCTCGGCACTTGAGGCCGGCGTGTGCGGGGAAGTCCCTTTCTCCCCGCGTCCATCCTTTATACTGAGACTCGCCGCGCGCGACAACGCGCCGCGCGCCGCCCGCCCATCACGCCTCACTCATCCCGCAATCGAAAAAAACGCGACGCCCGCGCCGGGCGCGGGCCCACATCATCGCAGCGAAACCAACATAAGAATATCTCGAAGCGCGACGCGATTTATACGCGAAAAAGCGTATCAGGGACTCGGTCTGGCGGTCGAATCGCAAGATAAGCGACGCGAACCGCCTGCGGCTGCGCGGCTTCATTGCGTCAGCGCCTGCCCCGATGCAAAACGATCACTCATGGCCGTGGCACCATCTCGAGCGCCCGCGGTAACCGCCCGCCCCAAACGCGAGAGCGACGGGTCGGTGAGCCGCGCCGCACAACTCAGGCATCTGGGCGGCAATATCCTGCTGGCGGGCGCATTCTTCGTCGCCGCGTATCCGAACGTTCGCCACTACGGCACCGGCCTTGCCAACGCGATATGGGCTGCGGGTGCCATAATCATGGGCGCGCTCTCGCTGGTTCGGGTTGCGCCGCGGGCCGCGATGCTCGATGTGCGGGCGTTCGCCGCGACCGGTGCGATGTTCGCGGCGCCGTGCCTGATGCGGCCGACGCCGGCGGCGTCCGGCGCGATTCTGAGCGTGGCGCTTGCGCTGGAGATTATCGGCCTGATGCTGTCCGAGACGGCGCGAATCTACATGGGGCGGAGCTTCGGCGTGCTTCCGGCGAACCGGGGAATCGTGTCGCGCGGGCCGTTCCGGCTAGTGCGTCATCCGGTGTACCTCGGATGGCTCATCCTGAGTACGGGGTTTGCGTTAGCCTATCCGAGCGCGCGCAACTTCGCGTTGCTCGCGATCACGATACCGTTCCTATTGTGGCGAATCAGGCTTGAGGAGGAACTGCTCGCGCACGACGGTGAGTATCGCGTCTATTGCGCGAAAGTCCGCTATCGCCTGATTCCAGGCGTCATCTGATGAGCGGCGCGCGCGTGCGCCCGTGGCGTACCCGATCCGCAAGCAGCGAATTGACGATAAAGTCGACGACGGTTTCTTCGGCCGCCTTATCGGTGATGCTCTCCGAGGCGAGATCGCCGAGGCGGTTGCGCGCGAACCATGTGATTGTTTCGATAATCAGCCGCGCCGCGACCGCGGGATGTGGCGCGCGCCGGTACTGTCCGGCCTCGGCGCGCGATTCGATGAGACGCGAAAGCCGCTCGACCACGCTGGAGCGCATCCGGCGATAGAAGAGGTCCGCGAGGCCCGGCAGCTCGAGCGCCGAACGCTCGATCATCGTGGTTGCGGTGGCGCTGCGCGACACCATCGCGTAAAGCGCGCGCACCACCTCTTCGAGTTCGCCGCGCGGGTCGTCGGCGCGCGGCCGCCGTATCGCGGCTGCGAGCGCGGGCATCGCGCCCGCGGTCCGAAAGCGCTCAGCAATCCGTTTGACGATCGCTCCGGGCGCGGGAGTCTTGACCGGAAGCTCGAGCGTTTCTTCGACCGGCTCTTGGCCGAAACCCTGATCGACAACCAGGTAAAACAGCGCCTCCTTGCTCTCGACATAGTTGTAAAGCAGTCCCGGCGACACTCCCATCTCGCGGGCGATATCCGCCATCTGGGCGCGGCGGAAACCCTTGCGACAGAAGACGCGGATTGCCGCATCGATCAGGCTCGCGACGCGGTCGGCAGGTCTGGTTCTGGCCATGCTCGCTAAAGTAGGTAACCGATGCGTTCCGTCAATCGACCGGCGACGCGCCGTCAGAGCCGGGTGAAGCCGTCGGCACTCCAATCCTCCGAGCCGACTCCGTTATGGACGAAGAACAGCCCGTCCGGATCGTATTTCTTTTTGATTTCGGCGAGCCGGGGATAATTGCTTCCCCAGTACGATTGCTGCCAGTCCTTCTGGAAGTAATTGCTCTCGCTCACGTACGAGCCCGGGTTCGGAACCAGCGCGCGGAGCTGGCTCATGCATCGGTCGATTCGCGTCGCAGCCTTTCTGGCCTTCTCCACCGACGGCTCATGCCCGGGGATTCCGGGATATGCGGGTCCCTGGGCGTCGGCCACGATCGCCAGCGCGAAGGCGCTCAGCACCGCCGGATTCATCGCAGTGTCCTTCGCGCGCGCGATTGCCTCGGGCGGCGCTCCGGCAAGTCCCTTGTTGAAGTGCAGTCCAATTCCCGCATAGCGGGAGGCTCGGAAGAGCGCGTCGGCCAGATGCCGCTGCGCGCCGTCTTCGAGCAGCGAGGCGGGCAGCCACAGCGACTCGTAACCCCAGATGAACCATCCGACTTGCCCCTCATCTCCCGTCCACCACGCATTATTGGGCTTGGCGCCCGGCCGCTGGTCGAAATCGAGAATAGGCTCGTGCATCACGTGGACGAGGATGTCGTCAATCAGTGCGTGCAGGGGATTGCCATTTCGAGGAAAGGCCATCTCGGGCCAATGCTCTTTCCACCATCCCACGTTCCACATCGGCCGTGCCGGCCAGCTTGCGATAATCTTCCGCCCTTCGAGCGAATAGTCATGCGGCGAATGCGCGACCCAGTCGAGAAACGGCTGCCAGACCTTCTTCGCCTGCTCGGTGTCCAATGCGTAAGAGACCATGCTGATGTCGAGCGTGTTGTCGGGATTCACGTGGGCCTGCTCGCCCCAATGGTCGTTGAAGAGATTCTCGCGGTAAAAGCTTACGAACTCGCGGAGCAGGCGCCGATAGGCGCCGTCCGACGCGGCCTTTACCTTGAAGCTAGCGGCGCCGAAGTAATCGGGAAGCCCGTGAAGAGCGAGCGTCATTTTGCTCACTACGCCGAAACTCCCGCCTCCGCCGCCCTTGAGCGCCCAGAACAGGTCGGGGTTCGTGCACGCATTCGCGATCCGAATCCGGCCATCGGCAGTCACGACTTCGGCTTCGAGCAGGCTCCCCGCCGCCGTCCCGTAGTGCTTCGAGAAACTTCCAAAGCCGCCACTCTGGACGAGGCCCGGCACGCCCACCGTCGTGCATCCTCCGCCCTGGACGTATTGGCCGCCCTTGGTCGTAACCGCGTCGTACGCCTGCATCCAGATAGTTCCGGCGCCAACCGTCACCGCCGGTTGCGGCTTCACGGCATGCTCGCATCTCTGCGGCACGAACCCGGTGTGCATCGCGATATCGTGTATGTGCCGTGTCCAGATGAGCAGCGAATCGGGAGCGTCGGAGGTGCCCTGGTAGCTATGGCCTCCGCCCTTGACGACGAGGCGCAGATCATTTTCACGCGCGAAATTCACCGCCGCGGCGATATCATGAGCATTTCTTGCCGCGACCATGTAAACGCTTGGCTTGGTGGTCCATGCGTCGACCCATCCGAGCGTCTGCGTGAGGCCGGGATTCCCGCCGATGTAATAGGGGTTTCTCAGGTTCTCCCAGAGGGCTTTGGCGGCGGCGCCGTCGGGGTCGGTTTTGAGCACCGAGAGGGGAAACTTGACCGGAGCCAGGTTTCCGCCGACCGCTTCGTTGAGCCGCTTCCACGCGGCTTTCGACGGCCACGCGGCATCGGAAGGGCGGCGGCGGCGAAACCGGGTATCCGCCGCCCACAGCCTGCGCGGCAGCATCGGCAGGAGGACCGTCGATGCAAGCGTTCTCAGGAACGTTCTTCGGTTAATCGCCTGGAAACCCGATTAGTGTGGCGCTTCGGAGGCGGGGCGCAGATGTCAGCGTCTTTTTATAACTGAATGGTTCATTCAGTCAAGCGCGGCGGAACGGTTCACGATGCCGGCGCGACGGTCGATATCGCGCCTGGCGCGCCAGGCGGCGCTGGCGCCCCCGCGCGCGTCACGGATGCTGCACTGGAAAGAAGGTAGCATCCGCGCCGCCCCCGCGTTCAGTTTTCCCTCTCCCATTTTTCGACATGGGAGAGGGCGAGGGTGAGGGTGTCTGGGATGTCGGGAAGGGGGTTCTAGAAGCGCGTCGATGCGTCTAGTGTCCCGTCTCTCAAATATCTATAGGAGGGCCGGCCGGACACCGGCTGAAAAGCCGCGAACGCCCGAACCAATCACTGCCCGAACAGATGGGAGAGTGCTGTACTTACTTGAGAGACTCGACACTAGAGCGGAGCGAATAGCGAGATCTTCGCTCTTGCCGCCGCCTCCAGGAAACCCGATAAGAATTTTCTGGAAGGCACCCGGGTCCTCATCCTTTCTTCTCAGCAGGGTAGCCACTCTGGACGCGAGACAGGCATCGTGTTTCTCCATCCGATCGTGAACCTCCGATTCTCCTTCGATGATGTCGGCGGTCCATTCCTCGTGGCTGCGCTTTCTGCCGAGCCCCTTCTGGACCCCTTCGAAAACGTGACTATATGGCCCATGGCCCAGATCATGCAGTAACGCTGCGATCGTGGCCTTCTCAGGATCAAACTGCTGAACCTTTCGGCGCATGACCTCGAACAATTTGCGTGCAATGAAATATGCGCCCAAGCAATGCGAGAACCGGGTGTGCGTCGCACCCGGAAAAACAAGCTCGGAAAACCCCAGCTGCTTTATTCGCCTTAGTCTCTGGAACTCGCGGGAGTTTACGAGCTTCCACGCCAGCGCATCTCGTTCAACTTTGAGATCGAGTGCTATGAGATCGTGTATCGGATCGCGGATCCGGACTATTTCCTGCGGATTGCCCTCCATATCCCGCTTGCCCGCTGGCGATCAAAAAGCAAAAACCTGTATAAGCATCGTTTTATAGTGAAAAGCGCTCGAAAAGTCCAAACTCGCGCTTGGGCTGCTCGAATGCCGCGTGGTTTTGGAAAACCGTCCATGTCGCAACTCCGGCCGATTTCGAGAGCGGTATTGCCCGGCCACGTAAGTCGTTGATTTCCTACATTTTTTGCGTGGTGCCGAGAGTGACGCTTGGCCCCACGCGTGCGACGGGAAGTCAGTCGCGAATGTCGTCGCTCTCGTCGGGCTTCGGGGCGGACGCGCGCGCTCGCGTCGCCTGACGCGTCCTTCGTGCCCGAAACGTTGGTAATTGTCCGACTCTCCGCAAACGCTTCAGTCGGTCTCGATCGGCAGCGATTCGTCGCGCGCCCACTCGCTCATCGAGGCGTCATACACGCGCAGATTCCGGTAGCCGAGCTGGTGCAGCACGAAAACATCCAGCGTTGCCGCGATTCCGCCGCCGCAGTAGCAGATAACCTCTTTCGATTTCTCAACTCCCGTCGCCTCGAATTTCGCCGCGCATTCGGAAAGCGGCGCCAGGGTCCTGGTTTTGCGATCAACCAGTTCGACGAACGGGATATTGACGCTGCCGGGGATTCGTCCCGGACGGCCGTAAGGGCTCGGTCCTTTGCCGCGGTGTAATTCGGCCGGTAGCGCGTTGACGGTTACGGTTTTGGAATCGCCGATCGCCGAGCGAACCCGCTCCTTGTCCACAAACAGGCCGGCTTGTGGCCGGGCGGTAAAGGCGGCGGACGGATACTTGCACGGTTCGGAACAAACGGGCCTGTTTTCGGCTTTCCATTTGTCCCATCCGCCGTCGAGGACGGCCGCGTTCGTGAACCCGAATGCGCGCAGCATCCACCATACGCGCGTCGCCCACATAATCGCTCCCGCGCTGTACAGTATCACCTTCGAGCCGTCGGAGACGCCATGACGCGACATCGCCGCCACGAAATCCTCGGCTTTCGGCAGCATGAAGCGCAGCTTCACAGTGTTGTCGGACAATTCACCCTGCAGGTCGAGAAATTCAGCGCCGGGAATATGCTCGGCGTCGTACTCCGCCCGGCCGGCGACGATCTGATAGGGCGCGCCCTCGGCCTGCGCCGGACGCAGAAATGTGGTGCAGTCGAAGATCCTGAGTTCCGAGTCGTCCAGATGCGTCGCGAGCCAGTCCGTCTGCACCAGCGTGTTCGGGTCACCGTATTTTGCGCCTTGTTCCGCCATCTTTTGCTCCGAATGAATCCGGTTTCTCGCCTATTCCGATCGATTACGCTATTGCGTTGTGGACGGCAAATCCAAAAAGCCATCGCCGGAACATGGAGCGACGCCGTGCCTTGACGTAGCGCAAGGGCAAGCGATCATTCCGGCGGCGGAACGTGGCGAGCGGCGCGGATGCTGCCTCTTTTCGTGCGGCATCCGTGACGCGAGGCGCCCGGCGCGACGGGAAGTCAGTCGCGGAGGTCGTCGATTTCGTCGTCGGGCCTCGGAGCGGCCGCGCGCCCTCGCGTCGTCAGAAGATAGATGCCGCCCGCTATCGGCGTCGATAATAGCATCGCGAACACCAATCCTCCGATCACCGCGATCGCAAGCGGCTGTTGAACCTTCGCGCCCGCGCCGATTCCCATCGCAAGCGGCGCAAGCCCCGCGGCGGTCGCAAGCGTCGTCATCATTATCGGTCGCAGCCGAATCTCCGCCGCATGAAGCAGCGCCTCGCGCGGCGTCGAACCGATTCCGATCGCGTGCTCCGCGCGATCGAGCAGCAGGATCCCGTTCTTGGCCGTGATGCCGGCGACCATGATGATGCCCATGAAGGACGAAATGTTGAGCGTTATCCCTGTCATCGAGAGCCCCGCGAAACTTCCCGCAAGCGACGCGAGCGCCGCGACAAGGCATGCGACGGCCGGGCCGAGCCGGCCGAATTCCCATACCAGGATGAGGAAAATCACCACCGTGCCCGCGATCATCACGAGCGTCAACTGGCTGAACGCCTTCTGCTGCTGCGCGTAAAGGCCGCCGTATTCGAGCGTAACGCCGGCGGGCAGGATCATCCTTCCGAGCCGGCGCTTCACCAGATGCATCGCGGTTCCGAGATCGATTCCCGAAAGCCGCGCGGTGACGTGGACGACGGAGCGCAGCCGCTCGCGATCGAGTTCCGCCCTTTCGCCCAGGTACTTGAGCCGGGTGACGACGGGAAGCGGCACGTGGCCGTTGGATGGCGTTTTCAGGATTACCTCGGAGAGCGCGCTCAGATCGTTATGGAACAGGTCGGGGTAGCGCACGCGCACGCCGTAGAGGCGATCTCCCACGCGGACGTCGGTCGCGACCGTTCCCTGGATGACGCAATGCAGGGCGGCATACACGTCGGCGGGCGAAATTCCGTAGCGCTGGGCCTGGGTCTGATTGACGATCACCTTTTCCTCGGGGCTGCTCAGCACGATCCCGTCGAAGACGTCCACCAGGCCCGGGATTTGGCGAAGCCTGGCGGCGACCTGGCGCGCGGTCGCTTCGATTGTGTTCTCGTCTGAACCGAACACCTTGACCTCGATCGGCTCCGGCGTGCCCGACAAATCGCCGATCAGATCCTGGAGCATCTGCGAGAACTCGACAGTCACGCCGGGAACGTTGTGCAGGACGCGCGCGCGCACGCTGTCGATGACGCGATAGATGCTGCGCGTGCGGTTGGGCTTGAGACGCACGGAAAAGTCGCCGCGGTTCGACTCGGTCACGAAGAAACCGAGTTGAGTGCCGGTGCGGCGCGAGAAGGCGGCGACTTCGGGCGTGGTTTTCAGAACGTGCTGGATCTTCGCGAGCAGCGCCTGGGTGTCGTGAAGGGAACTCTCGGGCGGCGTGGTGTAATCGAGGACGAAGGCGCCTTCGTCGAGCTTCGGAAGGTAATCGGTCCCGACGGTGCGATAGAGGGCGTAGCCGCCCGCGACCGACGCCACGGCGAGCGCTAGCGAGAGGACGGGGGCGCGCATGAAAGGCCATGCGAGCCCCGCATAGGCGCGGCGGATGACATCGAAGAAGGCGCCGGGTTCCCGGCCCGGACGGCGCAATCGCGCGACGAAAACCTCGAGCGCCGGAGTGAAATAGAGCGCTACGATGAGTGAAATCGCCAGGCCCGCGCCGAGCGTCACCGCAAGCGCACGGAAGAAAACGCCGGTCACCCCGGAGAGCAGCACCAGCGGCGCGAAGACGACGATCACGGTCGCGGTCGAAGCGATCAGCGGGCGCTTCAGTTCCGCAAGCGCGAGCGGAATCGCGTCCTCGGTGCCGATTCCGCCCGCGTGCGCGCGATGGATCGCCTCGATCATGACGATTGCGTCGTCGATGAAAAGCCCGATGCCCGCTGCGAGACCGCCGAGCGTCATCATGTTGAAGGTCATTCCGGCCACCTTCATCACAAGGAACGTGATCGCGATCGTGCATGGGACGACAACCGCGGCGATAATCGCGCTCAGCAGGCTTCCGGTGAAAGCGAGCACGACCAGGACGGCAAGCACGAGGCCGAGGACGATCGCGTCGCGCACGCTTTTGACGGATTCCACGACCAGCCCGGCCTGATCATAGGAAAAGGAGAATTCGACGTCGGGATAACGCTCGCGGAACTGGCCGATGATGCGACGGGCCTCGCGCGAGATGAGCACCGTATTGCCGGTCGGCTGGCGCGAGATTCCGACCAGGACGGCGGGGCCATTTTCGCTCGCGGTTCGGATGTAATCCTCGCGGATGCCGACACCGACCGACGCGACATCGCGCACGTGGACCGGCTGGCCGCCCGCGTCGGCAATCGGCACCGCGGCGATCTGGCTTGCGGTATGAAGTTCGGTCGAGACGATCGCGAGCAGCATCCGATGCGCGTCGATGATGCGCCCGGGCGAGGCGATGATGTTCGCGCGCGCCAGTCCGGCCACGACCTGCTGCGGCGAGAGCCCGTGCGCAAGCATCCTTGCCTGATCGAGCGTCACCACGAATTCGCGATATTTGCCGCCGACGATCTCGACGCGATAAACGCCCGCTATCCGGTGAAAGCTCGGCACGAGATCGTAAAAGGCGATGTCGGTCAGCTCGGGCAGAGTGCGATCGCGCGAACTCAGACTTACGTCAACGATCGGAAAGGTGCCGGTCGTGAGCAGCCGTGTATCGACCGAGGTTCCCCGCGGGAGGCGGCTCTTGACCTCGGCCAGCGCCGCGTTCAGAAGCTGATAGCTGGTGAGCGGATTGGTGTGCTCGCCGAACGTGACGTCCACCTCGGATGCGCCGCGCGTGGTCGTGGAACGCACCAGGGTGACGCCCACCACGCCGTAAGCGGCCTCCTCGATCGGCCGCGTTACGGAGACGAGAACCTGCTCGGCGGGAAGATTGCCCGCGTCGGTAAGGATAATCGCGCGGTCGAAGGTAATCTCGGGAAACACCGCGCTCGGGATCGAAAATGCGAGCAGGATGCCGAGCGCGGTCGCGGCGATTACCGCAAGGACGGCCAGCGTCGAAGAGGTGCGGTTCATTCAGGCTCCTGCGCAACAGCGATGCGCAGTCCGTCCGACAGCGCGTAACCTCCCGAGGTGATTACGCTCTCGCCGGGGCGCAGGCCGGAGGTTACCTGTATCAGGCGCGGCGTCTGGATCCCGACCGTTACGGGCGTGCGATGGGCGCGGCCGTCGGCGCCCGCGACGAACACGTAAGGCCTTTGGCCCGCGCCCTGAAACAACGCGGCCGGCGGTATCACCACCGCATCAGGGACGGATTCGGTTACGACGTTCGCTTCGACGGGCGCGCCCGCCTGCACGATACGTGTGGAACCGGCGAAGTCGATTCGGATTGGCGACGTGGCGCTTGCCGGATTGAGGCTCGGCAGAAGCGCGGCGACTCGCCCCGCCATCCGCACGCCCGGCTTAAGCGGCGAGGTGATGCTTACCCTCATCCCGGGAGTGATCATGGCGACGTCCTCTTCGGGAACGTTCGCCTCGATATAGATGCTGCGCGGATCGATCAGGTCCACGATCGGCTCCATGAACGATACAGTCTGTCCGGCCGCGAGCGGCTGGGTTGCGACGACCCCGTTTTCGGGCGAGACGACCTGGATTCCGCGCGATTTTGAGTAACGCTTGACCGAGCGTGCGAGGGCTGGCGCGTCTTTAGGGTCAAGTTTTTGGGCAACCGCAAGGCCCTGTTCGGCGGCCTCGATTTCGCGATTGATCAGGTAAGCGACGACCTCTCCCTTGTGCACGCGGTCGCCGACCTTGAGATTGAGCCGCACGATTCGGCCGGCGGCCGGCGCCCGCAGTATAACGTGTTGTGGTGCGACGGTCGTTCCGAGCAGCGTGAGCGTGTTTTGAATCGGAGCGGTCTCGACCCGCGCGACAGTGACCGCTAGCACGGGCGGTTGCCCGGCTTGCGTCCCCTTGGAGGGTGCTTCCGCCGGCCCACCGCATCCCGGCGCGAACAGGGCGATCGCAAGTATCGTGAAAGCGGCGACGCGCATCAGGTTTCGATTCAGTCGTCCTTCGGTCACTTCTCCATCCCGTACAAAAGCGCCATCTCCGCGGCGGCCTGCTCCAGCGCGTAGTCCTGGTCGAAGCGCGCAAGCCTGAGGCGCTCCGCCTGCTGATAATCGCTTAGCACTTCGAGCAGTGTCACATTTCCGCCACCGAGGAAGCGGGTCCACGCAAGCGCGAAGGAGCCGTCGGCCGTGGGTTGCGCGCGGTCAAGTATCGAAAGCTGTTTGCGAGCCTGCTCGTAGCTGAATCGTGCGTCGTTGAGCCTGGACTTGAGCAGGTATTCGGCCTCGCGCCGCTGCGCCACAGCTCTTGCCTGCCGCGCCTTGGCCTCGTCAACACGGGCCGAGATAAGACCGCCCTGGAACACCGGCACTGAAACCACGCCGTCGTAGGATGCGCCAAGATTATGATTAATCGTACTTGGAGGATCGACGCCGAGAAAGCCGCTGGTAAGCGCAAGCGTGAAGGTTGGGTAGCGCGCCGCCTCGGCGGCTTTTACCTGTTCGGCGGCGGCGGCAACCGCGCGTGTGGCGGCGCGAAGCGCGGGATTCGATTCCAGTCTGCCCGTGGGTTCGGGGGAAAGCTCAGGCACATTTGCGATCTCGAAATCGGAACGGTCGAAGTCGCCAATCAACGAACCGAGCATCACGGCCGCGCGACGCTGCCGGCCCTCCGCCGCGGCCAGCGCAAGTTCGGCGCTGTCGCGCGCCGTGCGAATCTTCAGGACGTCGTTCATGATGGCGCGGCCCGTGCGTTGAAGATTCTCGATGATCGATACGTAACGGTTCAGACGGTCGAGACTGGCCTGTAATTCGGCGGCCGCACGATGGGCTCGCAACAGACCGTAGTAGGCCGTCTTGGTATCGAAGACGATTTGCGCGCGCGCGGCTTGTACGCCGAGCACGGCCGCCTCATTCGCATAGCGCGCCGCTCGAAGACGCGCGAGCCGCCGTCCGAAGTCGAAGGCCGTGTAATCGGCCGTAAGCAGCATGCTCGAAAGTCCGCGGTTGGTGATGACCTGCGCGTATCCGGGCGCCTGGTAGTACTCGATTCCCGCCGATACGCTCGGCAGGAACGGTGCATACATTTCACGCACGCGCGCCTGGCTGAAGTCACTGTTGGCCGCCGCCGCCGCGACCGTCGGCGCCAGCGCGAGCGCGCGATTGATCGCTTCGGCAAGCGTCAGCGTCGCCGCCGCCGCCGATGGCGCTGACACAATCGCAATCAGGGCGTACCCGAAGGCGCCGAGGCCGAGCGTGCGGAGCATTTTCATTCGAATTGCATGTAATCCGGCCACCTGCGCCTCCTTGTCGATGGAATCCGAGCGAAGTTATCGACAATGATATACGTCGAGGGTTTGCTTTCGTAACAGGTGGGCGGTGTGCAAGGAAAGACCGCTTCAGACGAAGAAGGACATTATTCCCGCGGCGATCAGCGCGCCGTTCCACACGAAATCCAGGTTCACCCACGCGCTCTTCAGGATCGCCAGGCCGAATCTTTCGTACACCAGCAGCGCTATCGTCCCCATCACCAGCAGCATCGCCGCCGTGTGCACCGCCAGCACCGCGAGACCTTCGAGCGCGGTGTGCGCGATTATCGGCATGTGTCCGCGATGACGCATGGCGAGCCCCTTCATCGGCATAACGTCCATCAGGATGGGGAACAGCATCAGGCCCGCGCCGTGCGCAGAGGCCATCAGGAACGACCACAACCCGAGTTCGAGCGAGTTGACCCGCATCGCGACCCATCGCGGATGCGCGCGCGGCCACAGGAAGCGGAACACCCCGAACAGGATAAGCGCAATCGCTCCCGCCGGACGAAGGCAGGTTTCAAGCGGCCCGGCCAGGCGAAGCCCTCCCACCAGCGCAACGACGATTGCAATTGAAGCGAGATGGCCGAGCGCGATCGGCACAAGCGCCCACACAACCTTGGAGCGCCGCCGCTCCTGCAGGCCCAGCGCCACCGCGAACAGCCATCCCATCGAGGGGTCCAGACCGTGGTACGCACCGAGCAGTGCGACCACGATCCACGGCCACTCGGCGATCACGGATAGCAGAACGAATCAGACGAGCAGTCGCCGCCCTCCAGGCGAATCTGATGCGGTCGCAGATGCTCGAACTGGACCAGGAAGTTCGGATCGAGCGCGAGCCCGCCCGACGGATTTGCGTCGAGCTTCGCAACCCATCCCTTGATTCCTTCGGGATAGAACTGCTCGTCGATCGCGCTGTAGAGCGAGTTGCTGACGTATATCCGTCTGCCGTCGCGGCTGACTTCGACCATCTGCATCGCGCCGTTAAGCGGCCCTGACTTCGGATGCGGCGCGTGGGATACGATGCCGCCGAGACGCACCGAGCCGGTCAGCTTCGGATTAAACGGATCGCTTAGGTCGTACTGCTTCATGTCGCCCGTGCCCCAGCACGAGACGTAAAGGAAACGGTCATCAAGGCTCAGGTTGATATCGGTCGGAAGAGGCGGCACCGCCTTGAATCCCTTGAGCATCGGTGGGAGCTGGTCTTCAGAGGCCGGCTCGGCCGGGATGTCGATGATCTTCTTCATCGTCCAGTCGCCGTTCGCGCGGTGCCAGACCCAGATCGAGCCCGAAAGGTCTTTTGTCGAGAGCACGCAGTTTACGAAGCCGTAGGCCTTGGTCGGATCGTGCGCCGGCCTTAGCTCGAAGACGAGCTGATAGCCTTCGCCCGCGTCGAGTTTGCGGACATGGGTGCGCCGCTTGAGATCCCAGACATGGACGGCGCGTCCGTATTTCTCGCCGAGCAGCAGTTCGGGAACAAGCCCTTTCTCGAACATGTTGGGCGTGCCCCATTCGCTCGTTACCAGGACGTCGTGGCCCAGGTTCCACCAGAAATCGTAAGCGAAATACTGCGGCCCGCGATCGATTTCCCATCGCCCAAGCACGTCGAAGGTCTCGCAGTCGAGCAGGAAGATTCCGCCCGGGCCTTCGCCGTTCGGCGCTCCGAGCGCGCTTACGTAAATCGCGTCGGGGCCGCAATGAATGGTATGCGGGCGGCTGTAACCGGCGCGCGAGGCGATCTCCTCGGCCTCGATCACGCGCACGATACGCGGATTGCGCGGATCGGGCTTGGTATCGATCACATGGATGCGCGACGAGCGAAGCCCCGGCACCAGCAGGTATCGGCGTTCAACATGAGGATGAGGGGCGTAGGGACAGAGCGCGGCGCTGCATGCGTTCCAGCCAAAATGATGAAGCTCGTCGCCCACGTTCGGCATCTCGACCTGCCCGACCAGCCTTCCGTAGGTGCTCGATTTCGGATCGAGGTCCAGCACGCATAGTGCGTCATGCCTTCCGTTCGACGGAGTCGGATTCAGCGCGACGATGTACGCGAGCGTTTCGGGCGGCGCAGCCGTCGCCATCCGTGACGACGGATAAAAGGTAGGATCGGGTTTCCAAAGCGCCATGGCTTGTTACCTCACTTCCCTGGAAGAACTGCGCTGTTACGTTACAAGATTGCACCCCCCATGCGAAGCTGGAGTTTGCCTGATTCTGCCTTAACGTGGCTGCGTATTTCTTTCGGCAGGCGTCTTTCGCGCTAACCATTCGGCGTGATTCATTTCGCGCTCATCCACGCTTGTGCGCGATAGGAATCGGAAACTCGCCGCTTGAACATCGGTGAGGTTGTCCCGGCACGCGGGACTCGTGTAAAAAAGCATGGCCCGAAACCTTCGAGCCGTGCTCTCCCCAGGAGGATGGCGCGTCTTCAGATGGCGCCCGTTGCGAAACCGCCGGCCGGCGGCGCGTCCGTCGCGGGAAGCCTTTCGCTCAGCAGCCCGAACTCTCTTCCACCGGCTGCTCCTTAACCATCACAAATCGCCTGAGCATCGGGAACAGTTCGCGTTCCTCACCCTCGATCAAATCGTCGAGCCTCACAGCGAGCCGGCAAAGCGCCTTTCCCGCGCGCGAGACGTCGGCGCGTTCGCCGGCCTCGAAGTCAACGGAGTTGATCGTCTGCACGAGCGAGCGCAGTTCCTCGTGGCGCTTTTTGAATTTCTCCACCTTGGCGCGCGAAAACTCGCGCTGCGTTTCCGCCCACGGAATGACGTTTTCGTCCTCGCTCATCAGATGGCGCGACAGCAGCGGTTTGATCCGTTTCCAGGATCTCGCGGCGAGCCGGCGCATCTGGGCGTCTTCGGGGTTGAAGCCCAGGATCACACCCGAAACCGCCGCGTTGAGCAGCGGGAGGCTGAGCTTCAGATCCTCCATTGAGAGCTTTTCGACCAGGCGCTTGATCTCGCCGGGCGGCGCGCCTGGGGTCTTTCGCCGTGACGCAGTTTTGGCCCCGCGCGGGGCGCGTTTGACGACATTACTACGGGCTGCGCGCATGGCTCTCACTCCCTCGCGCTCGATTGCCCCTGTCGAGCGGCGAAAACCCCCCGTGCGTTCAATTATACACCGAAGTGGCCTCCGGTCCGGCGAATTCGGTTTCGAAATGCGATGCCGAGTCGAAGAACTCCTGCAGATTCTGCTGGTAACGGTAGAACAGGTCGGTATCGAGCTGGCTCTCGGCCCAAACACGCATCGGGGTGTCGTAAAGCGTGAGGGTATTGAGCGTATGGGCGAGGTCCGCCTGTCCGTTGGCCTTGATGTTGGCGACCATCTCTTTCCACGCCTCGAACGGGCCTTCGAGAATGACCGCGCCCTCGCGCGCCGCCCTGGTGCTCGATACTTCGCGCACGCCGGCGCAGTGATAGCCGGAGAATACGATTTCGAACAGCCTGCTCTGATGCGGATAATCGATTTTGGCTACCAGGACGAGGTCCACAGTGCCAAGCCTGCGAAAGCGCTCGGGATTCGCGTTGGCCGCGTTGCACAGCGCCTGAAACCACTCAACCGATGGAAACAGCATTGCCCCAGTCCTCCTATGCCGTGCGCTCAGCTCGGCAACTCCAGCGGGATCGCAAGCCGCGACGAGCGATCAAGCCCCGCGACTTTGAGCCGATGCAGGTACTCGCGCACCTGCTTGGTGTAAAGATAACCGAGCTTCGCCATGCCCTCGAAGATGTGATCGACGCCGCCGCCGGCCAGTATCGCGCGCGGCTCGGAGGTCTGCGGCTCCATGCTCAGGCCGAAGATCGCCTCTTCGCCGTGGCGCAGAATCTCATGGATGTCCTCGGCGCGTTCCGGATGCTTTTCGAGAAAGTACTTGAGATGCATCGTGCCGTAGGCGACGTGGCGCGCCTCGTCCTGCATGCAGAGCCGGAAGATCTTCTTCTCGACCTCGCTCAGCGCGAGCATCTCGCCGTTGCGGAACAGCGTGAGCACGAAGCCCTCGGCCAGGATATGCATCAGCGAACTGGCCGTGGTGTAATCCGGCGCCTCGATAATCGCGCGCAGAAGCTGCTCGGAGCCGGGTGAGGCCTTGAGCAGGCCGCCGCCGTTGGCAAGGGCGCGCTTGCGGAAGACTTCGAGATGACGCGCCTCATCGGCTATCTGGGTCGCGAGAAAACATTTGACCTCGTGGAAGTCGTGGTTGATGTGCCACATCCACTTGGCCGGCATGTCGCCGGCGATGAACTCGACTTCGGTAAGGCCCGTGCACAACTGGCACATGGCCTTTTCCAGATCGTCCGGCAGTGGCTTCAGCTTGTCCCACGGAACGTCGCGCGCGGAACTCCACTGGCGCGCGACCGCCTCGTCGTATAGAAGCGCGACGTTATCGGCCCATACGAGGGACTTGTCGTTGATGTCGTAGCATCCGAGCGCCGGCGTGTCGGCGGGCACTTCGGCGCCGCGCGGCGCCATGCTGCCATGCTCGCCGCCGTGATCGGGCACCTCTCCGTAAATTCCGACCTGGTTCAGGTCTTCGAGCCCGAGTCCACGCTCGTCACGCGGCGTCGCCCTGACACCCCAGCCCCCGGGGTTGGAATTCATCCAGCTAAGGTCAAGTTTTCCGCCCCTGACCTCGCTCATGTGGTCGAGGACCCTCTCGACCGCAGGACTATAATGTTGCATCTAGCCAAGCCTCCCCGTGATGGCAACCTTACGCCCGTTAGGGAGCACCCCTCATGCCAGTGCGTCGGCCATCGGGCATCGCCTGTTGAAAGGCGGATAACATGGCTCGGAAAATCACACACGCTGTCAAAAAAGAGCCTTTGGGACGACGACGGCCGCTTCCTCTTTTGCTTCCAAAGGATTCAATCGCGTCCTTCGGATACAGAATCGGATCGCCACATCTGCCCGATATTTCCATGTGAATTCCCAGCCGCGGCTTCCGCTTTGCGCGACCGATTCGCGCGCCAGGCGCACCGCTTGGCGAAGAAATTTCTTTCGCCGTATCGCGCTATTTTTCGGAGACCGGCAATGGCATGGCAAATGCTCGCAGCGCAGCATCAGAATCGCCAGTGGGGAGAGTTCGCTCATGGCACGAGTCAGTCCGGGTGTCGAAGAAGCGTTGGAGAACGTCAACGAGGTCAGCCGGGGTAAGCTCGATCTGAGCTGGATGAACTCCAATCCATCCGGATGGGGCGTCAAGGCCACACCGCGTGACGAACGCGGACTCTGCCTGGAGGACATCAACCGCGTAGGCCGATACGGCGAAGTGCCGGAGCGGGGCGGCAAGCACGGAAGCATGGCGCCGCGCGGCTCGAATGTCCCGGACGATCTGCCAGCGCTCGGATGTTACGACATCGACGACAAGTCCACCGTATGGGCCGAGAACGTTGCGCACCTTTACGATGAGGCGGTGGCGCGGCAATGGAGCTCGGCGCGCGACATTCCCTGGGATCAGTTGACCCCTCAGCCTGAGGATTTGGAAAAAGCCATGTGCCAGGTGTGCACCAACCTGGCCGAGATCGAATTCATCGCGGGCGACATGCCGGCCAAGTGGATGTGGCGAATCAACCATGACTTCCACGAAGTAAAATTGTTCCTCGCCTCGCAGATCTTCGACGAGGCGCGCCACATGGAGGTTTTCCGCAAGCGCGCGCTGGCCAACGGCGGCGGCCTCTTGCGCTCGTCAAAGAGTTCGGAAGAAGGATTGCGGCTGATAATCGAGGCGCCGAACTTCACGGTCGGAAGCGCATTGATGCACATCCTTGGCGAGGGATTTGTGCTCACGCTGTTCCGAAACGGCGAGATGTTTTCGCTGACGCCGGTCGAGAAGAAGATCTTCCGGCTCTGCATGCAGGACGAGGCGCGCCACGTCGCCTACGGCACGATGCATCTCAAGTATTTCCTGGAAAAGCATCCCGAGCGCGAATCCGAGATCCACGACATCCTGCAGCGCGGCGAGGAGGCGACTTTCAACCTCAACCAGACCCGCGACACGATCGAGGCGCGCGCAATCCTGGCCGGCGGCGGAATCGAGCATATCGACGAGGGCTTCAAGAAGATGCGCTTCCTCTTCAAGAAACAGATAACCGAGTATCTGCACCGGCTGAAGATGGCGGGAATCGACCGCGCTGACCGGCTCGCGATTCCAACCGAATTGCCCACCTAAGCGAACCCCACAGTCCGGACGGCGCCGTGCGCTCGGGGCCGCCGCGCCAGATCAACGTCTGCGAAAGTAAAAAATCGCACGGTCGGGCTCGCAAAATGCTGTGACTCCGAAGGAGCCGAGCGAATCCTTCGGATGCACAGAGTTTTGCATTTGTGAAGCGACATTTGCCCTCGGCAAGCCGGCCGGAAAAAGGCGCGTTGCCCTTACTGCCGACTCGTCGCGTGGCGCATGCAAAACGCCTGCAGGCAATTCCGTGCGCAATTGGCCATTATAAGAGCTCGATGCGACGCCGCAGATATCTGGACGAAAACGACCAACCAGATAAGTTTTCTTTCTCTTGCCACCCGCCACGCAGAGTGGGCCTGAATCTTGCTCACGGGCCGAGATCTTCAGGGAAATACAGAAGCCGTTAGAAGCCGGTGCTTACCGCCCTCGCGAAGCGCGCAAATGGTTTCGCGCGGACGCTTCAACCAAAAGGGGAGGTCTGATGTCTTTACAGGGATTGCGGAAGTCGTGGGCAAAAACGGCCAGATCGCTGCCTGGCTTAATCGGAGCCGCGCTAGTGATTGCCGCGTTGGGCGGATGCGGAAATGGCGGCGGCTCCGCGCTCGCCCCCCAGGGGCTGTGGGTGCCGAACTACGACGGCAATACGGTCACGGAGTTCACAGGCTCGGAACTCAAGAGCAGTGGCACTCCTACTCCCACGGTTACGAACTCCGGGACCGATCTTAATGAGCCGTGGGGTATCGCGTTTGACAAGAAGCACAATCTGTGGTCCAGCAACTACAATGGCGATACCATAACCGAGTACACGCTGGGCCAGCTCAGGGATCTCCGCAAAAATCCGGCGCCGATGGCCAAGGTGGTCATTTCGGAGGCGTCGTCCGGCCCATCCGGTTTGCAATTCGATAAATCGGGCAATCTCTGGGTGGCCTATTGGTCGGCGGACGAGATCGTGGAGTTCACGCCGAGCCAGCTTGCCGCTAGCGGAAGTCCCTCGCCCGCCATCACCATTACGTCCTCGTCGTTACAGTCTCCCTCGGCCATCGAATTCGACAAGTCGGGAAATCTTTGGGTGGCCAATCGCGACCACAACGACGTGCTTGAATTCACCGCCTCGCAGCTTGCGGCCGGAGGCGCGCAGACGCCCAACCTCACGCTCGCAACCGGGACGATCGATTACGATTACGCGATAGCCTTTGACAAATCGGGAAATCTTTGGGTCGCCAATTTTGCCTCTGACACTGTGCAGGAATTCGCGGCGGCTAGTCTCACCGGCTCGGGCACGATTACGCCCCCGGCCACGGCAACATTAACCGCGACAACCGTAACGACCGCAACCGGTAGCGCCTACAGCATTGATGGTCCAGACGGCCTTGCCTTCGACAAGTCCGGGAATCTCTGGGTTGCAAACTGGGTGAGCGACAATTATGGCAGCCTGGCGGAGTTCACGCGCAAGCAACTCGCCGCACTGGTTGGCGGCGGCGCTCCCGTGGCGACCGGCGGCGGAAGGGATTCCACCAGGACGCGCGGCCAGGTCGTTGTGGGCGGCGGCCCTGCGCCGAACGTCTTCCTTGATTCCAACGCGGCCGGAAGCAACATCGAGAACCCCCTGCTGATAAGCTTCGGGCCTTCGCTTCGGTAAGCCGGGGTGCACGCTGCGTTGATAAACAGGTGGGTCACGCGCGCGCAAATCCTGCGGCGTGCCGCCATCGGTTGGTAAGGATACCTGTGATGGCTGAGCAAACCAAGGCAAGCGGATCGAACTCTGACGTCTTTCAGGCGAAGCTCATGGAGATGGTGGCCGCCGCGTGGACCACCCAGACCCTTTACGTTGCGGCAAAGCTGGGTGTCCCCGAGCTGCTTGCCGCGGGTCCGCTGCACGACGGTGAGTTGGCGCAAGCGACTGGCGCCAACGTCCGCTCCCTGGCGCGCCTGATGCGCGCGCTGGTCGCTCTGGAAATCTGCATCATTGGACCCGACGGGAAATATCAATTAACGGCGTTGGGCAGTTATCTGCGGCGCGACGTTCCCGGTTCGGTCCGCGGCATGGCGCTGCACTGGGGCGGCCAGCTTTGGGAGATGTGGGGCCATCTGCTCGATAGCGTGATGACCGGCAGGAACGCCCGCAGTGGCGAGGATCCATCCGCGGTCTTCGCTTCCTTCATGGGCGATTCCGAGCAAGCCGCGATCTTCAATCAGGCGATGGTGAACATCACCGAGGCGGTCGCCGAGACCGTCCTGCGCGCCTACGACTTCGGCGGGATTGCGCGGGCGGTGGACGTCGGCGGCGGCTACGGCGCGATGCTCTGCGCGGTTCTGCGCGCGTATCCTGCGATGCGCGGAGTGCTTTTCGATCTGCCGCAAGTGATCCCGGGAGCGCGGAAGTACCTTGACGACGGCGGAGTCCTACCCCGATGCGAACTGATTGAGGGCAGCTTCTTCGACCGCGTCCCTGGCCCTGCCAACGCTTGCATTCTCAAGAGCATCATTCACGATTGGCCCGACGACCGAAGCGTCGAGATCCTGCACAACTGCGCGATGGCCGTGAATCCCGCTCGCGGCAAAGTTCTCCTTGTCGAACACGTCATGCCTGCACGGATCGAGCCGACCGCGGCGCATCGGCGGGCGGTCCACGGCGATCTGAACATGATGGTGGCGACGGGCGGATGCGAGCGCACCGAAGAGGAATTCAAAGCCCTCTTCGAACGGGCGGGACTCAGGCTGAACAGGATTGTGCCCACCGATTCGGGCTACTGCGTGATCGAAGCGGTTGGCGCATAGGCCAATCCACGATTCCGCACTGCCGGGCTCTTGCGAGCGCTTGCGGGCTTCCCTTTGCACCGGCGCGCGCCGCGCCTTCGCGAGTGACACGCGGCGGTTTCCCACAAACGCGGCTCACCGCGCCCGCGCCGCGCGTTTACGAACGCGTATAGAGCGGCAATATCAGGAACGCCAGCGGCACTTGCGTGAGCACCCCGCCCACATCGGGCGTCGCGATGCGCACTCTTTTGGCGGCCGGCGATCGGGGGGTCTGTTCGAGGTCGCGGCCTGTTGGCGCGGCTGGACACACCAAAAAAGATGTGACCCGAGTGGGCCCGCCGGTCTTTTAAGCCGCGCAAAGTCCGGCGCGCCCCGCTCACGACGCCGCGTGATTCGGCGGGCGCTTTGACGCCCACGGACGCGCCTCTTCGAGCTGCGAGGCGAGCCGAATCAGCCCCGATTCGTCGCCGAACCGTCCCGCTATCTGCACGCCAACGGGCAAGCCGTCGGCACTCCAATGGAGCGGCAGCGAGATGGCCGGCTGCCCCGTGGTATTGAACAGCGGCGTGAACGGACAATAGCCGAACACCTGCTGCGTCCATTCGAACGGCTTCATGCCTTTGCGGTTCTGATTCAACTCGCCAAGCGGCGCGGGCGGGCGCGCGATCGTCGGTGTGATGAGCGCGTCGTAGTTCTCGAACCACGCGCCGACCTCACGCGAGACCGTATTCTGATACGCTATCGCGACCAGCAGATCCGTCGCGCAGAGCCCGCGCGCCTCTTCGACGCAGGCAAGAGTGACGGCTTCGAGATTGTCAGGTCCCGGCTTGCGTCCGGTTGCCTGCGCGGCTGCGTCAACGGAAAGCGCGTTGAATGCGATCCAGATGGGATGAATGTTCTTGAGGAACAGTTCCCAATCGAGAGGCGGACGATCTTCGATCGCCTCGTGCCCCATCTCTTCGAGCAGCTTTACGGTCTGATGCACAGCCTTTTCGCATTCGGGATGAACCTTTTCGCCCGAAGGCGCCATCGCCGTCCACGCGATACGCATTCTGCCGGTCGGGGCGCCAACTTCCATCCGGTACGGACGCGGCGGCGCGACGCACAGGCTCGGTGCTCCGACGTCAGGCCCAGCCACGGCGTCGAGCAGCGCGGCGGCGTCGCGCACGGTGCGCGTCAGGGCGAACTCGATCGCAAGGCCGCACAACGGATCGGCGTAGTCGGGGCCGGTGGGTATCCGATCGCGCGTGGGCTTGAGACCGACCAGCCCGTTGCATGACGCCGGGATGCGGATCGAACCGCCGCCGTCGTTCCCATGCGCCATCGGGACGATTCCCGCCGCAACCGCAGCGCCGGAGCCGCCGCTCGAGCCGCCGGCGCTGTGGTTCAGGTTCCAGGGATTGTGAACCGGGCCGAAGGCGACGGTTTCCGTCGTCGGGTTGTAGCCGAATTCGGGGGTTTGCGTGGTTCCCGCAAGCACGAGACCGGCGCGGCGAAATCGCGCCATCAGTTCCGTGTCGGTTTCCGGCACGATACCCTGCGCGAGCTTCGATCCAGCGTCGCATCGCACGCCCTTGGCGTGCAGGACCAGCTCCTTGATCAGAAACGGCACTCCCGCAAAGGGTCCGTTCGGCGGCCCGGAGCGGAGCTCGCCGTGCGCGCGCTCGGGCAGCGTTTGCAGCACCGCGTTGATCTTCGGGTTAACCTTCGATAGGGCCGCAAGGGCCGCTTCGAGCAATTCCTCGGGCTTGACCTGCCTGCGTGCAACAAGATCCGCAAGCCCGGTCGCGTCGTACGACGTGTAATCCTTCAGAGAAATCATCGCATGTCCCCAGTCAAATTTCACGAGCGCGACGCGGGCTTCGCGAACGTGATACGCCCCGATCGGCCGCGTAGCATATTCCTTGCGCGCACGACAATCGTAATCCGTCGATCGCGCGGGCGGCCCGTTGCGTAAGGGGCGCGGATTTCACGCCGTGGAGTCAAGCGGCGCAACCCGATGCGGACTCGGACGGCGCGGAAAGGAAAAGGCGGGCTCTTGCGAGCCCGCCTTTCGCGGTGACGCTGGCCCCCCCGGCTCAGCCCGCGTACATGTCGAGTACTCCGAGTTCGCGATACCACGGTTCGGTGCGCTGGTTGAGCAGATCGAGATGCTTCAGGTTGGGCACGATCGTGTCGACGAACAGGAAAGAGTTGAACTTGCGCTCCATGTCCTGCTCGGCGGCGGCCCACTGGGGATTGCGCTTCATCTCCTCTTCGATATCGCCGCTTGAGATGCCGACCTCCTCGAACACCGAAACGCCCGAGAGGAATCCGTCCTTCGGCTCGCCGTCAACGATCTTCGTGACCATCATGTCGCACGCGGCAAACGCGAACTCCTCGAGCTCCTTCTTGTCCTTGCCGGAGAGTTTCTGCACCGCGTCGCGAAGCGCGAGCACGCCGAAACCGACGTGGCGCGATTCGTCCTTGAGCACGTATTCGAGAAGCTCCTTCAGCAGCGCGTCGTTTGACTCGCGCTGCATGAAGCGGAAGGCCGCGATCGCAAGCCCCTCGGCGACAATCTGCATCCCGACGTACTTCGGCTCCCATCGCTCGGCCTCTATCACGGTGCGCAGCAGACGGTCGAGCGTCGGATCGATCGGATAGATCTTGTCGAGCTTGGTGATGTAGCGGCGGAAGACCTCGACGTGGCGCGCCTCGTCCATCACCTGCGCGGCGGCGCACATCTTGGAATCGAGGTCGGGCACCGCGTCGACCAGTTGCCCGCACACCATCAGCGCGCCCTGCTCTCCGTGCAGGAATTGCGAGAGCCGCCAGGCCGCGAACTTGCGCGCGAGCTCTTCCTTCTTCCCGGCGCTCAGCGAGCGATAAATCTCGGTCTGGAACATCGGCATCTGCGACATGTCGAGCACTTCGCGCTCGATCGGCTGCTCCCAGTTGAGCGTCGTGCTGCCGTTCCACTGATCGCGCTTGGCGTTTTCGTACAGGCGATCGATCTGGGGAAACTTAACCTCGTAGTTCCAGTGAAAGATGCTGTCGAGCGGGGTATGGACTTCGGTCCTCTCGTTGGACATCGCGGCGATCCTCCGATACTGAACCTTTTACTTTCCAATCAGCGCTCGGCGCGCGCGACCGCGCGTTCCAGGCCTCCGAGCGCAAAATTCACGGTCAGCTCCTTCAATTCGTCGAGCGCAAGGTTGGTATGCTCGAGCAGCCACGTGACCGCCTGCGAGAGCATCCCAATGGTCAGATTCGCGACCGCCTCGGCGCTGGCGCCGAGCGTCGGCTCGAGATCGCGCCGCAGGTTCTCGATGAACATCTCGTGCACGCGAACCATCAGGTCGAGGAATGCGGGCCCGTGGCCGAAGACGATACGAAACAACTCAGGCTTGTCGGCCGCCGCGTCGAGAATCGTATGGATGGCGATTTCGAGCTTGCGCCGCGGGTCCTCGGCGCCCGCCTTGGCCTGGTCGATCTGGTCGCGAAGCTCGCCGGCGCCGCGCTCGATAAGCTCGATGAAAATCTCGTTCTTGGTCTTGAAATGGAAGTAGAAGGTTCCGAGCCCGACGTCGGCCTCGGACGCGATATCCGCGATACGGGTGCGATGATAGCCCTTTTGGGAGATAACGCGTTCAGCCGCGGCCAGGAGATCGACCCGGGTTTTCTCGCGCTTGCGGTCGAAGCGGTTCAGATGAACGGTTGCCACCGACTTGAATCCATCCCCCATGAGATTTGAACTGATAATCGGTTGTGAAGCAGCGGTCAATACCGACTATTTGCTCATTACTGAACCTATATTCAGTGTCGAGCAGCAGGTGTGCGAAGACCACGGATGAACGCGCAAAAGGTGCTCCGGCGGGCGATTTCAACTCATGGCGTTTGAACGCAGAGTCGCGGGTGGATACCGTTCGGCTTCGTCGTGGAGTTTCTCAGGGGCCGGGAAGATCCAAATCGGGCGTCGAATCAAGCTCAAGGAATGATTGCGGCACGTTGCAACACAGGTTGTAACTGGTGCCGGCACGGGGGTCCGCGTCGTAGCCCTCAACCGTGCCGTCGGAGGCGACCTTAATTACTTCATAATTGGTCGAACCCGAGGCTCGCTCGATCTTGAAGACATAATAGCTGTCCGGGTCGAGCGGCGCGGGAGGACCCTGATCCGGAACTTCCTGTACGTAGCCGCCGGGCAGCTTGCCGTACTCGATCGTTGTCGGGTGGTATTTTTTGGCGCTTGACAAAAGACTGAGCACGCTCCGCCCGGCGCGTATCGACCAGATTGGCGCGCCACCGTTGAACCTGACGAGCGAAGCGGTTTTGCCGTCGTTCTGAACCTCCTTGAGAAGCAGCGTCGCCCCGGTGAACTGCGTCACTTTGAGTGATTTGAGGGTGTCGTTGGGGTGCGCGTAGCTTATGTGGATTTTGGCTGCGGGGGTTGCGGCGCTCGCCGGTTCGGCGGGCGCCGTCGCGGGTGCCGGCGGCGGAGTCTTGGTTTTAGCCTTGAGCGAGCATCCCGCCGCAAGCGCGAGCGCCACGGCGCCAACCATCAGAAGTCCCGAATATCTCATCAATAAATCCTGGAAGCGCCGAGACTTCCGCGGGAGACACGTCGAAATAGGGATTGGGGATTTGCAAGCCGTCCACGATCGGCTAGTCTCAGCGCGCCGTGGCCACTGGGAACGAGACCGAGACGATAGGCCTCAAACCGATTCTCATCTATTCCCAGGCGCAGACCGGTCTCAACCTCTGCGCGACGTTGATCGCTCTTCACCTGCTTTACTTTTATACCGATCGGCGCGGACTCTCTCCAGCGCTGGCCGGGCTTGCGTTCTTCATCGCGCTGGTTTTGGACGCTGTTACTGATCCGTTGGTCGGCAATATCTCCGACCGCGCCCGCTTTCGCATGGGGCGAAGGCGGCCGTTTTTCCTCGCGGCGATCCCGATGGGGCTCGGCTACTTCATGTTGTTTTCGCCACCCGAAGGCCTCGGGCGCTGGCTTTTCGCGTGGTTCGTCGGCTTTTACTTCGTGATGCTTTCGTCGAGGAAGTTCTACGAGACCGCGTACGGCGCGCTGATGCCGGAGCTTACGCTCGATTACGACGAGCGAACCCGGCTTTCCACTTTCCGGCAATTGTTCGGGACCGGGGGCGATATCAGCGGGGCGCTGCTCCCGTTCGCCGCAACGTATCTTTTGGCGCGCGGGCTTGATTTCAAGGTGACCGGCGCGGTATGCGCGCTGGTGGTCGCGGGCGGCGCGCTCTGGGCATTCTTTGGCCTTGGTGAGCGCGCGGAATTCTCGCTCAGGGAGCGTTCCGGATTCTTCGAAGCACTCCGCTCGGCCGGCTCGAACCGCCCGTTCCTGATCCTGCTCGCCGCGACCGTGCTCGCCTTCATGGCGGTCAACACGACTGGAGTGCTGATCCGGTTTCTTGCCAAGTACTGGTATCACGACGAGGGCGCGGCGGCGCGATGGCTTATCGCGTACTTCGCGGGTTCGCTCATCTCCTATCCGTTCTGGTTCAGGATCACGCTTCGAATCGAAAAGAAGCCGGCGTTCCTGCTCGCGATGCTGACCAATGCGCTGTGCTCGCTACTGGTAATGGCGGTGCATCCGGGCAACGTCGCGGCGATTTACTTCCTGATGTGGCTGGCGGGTTTCGGGGCGATCGGAATCTGGGTCACGCAGATGTCAGCGGCGGCGGACGTTATCGAATGGGATGAGGAACGGACCGGACGACGGCAGGAGGGCGCGTACGGCGGAATCATTTCGATGTCGGCCAAGATCGGGATCGCGGTGACGATGCTGGTTATCGGGCCGATGATGGCCGCGGTCGGATACGTTCCTCACGCGGCGGCGATGGTCCCGGCGGCGGCGCACAATCTCAAGGTTCTGTTCTCGATACCGGCCGCGTCGATCTATATCGCGAGCGCGATCGTGTTTTCCTTCTATCCGATCACCCGCGACAGCCATCGCCGGATGCGCGAGCGGTTGGCCGCGCGCGGCGCGGGCGCGCAGGCGGGGCTCAAATCGACCGCCTGAACGCCCCGCGGCGCGGCGCGTGCGCGCGGACCCTATTTGATCGGGGGCAGAAAGTCGGGAAAATCCTTCGACGGCTTCATCTTCCAGGCGGGCTTTCTTTTCTCGAGGAACGAAGTCACACCCTCGTGCGCATCGGCCTGCTGCCCGACCCACCAGAACGCGCGCGAGTCGACAGCGTTTGCCTTGTCGGGCGACGGCTCGGCGAGCAGTCCGTAGATGAGGCGCTTGGTGATCGCGATCGAAACCGGCGCGGTGTTCTCGGCGATATCGAGCGCGAGCTCGCGGGTCCTCTGCTGGAACTCGGCGTCGGGCCACACGTGGCTCACGATTCCGAACTCGAGCGCCTCGCGCGCGCTCATGATTCGCCCGCTCATCAGAAGCTCGTTGGCCCTCGCGACTCCAATCAGCCGAGGGACGAGCCAGGTGCTGAGCGCCTCGGGGATTACGCCGCGGCGCACGAAAACGAAACCGATTCGCGCGCTTTCCGCCGCGACCCGGATGTCCCACTGCATCGGTAGCGTGATTCCCACGCCGACCGCGGGCCCGTTGATCGCGGCGACGATCGGCTTCTTCATGTTCCACGGCCTGATCGGAACGCGTTCGAGCTGAAATTCGTCGCGCCTTTCCCTGCGGTCGAAGGTGCCGCCACCGCTCGACAGATCCGCGCCCGCGCAGAACGCGCGTCCGCTGCCCGTGATAACGATTACCCGCACATCGTCGTTCTCATCGAGCTCGGCGAACGCCTGATGGATCTCGGCGCCCATCTGCGACGTGTACGCGTTGAGCCGCTCGGGACGATTCAGGGTTATGGTCGCGATTTTGTCCTTGATATCGACGAGAATCTGTTCGTACGCCATGGCTGATGCGCTTCCTGTTATGGCCCGAAGGCGGGCGAGTTGTTGACGAACGGGATCGGCTGGGAGCATGCGCCTCCGCCGGCGTTATAGTCAAATACCATGCGGCCGCCGTAGTCGGCCCCCTTCGCAAGCATCGCCGCCATCACGACCGTCGCGAGCAAAAACAGGTATCGCCCCCGCACCGGCATCGGACGCGCGATAACCGCCCACGCGCACAGCACGAGGGCGACTGCCGAGGTAGCCAGCATAAGCTCCTTGTGCGGCTCCAGCAGCTTCTCGCGCACCGACGGCGCAATCATCACGCCCTCGGCGCCGTAAAGTCCCGTTGCAACCGCCCCCGCCGCTCCCACCACTCCGAGCACAAGCATCCACATCGCGGTCCACGCGAGCGCGTCGCGCCTGAGCGCCCACGCGATGAAATAGAAGAGCGTCGCACCGTACAGAAACGCTATCGGAAAATGCACCACCAGCGGGTGCGGATTCTGGAGGTGCGACGCTCCTGGCAGCAGCCTTTCGAGCACCGCTCCGCTACTTGAGTGAATCAACGGTGAGGAAGTTCTGGCCGTCCTTGCTGTACTCGTTTCCCGTAACGGTGACCTTGTCCTCCATGTGCTGAATCACGCTGGCGGGATACGGATGCGCGTCCTTGGGCGGAAGCAGCGTGTACATCTTCCCGCTGTCAGTCACGAGCAGGACCGGAATACCGACCTTGGCGCACTTGATCGCGCAGCTCTTGTGGCCCGGCCCGTGAGCGCCCATCCTGATGAAGCAGTAGGCGTCCCTGAGATGGCCGCTAACCGTGGTCTCGGCCGCCATCGACACTCCGGCAAGGGCGAATGACAGCGCCACCGCCGCACCGATAGCTAATAGTTTGCGCATCTTGAACCTCCCGGATTCGGCGCCTCGGACTTGCGAGCACGCCCTGCAAAGTACAGGTTACACACGCGCCCATACGGCGCGTGCCAGTTTAGCCAGACCATTCTTATCGCTTCCGCACGGGCCGGAAAAGGCACAAATCGCGCGGGAGGCGTGGGCTTTAGCGGATGCCAGGCAGCCCGTGATTCGGAGGGTCCGGTTTCATCCGCAGCCGCGGCAATGCGATTGCCACGTAGCGGCGGATGCTGGTCTCGCCACGCCACAGGGGTTACGCAAACCATTCAGGTTGTCGCACGAGCGGCGGTTCAGCGCGATACCCAAAGGCGGCGCCGATCAGGAGCGAGGCACTCGGCCGCGCGCGCTCAATTCCGATTCCTCGGATTCGCCGACCATCTCGCGCAGCCGGCCCCTTGGCTGGATCCCGCGTTGACGTATGCCGAGGCGATCAAGATAGTCTTCCAGCACCGTCTTGAGCTGACGGTTGAGACGCTCAATCTCGATCTCCTCCTGCGTCTTTGCCGGATGCTCCGATTCGTCCGCTGGCATCCCGGGACGCCGGCGGCCGTAGAGCTGCTGCATCCGGAGTTCCGCCTTGGCCAGAGTCTCCTTGTATTTAACGTCGAGATGGCCAAGCGCGGTCGCCAGGTCGCTCACCACCTCAAATCGCCGGCGCAGGATCCACCATTCGAACAACGTGAGCACGGTCACACCCAGCATCAGCAGCGCGGCCGCGCCGACCCCGAGCGCGGCTCCGCGCCACCATGGCAGGACCTCGACGCCATGGCGCAAGGTTGCGTCCTCGGCCATCAGGTTATCGTTGCGCTCCTTGAGCGAGAGAAGCTCGGCTTCGGCTTTTCCCAGCTTGTCATGGGTCTCGCGGTCGTCAGCCTGAAGAGCGGCAAGCTCGTGGTCCAGATTTCGCTGCTCGGCTTCGAAGGGATTGGGAATCTTGAGCTTTTCGCCCACAAACAGCTCGTCGTCGGGACGGAGCCGGTTGACGTGGGCCAGCGTGTCGAGATCGATCCCGAAGAACGAGGCAATCCTTCCCAGGGAATCGCCGGAAGCGACCGTATAGGGAAAATATTTCCGAATCGTCACCGCCGCCGAGGCCCGATGCGGGGACGAAGCCGCGGCTCGCGGCGCCGATGACGCGGCTGGCGCGGCCTGTTCGGCCGGTGCGTTCTCGCCGCGCGGCTGAGCGGCAGACGCGCCAGCGCTGCGCGGCGGAATCGCGAGCGCCGGGATGCCGGAGACTGCGCTACTCGGAGCCGCTTCTTCGGCCGGCCGCAGGGCCGGAGCCGAGGGTGGAATGGTGCGCTCGGTGAACTGCGCCCAAGCCAGGCCGGCCGGGGCAAGCAGTCCGAGCAGCATCACGAAACAGAACCGAATTCTGATGGGATGCATGTTGTACGGCGCACGCACGCGATAAGTTGCATCTATAACATTATTCCATTGCGCTTATTGTGGGAATGCCGCAATTTGAGACGCCCGCCGGGCGCGGCTCGGACTAATCGCGGCATAGGCGGCGCCGACCACGCCACCCCTGGGACCGAGCGCGGCGCGAACGATTCGGGCCTGCGCGGCCGAGGCGCGAAACGCTCGCGCCCTTATCTCGCGCGACATCGCGCGGCGCATGAACGGCAGCGCGCCGCCCACTCCACCGCCGATAACGATCATCTCCGGGTCGAAGATATTGATAAACGAGGCGAGGGCGATTCCGAGATAGCGGCCCGCGATTTCGAAAACCGAACGCGCAAGCGCGTTTCCTAGGCGAGCCTCGGCGGTCATCCGGCGCACCGAAAAATCCCCTCCCTCGTCCAGCAGCGCTTCGGGAAGCGGCGCGCCGCGCTCGAGGCCGAGCGCCTTTTCGACCAGCCCGCGCATCCCCGAAGCCGAGGCGTACGCCTCAAGACATCCCACCGCGCCGCAGTCACATCGCATCCCATCGGGCTCGACCGTCACATGCCCGAGTTCCCCCGCCATCCCGATTCGTCCGTGGACGATGCGGCCGTCAACAATGATCCCGCCGCCGACTCCGGTTCCAAGCGTCAACAGCACGACATCCTTGCGTCCGCGCGCCGCGCCGCGCCAGAACTCGCCGAGCGCCCACGCGTTGGCGTCGTTCTCAACCACGACTTTGCGGCCGAGGCGCGCTTCGAGTCTCTGTCTTAGCGGAAATGAGCGCCACGCCTTCACGTGCGGCGCGGCTATCACGGTCCCGGTCGTCAGATCGAGCGGTCCCGGCACCGCGACTCCGAGCGCGCGTGCGCGGCCAAGTCCATGCTGATGGGCCGCCTTTTCGAGCGCCAGGATCTGGGTTGCGATATTCTCCACGATCTCGGCCGCGGAGCTTGTCGCGCGGGCCGGTCCGCGGCGCATCAGCAGGACCTCGCCGCCCGCCGATACGGCGGCGGTTCGGATATTCGTTCCACCCATGTCGAGCCCGACCAGGTAGCTTCGGCTCATCGCGCGCCCGCGCCCTTCCATCGCATCAACACCAGGTATTCGACGTTGCCGGCCGGACCTTTTATGGGCGATTCCATCGTGCCCGCCACTTCAAGCCCGAGCGTGCCCGCGAACGAGACGATCTTGTCCAGGGTCTCGGCGCGCGTCGCTTCGTCGCGCACCACACCGCCCTTGCCGACCTTGCCCTTGCCGGCCTCGAACTGCGGTTTCACCAGCGCGACGATTTCGGCCTCATCCGCGGCAAGTTTAATCACCGCCGGCAGGACCAGTTCGAGCGAAATGAAGCTGGTATCGATCACGATCAGGTCGGGCCGGTACGGCAGGTCGTCGGGCGTGACGTAGCGGATATTGGTCCGGTCCATCACGACGACGCGCTGGTCATGGCGCAGCCGTTCGGCCAACTGCCCGTAACCAACGTCGAGCGCGACGACCATCGCGGCTCCGTTTCTGATCAGCACGTCGGTGAAACCGCCGGTCGAGGCGCCCACGTCGAGCGCGCGCCTGCCTTCGACCCGCACGCCGAAGCGTTCGAGCGCCGCGGCGAGCTTGTGGCCTCCGCGGCTCGCGTATTCGGGTCCGCCCGGCAGGACTGAAATTTCGGTATCGGGATCAACCTTGAGATCGGGCTTCAGCGCGGGCCGCGAATCAACGCGCACCCGCCCTTCCATCACGAGCTTGCGCGCCATCTCGCGGCTTTCGGCAAGGCCGCGGCGCGCCATCTCGACGTCAAGCCGCTGACGCATCGGGGAATCCCCCTGCTCAAAAAGGCGGCTCTTCGCCGCCGCCGCGGCGCTCGGAGGGCGCACGCGGGTTCTCGTCGAGCTCGGAAACATCGAGCGGCTCGCTCTTCAGTTCGCCCTCGGCGTTGCGGCTCAGCAGCTCGACCCTGCGCTCGGCCTCGTCGAGCTTCTGGTTGAGCGATCTGACAAGCGCGACGCCCCGCTCGAAGGCGGCGATTGATTCCTCAAGAGCGAGCTCACCGGAATCGATTTTGGCTACTATGTCCTCGAGATCCTTAAGTTCATCCTCGAACTTCCTTGTCTTCGCAGCCATCGCGCTCCTCACACCTGGCGGCTTTCGGCGCGCGCGCGCAGACGCCCGCGCTTGAGCCGGATATCGAGCAAATCGCCGATTTCGACGTCTTGGGCGTCGGTCACGACGCGCCCGTCACGTTCGTTGGTAACGACGGCGTAGCCCCGTTCGAGAACCCGAAGCGGCGAGAGCGAATCAAGTTGGGCTGCGAGCGCGCCAAGGCGCTTTCGCCGGTTCTGCAGAACCGAGCGTCCCGCGGCGGCAAGCAGGCCGGAAAGCCCCGCCGCGTTAAGGCGCGCCTCGCGTATCGCGCCGACGGGCGCACGCAGCCGCCGCGCAAGCGCGCTAGCCCTAAGACGCGAATCGCGCGCGCACCTGTCGATCGCAAGCTTCAGATCGAAGGCGGCTTCGTCCAGGCGCTGGCGGGCGTCGCGGATGAGCAGGCGCGGATGCCTCACGCGGGAGCCGAGACGGGCCACTTCCTCGTTGAGATCGGCCAGCGCCTTGCGCGTCGCGCTCTCCATCGCGCGCGCGAACGCGGCTATCCGCTCGCTCAACTCGGATTTGTCCGGCGCGACAAGGTGCGCGGCGAAGGTCGGCGTCGGCGCGCGGGCGTCGGCCACGAAGTCGGCTATCGTGTAGTCGATTTCGTGACCCACGGCCGAGACGATCGGCCGCGCCGAGCGGTAAATCGCGCGCGCCACGACTTCCTCGTTGAACGCCCACAAATCCTCAAGCGAGCCGCCGCCGCGGCCCACGATTATCACTTCGGCGCGCCCGTCGCGGTTCAGATCCTCGATTGCCTGCGCGATCTCTTCCGCCGCGCCGACGCCCTGTACACGGGCGGGCCGGACAATCACGTGGAGATTCGGGAAACGCTCGAACAGAACGCGCAGGATGTCGCGCAGGCCCGCGCCGCCGAGGGCGGTTACGATTCCCACAGTCCTCGGCAGGAACGGAAGCGCGCGCTTGCGCGCGGCGTCGAACAGGCCTTCGTCGGCAAGGCGTTCCTTCAACTGCTCGAACGCGACCTGCAGCGCGCCCGCGCCGCGCGGTTCCATTTCCTCGGCGTAGAGCTGAAGGCTGCCGCGGGTTTCGTAAACGTTGACTCGCCCGCGCACGATAACCTGCATCCCGTCGGCCGGGCGAAAACGCAGCCGGCGCTTCGCCGACGCGAACATCACGGCGTTTATCGCCGCGTTCGCATCCTTGAGCGTGAAGTAGAAATGGTTCGAGTTGGCGAACCGGGCGTTGGAGATCTCTCCAACCACCCAGCACTCGTTGAAGCGCTCCTCGAGCGCCTCCCGCACCATCCGGACCAACTGCGTCACGGTGAGTGCCGACGCGCCGCGCCGCCCGAGAGCAAGATCGAGTTGTCCGCCCATCGTGCCTAGCAACTTACCAGAACGCCGCTCGCCAAACCTACAAGGCGCCGGCAATCCATGCGACAGCCGAAACCGGCCGCGTGAGCGCGCCTCGAACAAGGCTTGTCGCGATCCCGCTGAAGGAAAAAGAAGGCGACCGCAAGTGTTACGGCCGCCTTCGGTCAAATCAGCGGATATGCGCCGCTAACGGGTCGCGCTGCTGGCCACGCTCGCGCTGGCCGAGCTGTCGCGCTGGGCGAGCTGGAGCTGGTAGTTCTTCCAGTGCTTGAGAATATCGATCGCCTTTTCGAGTTGCAGGTCCTTGGGCTTCTTGGCTTTGGCCGTCGTCTTGCCCTTGGAAAGCGTAGTGCCCTGATTTTCTTCCTGGACCTGCTCGCGATGCTCGAGCTTGGGATTCTGGCCGTTGTTGAAATGGCCGGGCAGCTCGTTTTCGCGAATCTCGGGATTCGTCTCGATTTTCGCGCCATGCCTTTCGAGCGAGGCGAGCGTCGGCTGCGGATTCTGGACCTCGACGTCGGGCGTGATTCCGACCGCCTGGATCGATCTCCCGTTGGGAGTGTAGTAGCGCGCCGTGGTCAGCCGCAGCGCCGAGTGATCGTCAAGCGGCAGGATGGTCTGTACGGAGCCCTTGCCGAAGGTCTGCGTGCCCACGATTATGGCGCGGCGGTGGTCCTGCAGGGCGCCCGATACGATCTCACTCGCGCTGGCGGTGCCGCCGTTGACCAGCACGACCATCGGATAGTCCTGGAAGTCGGTCTTGCGCTGCGCGAAATATTTCTGCTCCTGGCTCGGGTCTCGCCCCAGAGTGTAAACGACCATTCCGCCGTCGAGAAAATCATTGGAGACCTTGACGGCCTGGTTGAGCAGGCCCCCAGGATTGTCGCGCAGGTCGAGAATCAGGCCCTTCAGATGGCCGTGGTCTTCCTTGGTGAGCTTGTCGATCGCTTTCTCGACACCGCTGTTGGTGTCTTCCTGGAAGGCGCTGACCCGGATATAGCCGTAGCCGCCGGGCAACATCTTGGCCTTCACCGACTTTATCTTGATCACCGCGCGGGTGAGCGTAACCGAGAAAAGATCGGGCACGCCGTCGCGATGCAGCGTCAGGCGCAGCTTGCTGCCGCTCGGTCCACGCATCAGCTTGACCGCGTCGGTCAGCGTCATGTCCTTGGTGAATTCGTTGTTGATCTTGATTATCTGGTCGCCGGCCTTGATTCCCGCCTTGGAAGCGGGCGTATCCTCGATCGGCGCGACGACGGTAAGCAGGCCGTTCTTGATCGTTATCTCGATTCCGATACCGCCGAAGCTGCCGCGCGTCTCGACTTCGAGGTCGCGGTACAGTTCGGGCGTGAGATAGGCGCTGTGCGGGTCGAGCGACGCCAGCATCCCGCTGATCGCGCCATCGACCAGACGCTTGGTCGAAACCGGCTCGACGTAATTCTTCTGAACTATCGCGAGCACATTCGCGAAGGTTTCGAGCTCATGGTAGGTGTCGTTGGGCAGCGCCTGGGCGCGCCTTACCGCGACTTCCTCAAGTCCGAGAAAGCAGACGACAAGGAAAACCGCCAGCGTGATGGCCCATCGATTCTTCTTCATTACTGACATCGGAATTCCATCGCTTGTGGAACTTATGTGAAACCAATTTAAGCAAAAGACGCCCTGGCTTGCACTCCCCAGGTAACAAGCAGGATCTCAGCCCTGCTTGGAGTCGAGCAATTCCTGGAGCGCCTCCCTGACGTCGGGACGCGCCCAATTGAACGCGCCCATATGATGGGCCACGATTCGGCCGTCTCGGTCGATAATGAAAGTCTCCGGCACTCCGCTCACGTTATAGGCTTCGCCCACCTTGTTCTTGGGATCGAGTAGCACTTCAAAATGATAGCCGTGTTTGCGGATATAGGGCAGGACCGCCGCGCGGCCCTTGGTGTCCTGGCTCACGGCCAGCACCACGAAATTTTTGTCATTCTTGAATTCGTCGTACAGGGTCTCGAGCGATGGCATCTCCTCACGGCACGGCGGGCACCATGTCGCCCAGATGTTGAGAAGCACGACCTTGCCGCGCAGCGCGGACAGCGTGACCTTGTCGCCGCTCAGACTTTCGAGCGTGAAATTCGCCGCCTTTTCACCAGCCGCAATAGGCGGAATCGTATCCTGCTCGGCGGTCTGCGTCGAGGGAAGCGGCGCAACGCGCCTTCCCCGGGTCAACACGACCAGCAATACTCCCGCCAAAACAAACGCTCCCGCGATGGCGGCGAGCGTCCTTCCACGCAATTCCATCGCTCAGGCCCTTATCGCCTCCTTGCTCGTCGGCTTGGACGAGGCCATCTCAGGCTCTCTGTTCAACGTAAAAAGGTACGCGCCCGTTCCGACCACCATCATAAGGATGGAAAAAAGCTGATACTCGGTCATCCCCCATAGCACCCTCGGGTTAATCCGCCAGAACTCGACCAGAAAGCGCGCCGCGCCCGCCAATATCAGGAACAGGTAAAAAATCCGCCCCTCGACCGACGTGCGCTTACGGGTCGACCACAGGAAGGCGAAAATCGCGACGTATAGCACCGCCTCGTAGATCGGCGTCGGATGCACCCGGACGCCGGGGAAGTACCCAGAAACGAGCTGACCCTTGGCGTTGAGCTTGAGGACAGTGTCCGCGTTCCAGCCGACGATCGCGTTGGGATAGGCCATCCCCCACGGCATCTTGGTCGGCAATCCCCAGTCGCCGTCACCCGACAGCAGACATCCCATCCGGCCGAACGCATGCCCAATAAGCACTGCCGGCGCCGCCATGTCGGCCGTGGTGAGAAACCCCACGCCGTAGCGCCGCGCGACCAGGTAAACCGCTACCGCGCCGCCGACAAACCCGCCGTACCATACGAAACCCGCACCGGAGAAAACAATTGACCACGGATGCCGCATGTAAATCGGGAAGTTATCCCAGATGTCCCACAACCGCGCACCAACTAGGCCCGAAAGCGCGGCCCATAGCACCAGCGAGGAAGCGTATTCGGTGGTGATTCCGCGACGCCTGCATTCCGAGGCGATTATCAGGTCCGCGGCCACGAACCCCAGCGCCATCATCAGGCCGTAACTGTAAAGGGTGATCGGGCCGAGCTTCAGCAGAATGGGAAACATTTAAGATACAGTATAGTCGTCCGTGGGCTTGGGAAACCAGACGGCTTCTTTCACTTGCCCGCCGCGCTATACGCATATAGGACGCTTACGTGCGTGCGGTTCTTCAACGGGTCTCAAAGGCCGAGGTCGAAATCGACGGTCTCGTCGTCGGCCGAATCTCGCGCGGTTTCGTGGTTCTGCTCGGTGTCGCGGCGGGCGACACGGACCAGGACGCCGCGTTTCTGGCCGATCGCACGCTCGGGCTTCGCGTGTTCGCCGACGCCCAGGGCAAGATGAACCTCGCGCTCGACAAGGTGGGCGGCGAATTGCTGGTAATCTCGCAGTTCACCCTGCTCGCCGACACCAGCGCCGGCCGCCGCCCCTCCTTTACCAGGGCCGCACCCCCCGACGAGGCGCGCCGCCTCTACGAGCATTTCGTCTCGCTGGCGCGCAAAAGCGGTGTTAAGGTCGAAACGGGCCGGTTCGGAGCGACGATGCAGGTCACGCTTACGAACGACGGCCCGGTTACCATTATTCTCGACAGCCGGGAGCGTTGATTTAGGATGCCACGCGCGGGATTTTACGCCGTCGAGTCGGGCAGGATTTCATTTCGCAAAGACGGCAACTGGTACAGCGACGAGGAGCGCATCGACAATCCGCGCATCGCGCTTCTGTTCTCGCGAAGCATCAAGCGCAACCCCGACGGCTCCTATTATCTGCAGGTCGCCGAGGAGCGCGCGTCGATTACCGTCGAGGATACGCCTTACGTCGTCAAATCGCTCGAAGACGACGGCCACGGCGGTTTAATTCTGGTACTGAACGACGAGGAGCGCGAACCGCTCGACCCTTCGACGCTCGAAGTCGGCGAGCAAAACGTGCTCTATACGCGCGTCAAGGGTGGCAAGTTCCGCGCGCGCTTCCTGCGCCACGCCTATTATCATCTGAGCCCGCACTTCGAGACCGACGGCGACGGCGCGTTCTATCTGCGGCTTGGCGGCGAGCGCCATCGGATAAAGCTCGCCGCGGGCGCCGGCGCTTCGCAGGCATCGTGAGCGAACCACTGTTTCATGTCGTCCTGGTGCGGCCCGAAATTCCGCAGAACACGGGCTCCATCGCAAGGCTGACGGCCGCCATGAAGCTTCGGCTTCATCTGGTCGGGCCGCTCGGATTCTCGCTCGAGGATCGCTACCTGAAACGCGCGGGACTGGATTACTGGCCGATGGTCGATCTGAAGACCTATGCGGGATGGGACGAATTCGCGCGCGAGCACGGCGGCGCGCCGATGAAGTTTTTTTCGGCGCGCGCGGGCCGCTCATATCTCGCGGCAAAGTATGCGCCCGACGATTTTCTGGTCTTCGGATGCGAGACGAAGGGGCTTGGAGCGGATTTCATCCGCGAACGGATTGAGAGGACCTATCGGATTCCGATTTTCGAGCCGGGCGTCAGGAGCCTCAATCTTTCCAACGCGGTTTCAATCGTGGTTTACGAGGCGCTGCGCCAGACCGGCGCAATCACGGCGGAGAGTTAGCGCGGCGTCCCATTAATAATTTTACAGCGGGCGCCAGTGGCATGAGATTCTTCGCTTCGGCAGCCTTCGCTCAGAATGACCAACAACCGTGCGCGCGCCTGTCATTCTGAGCGAAGCGAAGAATCTCATTCCACCGAACGACATCTCATCAACCTATCTGCGGGACACCACACTAGCGCGGCGTCAGTTTTTTCGGGAGCATCCGCCGCCATTCGCGCCACAGCCGCATCCGCCACCCCCCGGCGGACGCGAGCCAAAGTAGTAACCAATCGATTCCAGCTCCTCGGCCGAAACCCATTCGGGCTCACCGTCGAGAAGCGTGTCGCAATGCGTGCAGAAGCGGCGCTCGGCACCGTCCGGGGCAAGCGCCACGTAGGCCAGCACCGACTTGCCGCACCGCTCGCATCGGGCGACGGGAAACGAAGTCGAGTCTGTCAGGTCATCGCGCATCGCGGTTACGCCAATCATCTATATCATTACGCACCGAGTGCGAAAATGTGCCTCCGAACGCCGCGCAAGCGAATCCCGGACGCACCGGGCGGCCGTCTGTCGGCTAACCTGGTGTGGCGTCCCATTGATAATTTTACAGCGGACGCATGAGATTCTTCGCTTCGGCAGCCTTCGCTCAGAATGACCAACAACCGTGCGCGTGCCTGTCACTCTGAGCGAAGCGAAGAATCTCATTCCACCGGGCGACATCAACTTATCTGCGGAGCATCACACTAGCAGTGCCTGTTCATGAAGACCGGCTGTAGGGCTCGCCGAGCGCGCTCGGCGCGTCGACACCGCCGCCGAATCCCGCCAGCACGACGAGCGTGAGCGCATAGGGAAGCGCAAGGAAGAGCTGGTACGGAAGCGCGGTACCGAGAGCCTGCAATCCGAACTGAAGCGCCATAGCGGCCCCGAACAGAAGCGAGGCCAGCGCCAATCCCCACGGATTCCATCGCCCGACGATCACCACCGCGAGCGCGACAAAGCCGCGTCCGGCCGTGATATTCTCGACGAAGGTGTTGGCGTAGGCGAGCGTGAGAAACGCTCCCGCAAGACCGCTCAGAACGCCCGAGGCCAGAAGCGCCTGCCATCTAAGCGCGTACACGCCAAGCCCAAGCGCGTCTGCCGCAGCGGGATTCTCGCCCGCCGCGCGCAACCGAAGCCCGTAGCGCGTGCGCCCGACGACCCACGCAACGACAGGCACTATCGCAAAGGCGAGATAGACGAGCGCGCTCTGCTCGAAGAGCGGCTTGCCAACGATCGGAAGACGGGCGAGCGGCCCGAGCGCAAGCCGCGGCATCGAACGCACCATGAAAGCCTTGCCCGTGATTCCGAACATCTGCCGGTAAAAGACGCCAGTCAGCCCGACCGCAAGGATATCGAGCGCGGTCCCGGCGACCACCTGGTTCACCGCGAGGTTCACGACCAGCACCGCCAGTATCGCGTTCATCGCGACCGCCGCGCCCATCGCGGCGAGAATCCCGAGCGCGAGGCTTCCCATGAAATACGCGGCGGCAAGGCCGAAAAAGGCGCCCGCGAGCATCGCGCCCTCGATCCCGATATTGATTATGCCCGCGCGTTCGACCAGCAGTTCGCCGAGCGCGGCGAGCAGGATCGGCGTCGCCATGCTGACGGTCGAATTGAGGAATGCGTCAAGCATCGCCGCCCTCCGCTGCCGATTCCCCGGACGCGCTGGCTTCGGCGGCGCGCCCGAACGACTCCCGAAGCCGTGAGAAGGCGGGCGTGTCGAGCGCGAGCAGGATCAGGATCACCAGCCCTTGGATCACCTGGACGAGCACGGGCGAAACTCCCTCGGTGCGTTGCATCGCCTGCGAGCCCGAGTCGAGCGCGCCGAAGAAAATCGCGCTCGCGACAATCCATCGCGGGTCGAGCCGCGCGACCAGCGCGACCGCGATCGCCTCGTAGCCCCATCCGGGTGACATTTTTTCGTACAGTCGATGGGTTATCGCGCAGACCTGCACCGCGCCGCCAAGTCCCGCGAGCGCCCCGCTCAGCGCCATCGCCCAGATTGCGACCGCGCCCGCCGGGACCCCGAAGAAGGTCGCGGCGCGGCGATTCCTTCCGAGCGCGCGAAGCTCGAATCCGGCCGTGCTGCGGAACAGGAAGAAATAGCATCCGAGCGCAAGGCCGAGCGCGAGCAGCATCGCGGGATTCAACTGCGAGGGCGGCGCGAACATGTACATCCGCGCGGCTGGCGCAATCGCAACGCTCTTCGGATACGCGCCCGACGGCTCCATCAGCGGGCCGTGAACCGCCCAACTCAAGAGCTGCATCGCGACGAAATTCATCATGATCGTGCTGATCACTTCGCTGGTCGCGCGCCGCGCCCGAAGCCATCCGCACACCCCGCCCCACAGCGCGCCGCCGATTGCGCCCGACACCAGCACTATCGCGATCCCGAGCGGACGCGGCCATCCGCCGAGCATCGGGCCGACCGCGCCCGCGGCGAGCGCGCCGATTATCAGTTGGCCGTCCGCGCCGATATTCCACAGCGAGCCCGAAAATGCGACCGCGATCGCAAGCCCGGTGAAGACCAGCGGCGTCGATTTGACCAGCGTGTCGGTGAGCGCGAACCAGTTGCCGAACGCACCCTCCCATAGCGCGGCGAAAACCCGCGCGGGCGAAGCGCCCAGCGCAAGCAGGACCAGCGCGATAAGCGCGACGGCGGCGGCGAGCGCCGCAAGCGGCCTAAGGAGCGCGAACGGGTCGCGCGCCGATTCAGTTCGCGCGTTCAATGCCAACGCCCCGCCATCAGGAGGCCCAGCGCTTCGGGCGTGCGCTCGTCGGGCCGCGTCTCGCGTATCCGGCCGCGGCTCATCACGAAAAGCCGGCCGCAAACCCCGAGCAGTTCGTCAAGGTCGTTGGAGATGAGCAGCACCGCGCCGCCGTCGGCGGCAAAGGCGCGGAGCGTGCGATGGACCTCGGCGGTCGCGGCAAGATCAAGCCCGCGCGTTGCGTTGTGCGCGACGAGCACGCGCGGATTCTGCGCCAGTGCGCGCGCAACTGAAAGACGCTGGCGGTTTCCGCCCGAAAGCGACGCGGCGCTTGCGCCGGGTCCTTCGGCTCGGATACGGAACGCGCGGATAAGCTCGCGGCAAAGCTCCAGGGCGCGCGCCCGGTCGAGCCATCCGTGCCGCGACATCCGTTTCCGTATCGGACGCGCGAGCAGCAGGTTTTCCCACAGCGGCATGTCGAGAACCAGTCCGTCGATATCGCGATTTTGCGGAATCACCGCGATTTCGTCCGTCCAGACGCGCTCCGCGCCGCAAAGCGCGATACGCCCCGCGCTCGGACGCCTTGCGCCCGCGAGCACTTCGACAAGTTCCGCCTGCCCGTTGCCTTCGACTCCCGCGATCCCGACGATCTCGCCCGCGCCGACGCCAAGCGTGACAGCGTCGAGCGCGCGATTTCCGCGATATTCGACCGTAAGCGCCGAGATTTCGAGCAGAACCCGCCGTGCCGCTTCGACCGGCGCGGGCTTTTCGGGCGCGGCTTCGGGGAGCTCGCCGATCATCAGGCGCGCGAGCGCCGATTCGCTGGTCGAGGCCGGAGCGGTCGTCGCAACGACACGACCGTGCCTCAGCACGGTTATGCGGTCGGCGACGGCAAGCGCCTCGGCGAGCTTGTGGGTGACGAGGATTACGATTCGGCCCTCGGAGCGAAGCCTGCGCAGAAGGTCGAGGAAGGCGGAAAGCTCGCCCGGGGCGAGCACCGCGGTCGGTTCGTCGAGGATAAGAACGCGCGGGTCGAGGCTGAGCGCGTGCAGGATTTCCAGCCTTACGCGCTCGCCCATCGAGCGCTCATCGACGGTGGCGCGCGGCGCGGGAAGCTCGAAGCCGAGCCGCTCAGCGAGCCGCCGTGCGTCGTTTGCGACGCGGTCGAGAGCGAGCCGCACGCCCGAACCGGCGCCCATCGCGCCGAGCGCGAGGTTTTCCTCCCACGTCATGCGCTCGAACAGCATCGGGCTCTGATGCACCGCGGCGATTCCCGCCGCAAGCGCCGCGGCGGGCGAACCGGCGCGAAGTTCCAAGCCGTCGAGCGTGGCCGCACCCGCGTCGGGACGAAGCCGTCCCGCAAGCACGTTCATCAGCGTGGTCTTGCCCGCGCCGTTCTCGCCGAGGAGCGCATGAATTTCGCCCGGGGCGGCGGCGAAATCCACGCCGTCAAGGGCAACGACGCGCGAGAAACGCTTGGTGATTCCCGTGGCCCTAAGCAATCAGGCGACGCTCTCGGGATGCGGCGGCGGGTAATGGGAGCGCACGTATTCGAGCGCCTGTTCACGGCTGGTGAGCGTGCCATCGAGCTGCAGATCCTCGACCTCGCGCAGGATCGTCTTGAAGGCGGGCCCGGGGGCGAATCCCATCCGAATCAGATCGTTGCCGCCGATAAGCCGGGGCGGACGGATTTCCGCGGGTGCCATCCGCGCGCGCGCCTGGCGGCAGAAATGGTAGTAGCCGAGGTACGAACTGGACGCGAGCGCGTCGAGCCGCGCCACCTCCAGCAGTTCGTCGAAGCCGTCCTCGGCAAGCATCCGCTTGAGCGTCGCGGCGCGCATCCGCGGCGCCATCGTGAGCCTCAGATGGTTCTTCACGAGGTAGGCGACGCGCTCCTGCACGAAGCGGGAACGGCGAAGCCGCGCCAGGATTTCCGCGGCCATCTCGGCGCCCTGCTCGGTATGGCCATAAAAGGTCACCTTGCCGTTCTGCTCGGCTCGGCACCTGGGCTTGGCGATGTCGTGAAACAGGATGCCGAAGGCGAGAGTCTCCGCGCATCCCGGATCGAGCATCGAGACCGCCAGCCGGGTGTGGACGTAAACGTCGCCCTCGGGATGATAATTCTCGGGCTGCGCGCATCCGATCATCGCCTGGACCTCCGGCATCAGCACGTTCATCAGCCCGCTTTCGAGCAGGATATCCATCCCGCGCGCGGCGCCGCCCTCGGTCATGATCCTGGCCAGTTCCTCGCCGATCCGTTCGGCCGAGATGCTCACGATGGTTGGCGCGGCGCGCTTCATCGCGGTCCAGGTTGCGGGATCGATCGAGAAGTTGAAGCGCGCGGCGAAACGCGCGGCGCGCAGGATGCGCAATCGGTCCTCGTCGAACCGGTCGTAGGGATTGCCGATCGCGCGGATCACGCCGGCGCGCAAGTCGCGGACGCCGCCGACCAGATCGATAACCCGATCCTCGAGCGGGTCGTAGTACATGCCGCCGATCGTGAAGTCGCGCCGGATGGCGTCTTCCTCGATCGTGCCGAAGCGCACCGACGACGGCCGGCGCCCGTCGACGTAAGGAGCGTCGGCGCGAAACGTGGTGACCTCGAACGGTTCGCCGTCGAGCACGACGACGATAACGCCGAATTTCGCGCCGACCGCAACAGTATGGTCGAAGATGCGCTGGACGACCTCGGGCCGCGCGTCGGTTGCGATGTCGTAATCCTTCGCTTCGACACCGAGGATCCGGTCGCGCACGCATCCGCCGGCGAACAGGGCGATAAATCCCTGCTCGCGAAGGCGGCGTAAAATGAAAAGCGCCTTGTCCTCCCTGGCCGTCATCGCGCTCTCCGGAGGCTCAAGTTTACAGCCCTTCGCCAGAGCGGAAAATGCGCCGGGACGGGCGCCGATGCGCGGCTATCTGACTCCGGGACCGAGCACGATCCCGCCGTCAACCGCGATTATCTGCCCGGTTACGTTTTTGGCGCGCTCGGAGCAGAGCCACGAGACCGCGCGGCCGATATCCTCGGGCGTCTGCTCGCGGCCGAGCGGAACCAGGCTTTTCACCGAGGCCTCGAAGGTCGCTCGCGCGCGTTCCTCCGCGCCGCCCAGCGCCGCGCCCAGATCCTCCCATACGCGAGTGTAGATGAGCCCCGGTGCGACCGCGTTGACACGGATTCCCTTGCGGCCGAGTTGAAGCGCGCAGGTGCGGGTGTACGAGATAACGCCCGCCTTGGCTGCGGCATAGGCCGCGAGAAACGGCGTGGGCAGCATCCCGGCGATCGAGGAGGTGTTGCAAATCACGCCTCCGCTGACCATCCGGGGCGCGACCTCGCGGGTCATTATATGGACGGAGTTCAGGTTCAGATCGACATAGCGGCGCCAGATGTCCACGGTTTCCCATTCGCCGTCGCGGCCGTGCTCGAACCACATCTTTTCGCCGCCGCCGGCGTTGTTGCAGAGAACGTCGGGATGGGCGCCGAATTTTTTGGTGATCGCCTCGATCGTCTCGTGAACCTGCGTCTCGTCGGTGACGTCGGCCTTGAAACTCTCGACCTTCGCGGCGATAGCATCGGGCGCCGGGGCCGGCTTCAAATCGATCACCGCGATCCGTTCGACGACGTTTTCATCCAGGAGCGCGTTGACGATCCCGAGACCGAGACCTCGCGCTCCACCGCTGACAATTGCGTATTTCATTCCAAAGCCGCTCCCTTCCTGGGGCATTTCCGGGCGTGATTGCATCGCGAAACCACCCTCCGCGTCAAAGCGTGCGTTTATTTTTCGCCAGAACCCGAGGAAGTAAACCGGCCAAATCGCGGCGAAATCGGGCTGAACGCCTGCCCTTTTCCGGCTCTATCAGCCGGGGCCCGGCTCGCTTTGGGGCTGAACGCGGCTGAGAAACGAATTTAGCAAACGGCGTTAACGTCATTAGCACTGGGCGGAGGTGACAAAATGAAAGCTTGGCGGATGCTTGTGGCTGCCGGATTCGTTCTCGCGGCGGACCTGGGGGCGGTTCTCGCTATTTTTGCGTCAATATGGCTCGAACAGTGGTTGGGACTCGGACGCGGGGCAGTGCTGGACCTGGTGATCGTGCTTGCCGTGAGCTACGGGGCGGCCGCATGGATAGGCGGAAAGTTCCTTGAGTGGGAACTTGGCACGAACGAGGACTCGTCGGACGAATCCTCACGTGAGCCGGCGCACGCGCCTCATTTGCATCTGTGGGGCCGAGCGAGCCGATACGCTGCGGCGCGGCCTGAATCCGCATCGCGGAATAAGGGTGCCGTCGGCTAGGAGCCGCCGGCGGCGCGGGCGCGGCGCTCATCGCCGTAGGTTCTCCGATACACCTGCAGCAACGCGGCGAACAGCGCGATAACCGCCGGCCCCGCGAAAACCCCGACGATTCCATAAACCTCAAGCCCGCCCGCGATTCCAAAGAACAGCGCGACGGTGGGCAGTCCGGTTCCCTGCCCCATCATCATCGGCTTGATGAAATTGTCCGTCACCAGCACCACCACCGTGCACCAGATCGCAAGTCCGAGCGCGATCGGCCATCCGCCCGCGTACCACAGGTAAAGCGCCGCCGGCAGCCACACGATAGCGGTCCCTCCGACCGGAAGCAGTCCGCACGCGGCCGAAACCATCGCGAGAAAAGCCCAGTAGGGGACGCCGGCAACGAGGAAGCCCAGGCCGATCGCAATCCCCTGGATTAGCGCGGTGAGCAAAAGTCCGCGCAGCACCGCCGACATCGTTCCGCGCAGGCTGTCGAAAACCGCGCGCTTGTCCTCGTCGTGCAGAGGGGTAAGATTCTGAATCGCCAGGTAATATGTCTCGCCGTCGCGCAGCACGTAGAAAAACGTGACCAGGCCGAGGGTGGCGTCGATCAGAAACGTGACGATGTTTTTCGCCGCGGTGGTGACGTTGGCGACGACGAATTCGCTGGTGAGTTGCGCGCCTTGGAGCAGGCTGGGCAGCGCATCCTCGATCCTGAAATGGCGCCCGGTAAGCCGATGGAAAAGTCCGCCCAGGTGCGAGCCGTTGATCCAGTGGTCGAGGTCCTTGAGTCCGCCGTTCTTCACCGTGTCGGCGATTGCGAGATAGATGCGCTGGGCCTCGATTGCGAGACGGCCCGAAAGCCAGATGGCGGGCAGCACGACGCCGAGCGAAACCGAAATGGTCAGGATCAAGGCGGATGTGGTGCGGCTCCGAATCAGGCGGCTGAGCTCGAACTGCGCCGGGTACGCGATGAACCCAAGCAGGATCGCCCACGCTATCGGCACGAGAAACGGCGACAGGAGCTGGAACAGCTCGTAGGCCATCAAGGCCAGGAAGCCGAAGAAAAAAACCTGGACGATTCTCTCTCGCTCCATCGCCGGACCGGCCCGAAGCTTAGCAAAATGGACGCGAGGAATCGCCTTGAGCACAAAGCGTGTTGCCCGCGCGATGGTTTTTTGTTAGCGGTTTTCCTGCTTGCTGTTCTCGGTCCACACTTCGCATTCAAAGGCACGTAGCTCAGTGGGAGAGCACTTCCTTGACGCGGAAGGGGTCGGCGGTTCAATCCCGCCCGTGCCTACCAAGTCCGACGCTTCGCCACGGCGCGAAGCGTCGCCCGTCCTATCAGCAGCACTGTCGTCCGATGCTACAATCCGCCGCTAGATGAGCTCCGAGGTAACTGTAACCCTGGGCGCGAGCAGGCGGGTCGTGCCACGAGGCACTGCCGTGCGCGACGTTCTGCTCGACGGCAACAAGCGGCGCGACATCGTCGCGGCGCGCGTCAACGGCAAACTGGTCGATCTCAGCCGCGCGCTCGAGGAAGACGCAACCGTCGAACCGGTCACCGCCGACAGCCCCGAGGGAATCGACATCCTGCGCCATTCCACCGCGCATCTGATGGCGATGGCGGTGCAGGAGCTGTATCCCGGCACCCAGGTCACGATCGGTCCGACGATCGAGGACGGCTTCTATTACGACTTTGCGCCAAAGGCGCCGTTCACGGTCGAAGACTTGCCGAAAATCGAAGCCAGGATGCGCGAACTGGCCAAGGCCAACCTTCGCGTCGAGCGGATCGAAGTGCCGCGCGACGAAGCGATCGGCAAGTTCCAAGCGATGGGCGAGCGGTACAAGGTCGAAATCCTCCAGGACATCCCCGAGCAGACGGTCTCGATCTACCGGCAGGGCGAATGGATGGATCTCTGCCGCGGGCCTCACGTTCCTTCGACCGGCTATATCAAGGCGTTCAAGCTGCTGAACGTCGCGGGAGCGTACTGGCGCGGCGACGAGCATAACGCGATGCTGTCGCGGATCTACGGGACCGCGTTTGCGAGCAAGGAGGCGCTCGAAGAGCATCTGAAGCTGCTCGAACTTGCCCGCCAGCGCGACCATCGCAAGCTCGGGCGCGAGATGGGACTGTTCCTTTTCGATCCGCTCTCGCCCGGCTCGCCGTTTTTCCTGCCGCGCGGCGCGATCGTTTACAATGAACTGATCGTCTACATGCGCCGCCTTTATCGGCGTTACGGCTTCGACGAAGTGATAACCCCGCAGGTCTTCAAGAACGATCTCTGGAAGACCTCGGGCCACTGGGAATTCTTCCGCGAGAACATGTTCCTCACCAGCGACGAGGAATCAGCCGGCGCCGAGCCGAACTACGCGTTCAAACCGATGAACTGCCCGGGCCACACGGTGATCTTCGCGGCGGAGAAGCGTTCGTACCGCGATCTTCCGCTCCGGCTTGCCGATTTCGGCCGGCTTCATCGCAACGAACGCTCGGGCACGCTTCACGGACTCGAGCGGGTGCGCTCGATGGCGCAGGACGACGCGCACATCTTCTGCACGCCCGAGCAGATCGAATCCGAAGTCGATCTCAACCTCCGGATGGTGCGCGAGGTGTACGCTTCGCTCGGTTTCGAGGCGGTCGAGTTCAAGCTGGCAACGATGCCTGCCGAGCACATGGGCAGCGAGGAGCAATGGCGCGAGAACGAAGCCAAGCTCGGCAACGCGCTTTCGCGAAACGGCCTTCAGTGGGAAGAGAATCCGGGCGAGGGCGCGTTTTACGGCCCGAAAATCGAGATTTACGTCCCCGACGCGCTCAAGCGCAAATGGCAGGTCGCGACCATCCAGCTCGACTACAACCTGCCCGAGCGTTTCGATTTGTCCTACACCACCGCTGCGGGCAGCGAGGCGCGTCCCGTGATGATCCATCGCGCAATCCTCGGCTCGCTGGAACGCTTCATCGGAGTGCTTATCGAGCATACCGGCGGGGTGTTCCCGTTCTGGCTTGCGCCCGAGCAGGTGCGCGTGCTTTCGCTCAGCGAGAAGGTTGAAGGTTATGCGAGCGAGGTCGCGCAACTCGTCAAACGCGAAGGATTTCGCGCTTCGGCCGATTTGCGCAATGAAAAGCTGGGATTTAAGGTGCGCGAAGCGGAGCTGGGGAAGGTTCCCTATATGGTCGTCGTGGGCGAACGCGAAGCCGAGGCGCGAACGGTCTCGCTCAGGATGCTGCGCGGTGCGAAGAACGAGGCAATGTCACTGGAGGGTCTCGTCCGGCGGCTCAAGGACGAGCCCCTGCCAGGTTAATGAGATATCGGTCTTAAGCGGCGCAACGCGCCGCGAGGAGGTGTTTTATCCGAAGGTTTTTTAGAACTCCGCCAACAAGAGAGCCCCAGGTCCGGGTCAATGCCCAGATCCGGGCGCCCGAGGTCAGGGTAATCGACGTCGACGGCTCGCAGGTCGGTATCATGCCGGTGCGCGACGCGCTGCGCATCGCCGAGAGCAAGGGCCTCGACCTGGTCGAGGTGGCGGCCGCCGCCAAGCCGCCCGTATGCCGCATCACCGATTACGACAAGTATCGCTACGCCCAGAAGAAAAAGAGCCACGACGCAAAGGCTCACGCGGCCGCCAGCACCGTCAAGGAAGTCAAGATGGGCGCGCTCACCGACAAGCACGATGTGGACTTCAAAATAAAGCACATCAGGCGCTTTGTTGAGGAAGGCCAGCGTGTTAAACTCTCGGTTTCGTTTCGCGGCCGGCAGATTACCCATCCGGAACTCGGACGGGCGCTGATGAACCGGGTTATCGAACAGGTACAAGACATCGCGCAGCCCGAGGGATTGCCCAGGATGGAAGGGCGGAACATGTCCGTCCTGCTGACGCCGCGATGACGGTTTGATACGAAAAGAGGCCAAGCCCGATGCCGAAGATTAAAACCAACCGCGCGGCGGCCAAGCGCTTTTCCTTCACCAAAAGTGGAAAGGTCAAGCACAAGAGGGCCTACCTGCGCCACCTGCTCTCCAGCAAGAGCCGCGGACGCAAGCGCCGGCTTCGCCATGACGCGCTGCTCAACAAGACCGACGCCAAGACCCTTGCGGCCCTGATGCCGTACGCATAGGTTCTACGAACAACTTCGAGGGAAGGACTGACCACCGATGCCCCGCGCCAAGGGCGGACCTAAAACCCGCCGCCATCATAAACGGCAACTCAAATTCGCCAAGGGATACACCGGAGGGCGAAAGGTCTATCGCCAGGCTCGCAACACGCTGGAGAAAGGCCTCACCTACGCCTATCGCGACCGCAAACAGAAGAAGCGCGAGTTCCGCTCGCTGTGGATCACCCGTATCAACGCCCTTGCCCGCGAATTCGGACTCTCGTACAGCCGCCTGATGGAGGGGCTCGCGAAGGCCGGCGTGTCGCTCGATCGCAAACAGATAGCCGCCCTCGCCCTGGAGCGTGACACCTTGTTTACCGAGCTGGTGCGCACCGCGAAGAGCGCGCTTGGGCTCGCAACCGCTTAAGTCCGAACCGACTTCTTTTGCCTGCGCACCGAGAAACCATGTGGCCACGCGCGCCACATGGTTTTTTGTTTGACGGGCCCGGAACCCAGGAAAGCCGGAAACCTTGCGATGAAAGAACAACTTGACGAAATCAGGCGCCGAGCGCTCGACGAACTCGCCGACGACGCATCCGACGAGCAAATCGAGGCGGTGCGCGTACGCGTGCTTGGCCGCTCGGGCGAGTTGACCCAGGTGATGCGCGGGATGCGCGACGTGCCGGCGGCCGAACGGCCCGCAATCGGCCAGCTTGTCAACCAGATCAAGCGCGAACTCGAGGAGCGGATCGAGAAGCTCAAGCAGAGGCTCGCCGAGGCCGCGCTCGAACGCTCGCTCGCCGAGGCGCGGCTCGACGTCACGCTGCCCGGCGCGCGGATTCCGCGCGGACGGATCCATCCCGTAACCCACATCATGGAGCGGATGCTCGACATATTCGTCTCGATGGGCTTTGAAGTCGCGATGACGCGCGACGTCGAGGACGACTTCCACAACTTCGAGGCGCTCAACTTTCCGCCCGACCATCCGGCGCGCGAGATGCAGGACACGTTCCTGGTCGGCGGCGGCCTGCTGCTGCGCTCGCACACCTCCAACGGGCAGATTCGCGTGATGGAGCAGCGAAAACCGCCGCTCGCCGTGGTATGTCCGGGGCGATGCTACCGGCGCGACGAACTATCGGTGCGCGCCTCCCCGATGTTCACGCAAATCGAGGGCTTCATGGTCGATCGCGTGGGACGGATCACGATGGCGCATCTAAAGGGCGTGCTTATCGAGTTCCTGCGCGCCTTCTTCGGCCCCGAAACGGGAGTGCGTTTCCGCTCGAGCTATTTCCCGTTCACGGAACCGAGCGCCGAAGTCGATATCCATTGCCTGCTCTGCAAGGGCGCGGGATGCCGCGTCTGCAAGCATAGCGGATGGACCGAAATCCTCGGCTGCGGAATGATCCATCCCAATGTCCTTCGCGCGGTAAAGCTCGACCCCGAGGAGTACCAGGGCTTCGCCTTCGGCTTCGGCGTCGAGCGCCCTGCCCTGCTCCGTCTGGGCGTTGACGATATGAGACTTTTCTTCGAGAACGATCTCCGATTTCTGAACCAGTTTCCTTCGCTCAGCGGAGCGGCGGCATGAAAGTACCGCTCAAGTGGCTAAAGGAATTCGTCTCGGTTGACGCCCCCGTCGAGGAAATCGCGCGCCGGCTGACCGTTGCCGGACTTGAGGTCGAGAATATCGAACGGGTCAGTGCTTCGTTCTCAGGCGTAGTGGTCGCGCGCGTGCTCGAAGCCGCAAAGCATCCCAACGCCGACCGGCTCAGCCTGTGCCAGGTGGACGCGGGCCCGGCCGGCCGCTTCTCGGTCGTATGTGGCGCGCCCAACGTGCGAAGCGGGATGACCGCCGCGCTCGCCAGGGTCGGGGCGAAGCTCGGCGCGGAGCCCGAGTTGCAGGCCGCGGTGATTCGCGGCGTCCGCTCCGAAGGGATGCTCTGCTCGGAGCGCGAATTGGGCCTCTCGCAGGACCATCACGGAATCCTGTCGCTCCCTGATGACGCGCCGCTCGGCGCCCCGCTCGCCGATTATCTCGGGCTTGACGACGTCGTACTGGATATCGCGATCCTTCCCAACCGCGGCGACGCTCTTTCGATTCTGGGGGTCGCGCGCGACGTGGCCGCGCTGTTCGGCGTGCGGCTCCGCACGCCGCGGATCCGCCCGCTCGCGGTCGAACGCCACCAAGGCGACGGCGCTTCGTCCTCGTTCGCGGTCCGGATAGCCGCGCCGGAGCAGTGCCCGCGCTATGCGGCGCTCAAGATGACCGGCGTCAGGGTCGCGCCGTCGCCCATATGGATGCGCCGGCGGCTGGAACTTTGCGGGATGCGCGGGCTCAACAACGTCGTCGACGCGACCAACTACGTGATGCTCGAGACGGGTCAGCCGCTGCACGCCTTCGACCTCGATAAAATCGCCGCGAGCACCATTGTCGTACGCCACGCCGGCAGCGATCGCGAGTTCGTCACGCTCGACAACGTGCGGCGCGCGCTCGAATCCACCGACCTGGTTATCGCCGATCCCGAGAAGCCGCTCGCGATAGCCGGCGTGATGGGCGGTCTCAACTCCGAGGTCGGCCTTTCGACCCGGACCATCCTGCTGGAAAGCGCCTACTTCGAACCGATGACGGTGGCGAAGACCGCGCGCCGCCTCGGGCTTCGCAGCGAGGCGAGTTACCGTTTCGAGCGCGGTATCGACCGCGCCGGGCAAACCACCGCGTTGATGCGCGTCGCGGAACTGCTCAAGCGCCACGCGGAGGCTCGCCCCGAAGGCGCCGTTGCGGACTTCGAGCCGCGTCCCGCGCCGGTGCGCGAAATCGCGCTCGACCTGAAGCGGATGGGCGCGCTGCTCGGCGTGGAGCTGAGCGCCGCCGACACGAAACGGCGGCTGGTTTCGCTCGGCGCCTCGGTGAAACGCGCGGAGACTCGCGGCGTGCTCAGCGTGACTCCGCCGTCGTGGCGCTCGGACCTCAACGAAGCCGCCGACCTGGCGGAAGAAGTCGCGCGGCTCTCCGGACTGGAAGAGATTCCCGCCTCGCTGCCGCCGAGGCTGTTTGCCTACGCCGAACCGAATCGCGAACGCGAGTTCTTCAAGGGCACGCGCGAAGTTATGCTCGGCGCGGGCTTCACGGAGATCGACACGATCGCGTTTATCGCGCCGGCGGATAATGAGAAATTCACCGGAATCGGCAACGGCGAGCCGCTTCGGGTGCAGAATCCGCTCTCAGAAGAGCTGCGCGAGATGCGCCGGAGCCTCGTTCCGGGATTGCTCGCCGCGCTCAGCTTCAACCTGAACCGCCAGGCAACGGCGTTTCATGCCTTCGAGATCGCGAAGGTGTTCGCGCGCGTCAATAGCGCGGTCAGCGAACGATACCATCTTGGCGCCCTCTCCTACGGGGAATATGCGCTAGCCGAAATCGGAAAGCCGGGCGTCAAGGCCGGCTTCTTTACGATGAAGGGCGTGGCCGAGACCTATCTCGGCGCGCTCGGGCTTGCCGAGCGGGTGCGGTTCAAGGCGCCAACCGGCGAGCATCAGCTCAATTTTCTGCATCCGGGGCGTTCGGCGCTGATTCTGCTCGCCGATGAGCCGGCAGGTTATGTGGGCGAACTGCATCCGCGAGAGGCAATGGAGCGCGGCCTCGAACAACAATGCACTATCTGCGAGATTGACTTAGACAGACTCATTTCCTATGGTCTTTCGCCGCACGCGGCGATCGAGGCTCCGCCCAGGTTCCCGGCGGTGCGGCGTGATCTTGCCTTGGTCCTTGAGCGGGAATTTCCAGCGGACTTGATTGTGAAGACGATCCGTGAAATGGCCCCGTCATTGCTCGAAAGCGTTGAGGTCTTCGACGTTTACCAGGGAGACGCGGTCGCGCCCGGAAAGAAGAGCGTCGCGCTCGCTTTGCGCTATCGTGCCGCGGACCGGACGCTTACCGACGAAGAGGTCAATCGGACCCATGCCGTCCTGATGGAACAGGCGCGGGCCCGTCTTGGAGCTGAGCTTAGAAAGTAAAGCGTGCTTGCAGCGAGCGGAAAGAGTGGGGCAGAGTACGCCGCCTAGCATGACCAAGGCCGATCTCGTTGACATCGTCTACGAGCGGGTAGGCTCCTCGAAGAAGGAAGCCTGCGAAGTCGTCGAAGAGGTCTTCGCGATTATTCGCGACAGTTTGCGCAGCGGCCAGAAAGTCAAGATTTCGGGCTTCGGCAGCTTTGTGGTAAACGATAAAAGGGCACGCCGGGGCCGCAATCCCCAGACCGGGGAAGCGATAACGATTGAATCGCGGCGTGTGCTGACCTTCAAACCAAGTCCGGTTTTGAAGGATATCGTGAACGATGGCAAAGCGCGGTCATGACCGACTCCAGGCGCCGTAACAGCAAATCAGTCCGCAAACCCTCAAAGCCTGCCCCAACGCTTGAATCGATTCCGGAGCGCGGGCTCAAGATCGGCGAGGCCGCTCGCGCGCTGGGCGTCGAGCCCTACGTTCTTCGCTTCTGGGAAACCCAGTTCCCGATTCTGAAACCCAGGCACACCCGCTCGCGCCATCGCTTTTACCATCCCCGCGACATCGAAACCCTTCAGGTCATCAAGCGCCTGCTCCACGCCGAGGGCTTCACGATCGCTGGTGCAAACAAGTACATCCGCGAGCACGGGATCGACGCGCTCGCGCGCGGCGGCGAGACGGTCCAAAAACCCATCGCCAGCGGCAAGTCCGAAAGCTCCCCGGACGGGCATCCTGCCGAAGACGGCGGCAAGGCGCGCCAGGTTCTGCAGCAGGTACGCCGCGACCTTGAGTCGCTCCACAAACTGCTGGCCAGCTAGTCTTGAGTCTTACGGTAGAGGTCCCCGGCTCAGCGGCGGACTGAGGCGAGAGTGCCCGCGTGATCCTGTCCCGCTTCGGGACGCGACCCGAGAATCCTGGTCAGCTCGTCGCGAGTGATCGTCTCGTGCTCCAGCAGCGCTTCGACCAGGCGGTCCAGACGCTCGCGCGCATCGCTCAGAACGCGGCGCACTTCCTGATGGGTTTCCTCGATGAGGCTCTGCACTTCCTGGTCGATCCGCGCCGCGGTTGCCTCGCTGTATTCGCGCCCCTGTGAGATTTCGTACCCGAGAAAAGGCTGCTCCTCATCGGTCTTGAACGCGACCAGGCCGAGCTTGCCCATCCCCCATCGCGTAACCATCCGACGCGCGAGCTTGGTCGCCCCGACCAGATCGTTCTCCGCGCCGGTCGTCACCTCGCCAAAGACGATCTCCTCGGCGGTGCGTCCGCCAAGCATCACCGCCAGCCGCGCCATCAGGTACGAACGGCTGTAGTTGTGACGGTCCTCGCCCGGAACCTGTTCGGTCAATCCGAGCGCCTGTCCGTGCGGCACTATCGTCACCTTGTGGACGGGGTCCGCCTCCGGGGTAAGCCATGCGACCACCGCGTGCCCGGATTCATGATAGGCGACCACGCGGCGCTCCTCGGGGTCGGCGAGTTGCGGACGGGCCGCGCCGAGCCGGACTTTTTCCTGCGCCTCCTCGAAATCTTCCATCGTGACTGCGGTCCGGCTGTGGCGCGCCGCCGCGAGCGCGGCCTCATTGCAAAGATTGGCGAGGTCCGCACCGCTCATCCCGGTGGTGGCTCCGGCAATCGTCTTGATATCCACGTCGGGCGCCAGTTGCAGCCGTCGGATGTGGATGCGCAGGATTCCCTCGCGCCCCAGGCGGTCGGGAAGGCCGACCACCACCTGCCGATCGAACCGGCCCGGGCGAAGCAGCGCCGGGTCGAGCACGTCGGGCCGGTTGGTGGCGGCCATGATGATGACCTCGGCGCGCTCGTCGAAGCCGTCGAGTTCGGCGAGCAACTGGTTCAGCGTCTGCTCGCGCTCGTCGTTCACGGTGCCAACACCCGCGCCGCGCCGGCGTCCGACCGCGTCAAGCTCGTCGACGAAAACGATGGCGGGAGCGGCTTCCTTGGCTTGGCGAAACAGATCGCGCACCCGGCTTGCGCCGACGCCGACGAACATCTCGACGAACTCCGACGCGTTGATGCTGAAGAACGGAACTCCGGCCTCTCCCGCCACGGCCCGCGCCAGCAGCGTCTTGCCGGTGCCCGGCGGTCCGACCAGCAGCACGCCTTTTGGGATGCGCGCGCCCAGGTCGTGGTACTTCTTGGGATGGCGCAGGAAATCGACTTCCTCCTGAAGCTCGGCCTTGGCCTCGTCCGCACCGGCGACGTCGTTGAATGTGACCTTCGGCTGCGTGTTCGAGTAGCGGCGCGTCTTCATCCCGCTGAACCGGCCCAAAAGATTGCTCTGGGCATGCCCCGCCGAGCTGAGCATCCACCAGAAAAATGCGAACAGCAGGATGAGCGGCAGCCATCCGACCAGCAGATCCATCCACCAGCCTGAGGAGGGGGAAGACGCCTCGACCACGACGTGATGCGCCTCCAGCAGCGGCATCAGTTTCGGGTCGCCGATAGCCTCGGGGAAGGTGGTTTGGAAGCGCGTGTAGGAAGCCGGTTTTTCCTCGGGAGCGGCGGCTTTGGTTTTCCCGCCCGGCGTCGGCGAGCCGGGCTTGCCTGCCTTGGACGGTTTCGATTCAGGCTGGGGTTGCGGCGGCCACAAAATGGGCTTTACGAAAACGCCGGTGATCGAGGGGCCTACGATATGAACCTTGGAAACGTTATCGGCGCCAACCTGCGTGAGAAAAGTCGTGTACGGCAGCTTGGCGCGCAGTTGCGGCTGCGGCCACAATGAAAGCACCGTCCACATGACCAGGACGATCAGAAACACCCACCAGAAGGGGAAACGAAAGGGAAGTTGCGGCTGCGCTCCGGGCTTTTTGCGTTCCGAGCCGGGTTCCTGAGATGCCATGGACGGTTTCCTTAGCTGGAGCCTTCGGGCTCCGATGAGGGTCCTCGTGCCAACCGCCGCCGAACGAGCTGAAATAAGCGCGTCTTCGGTCGCACCGGATGCTCGACTGAGCACCGGTTGCGATTGAGGGAACCGCGGGCGTTATGTTACGCCCCGGCGATCGAATCTGAAAACCGGCGCGCGGGCCGCACAAGACGTAGCTCGTTCCCATTCACTGGCGTCGGACGGCGGCGACGCTTCACGGTTTCGAGGATCCGTATGGAGCGGAGGGGCAATTCGTGTCGAACCGGCGAAACGGCATCGCGCCCTCAGGTCTCAAAGCGCGTACATCCAGCCATTCGACCGACTCCGGCGCGGGAAGGCGCGGAGCGACCACCCCTGCGGCGCCGTTTGCGAACGCTGTCGCAACCGCTTCGTCCTGCTCCGGCGACGGCTCGGTGAATTCGAGCACCACGGGCCGCTGCCCGGCAATGTCGCGCAGCGCGGCCAGGTACCCGCATAACTCGACGGGCTTGAGCGCCGCGGCGTCGGCGTAGATGAAATCCTCGCCGGGGATCGAGATCGCCATCATGTCGGCGCGACGGCGGACGGCGGCGAGCGCGCCGCTGTCTCCTCCGTGGATAGTGTCGAAAAATGCCGCCAGGCCGCGGCGCAGGCGCCTCAACCCCCGCGCGCGAACCGTCTCGGGCGAAAACTGACAGTTGACCACGTAACCGAACAATCCGGGACGTCCCTGGAGAAGACGCACGAGACGCTCGGCGTTTTCTAACGCCGCAGTCATCGCGCCCGAATCAACGACGTCCTTGGGCGCAAGGTCGAACTCGACGAGCGCGGGCAATCCTGCACACGCCGCGAGCTCTATGATCGCGTCTGCCTGATTCCAACTCAGCACCAGGCCGGTCGTGTGCGCCGCCTTGAGCTTCTCGAAACGCCTGAGCAGCGCGAGCTTCGCATTGAAATCGAGCTGCAGAGCAATCCCTTCAAGGCGCATCGCCTTGAAGGGAAAACTCTGGCCGTTTCGGGAGAAGAGTTTATTCTGGCAATCGACTCTGGGTCTTGTTTTCAGTTCGAAAGCCACTTGGCTGATGAGAGCCAAAGCCATGCCAGCAGAAAGCGCCCGGTTCGTCGAACATTTTTCGGCAGGATGATGGTTCGATGACGAATTTGGAATGGACGTTCTACGTTTTGCGACGCCGTTGCCTCAGAATTCGCAAGCTGCGAACAGGCACTGGCTATCCGCTTGGCATTTTGCGTAAAATCATTTATAGGTTCTGTCCGGCACGTCGAGAAACGGACCGCTTATGACTATGGCGCCGCGCTGGATCGATTTCATCAATCGGAATAGCCGAAGCAAATGAACATGTCGCAAGAGTGCGGATGCTGCCATCAGAGCGAGGCGAAGCAAACTCGCCACCCGACTGACACTCCTCTGCAACCGACGCCCGGCGAACTGGAAGCGATTCAGCTTCACCTGCGTACAATCGAGAACTTGCTCGGTGGATTATTTGGCCCTATTTACAGCCGAAAGCCTGAGAGCCTCAGGATAAGAGGGCACGTAGCCGAGCTTATCGAGCGTCACTTCGAAGGGATCGTTAACCAATGGGAGGAGGCTATCGGTTCCATCTTCGGCTTTCCAACTCTCAAGCAGGAACCGGGCGAACTCAATGAGAGCCTTTCCAACGCCCTCATCCGGTTCGTCGCTCATCTTAGAGACCCCGACGACCTCAGCACCTACGTCTATCTCCGCCGCCATTGCCAGCAGGGGATGCTCTCGCGGGCGACTCCTTCGCAGTTCAACACGCTCCATATCGCGCTCAAGCAGGTGATTCTCAAGCACGTCCGGTCGAGCGTACGCGGGCGCAAGGAAGAAAATTTCCGCGACGTGGTGGTCGCATCGATCGACGAGCGGCGGCTGATGGTGGCATGGTTCTACATCGAATCGCGCGAAAGCGCGCTGCGCGCTTCGGAAGAGAAGTATCGCAATTCGATCGACCATGCGCCGGACGTGATCTACGAGATTGAACCCGGCACATGGCGGGTGTTGGGCGCAAACAGCGCGGCCGACAAGGTGCATCGGATGCTGATGGCAGATCGCTCGGTGGAATCGCCCCTGCAGAAGGCCGACGCGATGCTCGCGCCGGGACCGCATTCGATAGCCAGCCATTTCGGCGCGCCGATTACCGATTTTGTGCCGCCCGAGATGCGCGAGGAAACCGTCGCGCATCTGCAGCGCGTGATGGAGCGCGGGTCGGACCAGACCTACGATTTGCCGCTCGGACCGTTCTTCTTCGACGTCAACTCGGCGATCATCTCCTACGGCAACGAGCGGTTCATCCAGATGATGCTGCGCGACGTGACCCAGCGGCGCGAAATGATGGATTCGCTGGTCAAGGCTGAGCGCCTGGCGGCGGCCGGAACTTTCGCCGCCGGCGTCGCGCACGAGGTGAACAACCCGCTCGCGTCGATCTCTTCGCTGGTCCAGTCGCTTCTGCCTGGCGAAAGCGACAGCACGCGGCGCACAACACTGCACACGATCCTTTCGCAGATAACCAGGATTTCCGGAACGCTCAAAGACCTGGTGAATTTCGCGCGACCTTCGACGGTCGAGCGAAAACCTGTCGACCTGAACAATCTGATCACGGAGACTCTGCGCCTGATTAGCTACAACAAGCGCTTCAGCGGCCTGCAAATCGAGCCTGCGCTCGCGCCCGATCTGAAGCCCGTTTTTGCAGACAACAACGAGATTCAGCAGGTGCTTCTGAATCTGCTGCTCAACGCGGCCGACGCGACCCAGCAGGCCGGCGGCTGCATCCGGATTAGAACCGAGAATCTTCGCCCCACCGACGGCGACCGCTCGGGGCGCGTGATGCTGCGCGTAACCGACAACGGGATCGGAATTCCCAAACAGTACCTGGAGCGCGTCTTCGATCCCTTTTTCACCACCAAGCCCGCCGGCTCCGGCGTCGGTCTCGGGCTTTCGCTCTGCCAGCGCATAATTCTCGGCAACCGCGGCAGTATCCGTATCGAGAGCGAAGTCGGTAAAGGCACCTCGGTCACGATTACCCTGCCCGTCCATGAGGGCGCCGCGCAGGCGCAAACGGCTTCCGCATCATGAGTCCCGAACAGAACGCCGCCGCATTTGCGCCCGAGAGCGGACGCCGTTACCGGGTCCTCGTGGTCGAAGACGAGCCGCTCATGCGGCAGATCATCCGCGACCTGATGCGCGGCGAGGGCTACGACGTGCTCGAAGCGCCGGGCGCGGAAATCGCGCTTTCAGTTTTCGAGCGCGAACAAATCGATCTCGCGATAATCGACCTCAACCTCGGCGGCGGCGGCAACGGACTCGAGGTGCTCAAGCGAATTCGCGACCTCGACCCGGAGGTGATGGCGATAATCGTGACCGCCTACGCGAGCGTCGAATCCGCGGTCCAGGCGCTGCAGCAGGGCGCGTACGATTACATCACCAAGCCCTTCGCCAACGACCATCTGAAGAACCAGGTCCATCACGCGCTCAACGCGAAAACCCTGTTCCGCGAGAACCGCTTCCTGCGCCGCGAGCTTCGCGAGAAGTACCGCTTCGAGAGCATCATCGGCAAAAGCGACGCTATCGAGCAGGTCTTCCGCATCATGGAGAAGGTTGCGCGCACCGATTCCAGCGTGCTCATCACCGGCGAGTCGGGAACCGGAAAAGAGCTCGTCGCGCGCGCGATCCATTTCAGCTCCGAGCGCGCCAACGGACGCTTCCTGCCGATCAACTGCGGCGCGCTGCCCGAGAACCTGCTCGAAAGCGAGCTGTTCGGTTACAAGCGCGGCGCGTTCACCGGCGCGATGCAGGACAAGGTGGGACTGCTCAAGGCGGCCGACAAGGGCACGATATTTTTCGACGAAATCGGCGAGATGCCGCTCTCGCTGCAGGTAAAACTGCTGCGCGCGCTGCAGGAGCGCGAATGCTATCCGCTCGGCTCAAACGAGCCGATCTCATTCGACGTCCGCGTGCTGTGCGCCACCAACCGAAACCTCGAAGCCGAAGTGAAGGCCGGGAGGTTTCGCGAGGAGCTGCTTTACCGGATCAATGTGATCACGATTACGCTGCCCCCGTTGCGCGAGCGCAAGGACGACATTCCGCTGCTCGCCAATCACTTCCTTCTGAAAGTCGAGAAGTCGCTCGGTCGCACCGGGATGCGCTTCTCGAAGGGTGCGATGCGCGCGCTTATCAACTACCAGTGGCGCGGCAATGTCCGCGAGCTGGAGAATACGGTCGAACGGGCCGCGATTCTCGCGGAGACCGACGTGATCCATTCCCACGACCTGCCGGACAAGCTTCGCCTCTCGACCGCCGCGCCGCCCGCCGAAGCGGATGACGCCAACTTCACGCTGGAAGACCTCGAACGCGAGCATATTCGCCGCGTGCTCGCGAAAGTCGACGGCAACAAGGAGCGTGCGGCGCAGATCCTCGGAATTCACCTCTCCACGCTTTACCGCAAGATGCAGCGTTACCGGCTCGAAGCCGCGCCCGCCGACGGACCGCCCGCGGAAGCGGCCAAGAGTGCCTGAAAACCCGTCGCGTTCGCGGTTGGCAACGGGCGCTTGCGCGTTATAGTATTTCTTCAGGCATATAGCCTCGGGGAGCCTTTATGGATCTTTTTGCGCCAACCCATCTGCTGGTCATCCTGGTTATCGTTCTGATCATCTTCGGACCGAGCAAGCTGGGAGATGTCGGCGGAGCCCTTGGAAAAGCGATTCGCGATTTCAAGCGCTCGATGAACGAACCCGACGATACCACCGCGAAACCGGCCGCAAAGACCGGAGAG
>JAKAVC010000163.1 GCA_021817345.1 Deltaproteobacteria bacterium | reverse complement strand
GCCATCACCTCGAAGCCCAGCCCGGCGAGTTCCGCCTCGGCGGCCTTGAGCGCCTGCTCGCCGCGCGCGCAGATGCTGAGCCGCACGCCTTCTTGTCCCAAGGCCGCCGCCATCGCATGGCCCAAGCCCCGGCTTGCGCCGGTTATCATCGCAACCTTTCCGTTAAGACCGAGATCCATGTTCACTCCCCAGAAGCTTTGGCGCGTTTCAATCGAACATATCAACCATCTAACAGAGCGGGCTTGTCATCATGAAGAGAAGAAGCGCAAAGGACCGGCAAAACGCGCATGGGGAAGATACGATAAGCAGCCGTTGCGCGGGTTGACTCTGCCCGCATGCGGACCTAACCTCTAAAGGCTCAAACGGCGGACGACCGGAGGATTATGGAGATAAAAGTAGAGGGCTCCCTCGATCAGGCAATGCGGGTTCTCAAGCGCAAGCTGGCGAAGGAGGGAGTGTTCAAGGAAATGAAGAAACGGGCTTTCTATGAAAAGCCCAGCGTTCGTCGCAAGCGCAAGCGCTCTGAAGCCCAGCGGCGCCGGCGCAAGGAACAGCGCCGCCGCCGCGCCTCCGCGATCTAGCCGTATCCCGACGGCCTGCCTCAAGATTTTTTCTTCGCGAAATGGACAGGGGAAACCCGGCCATCGCGATACTGCGCGGCCGGGTTGTTCTGTCTTGAACGGCTGAGCGACCGTCAGGGCTGTGCGCCCTGAGCGAGCGGGCGCCAGGTAAAGATGAGCTGATGGTTCGAGACGAAGCAGTCGAGATCGTAGTGATCGAGGCCGCCAGCTTCGCGCGCCATCCGGAAGTTTTCTATCGCCTGCAGGATCGCATGCGGCACGCCGGCGTTCTCCGCGGCCGGTAGGGTGTGAAAATCCCTGAACGCCGAATCGAGATTGACCGGCAGGCAATCGCGCCCCGCGTGCTCGTCGAGCGGGCCGGCGCCGATAGAGGCGCATTTGAGGCACAGCATCACCGGGCATCGCTGGTCCGAAGGGGCGTGAAAGAACTCGCTCTTCAGCCTGGCGAGTCCGATCGCGCATTCCGACCATACCTGGCGCGCCCTTTCGGCCGAGAAGCGCCGTATCGCGCGGGCCAATTCTCGCATCACAGCTTCATCCGAACACGGTTGGAGCGAAACGATACTGTCGCTTTCCACGCGCAGATTGGGGCCGAGCTGCTCGGAAAGAAATCGGCGCAGGTTTATGGGCAGTTGGCTTCCCAGGTGCAAACGCGACGATTCCCACATCCCCGCATGCAACCACGTCCGCCCGTTGCGTTTTCGATACTCACCCGGTTCACCCACCGTCTTCAGCGCCGCCAGTCTTTCGAGCGGTGAGACCGTGCCTCGCACCGCTTTCGAGATGCTTGAATGTCGGTGGACCAAGGGGCCGTTTCGCAAAGGCTCATCCTCCTTCGGCTTGGGCGAAGACGTACGGCCCGCGCCAGTTGCGGGAGGTTTTTCCCACACTTACGCGTGACGACGGTGCCGCCGTTTCCAGACCGCTGGTGTACTGCGATACGAGCACGCGGAGAAAGCTCCGCGGATAGGAAGACTCAATGGTGCCGCGAACGGTACCCGTCCGCGACGAATGGTCGATCGCTTCCGAGCCGAAAAACTCCCCGCGGCTCATTCCAACTGAAGCGCCCAACCTGACCTCTTGCATGCGGCTCTCAAAACTTCCCAGGCCCCGACAGCCCGCACTACGGCGACAAGTCCCGCGGCGGGAAAGCCCTGAACCGGCCCCGATTCTGATGTGCGCGGACGGCGTTTCCTAGCCGAAGATCCGAATCGCCTGCCCCATCCCGCGCTATGTTAATACGGACTAAAGGCCCTCATTGCTACGGACTGTAATGTTTCTTAGCGCGCACGCATACCTGTAGCAACATCCTGTCAGATGAATAATTCCGGCAACGCTGCTTGACTTGAATTGAGTCCCGTGCCTTTTGTCAAAGTCCGTTAAACGCTCGTTCAATTCGCTTCATGAGGTGATCTTATGAACTCGGATTCCGCCCTGATTACCCCGCTATGTGGCCGGATCGGCATCAGGTATCCGATCTTTCAAGCCGGGATGGGCTTTGTCGCGCATGCCGAACTCGCCGCCGCGGTCTCCAACGCGGGCGGGCTCGGATGTATCGGGTCGGGCACGATGGGCGCCGGTGAATTAAGAGAACAAATCCATCGGTGCCGCGATCTGACCGATCGTCCCTTCGGTGTTGATATCCTGTTTGCTGAAATAAAAGCGGACAAGTCCGACGACACCGTCGTCCGTTACGCCTCGAACGTCCAGAAACTCATCGACATAACCTTCGAGGAGAAGGTTCCCGTGATCGTTTCCGGACTCGGCAACCCGGCCGGGATAATCCCCCAGGCGCGCAAAGACGGCGTGCTCGTGATGTCGCTGTGCGGCAACGTCAAACAGGCCCGCAAGCTCGAAGCCTCCGGCGTTGACGTCATAATCGCCCAAGGTCACGAAGCCGGCGGCCATACCGGACGGGTCGGCACGATGGCGCTGGTGCCCGAAGTGGCGGACGCGGTGCGCGTGCCGGTGCTCGCCGCGGGCGGAATCGCCGACGGGCGCGGCCTGGTCGCGGCGCTTGCGCTCGGCGCCCAGGGCATCTGGATGGGAAGCCGGTTCGTCGCCTCGGTCGAGGCGTTTGCCCATCCCAACTACAAGAACAAGATTGTTGAAATCGACGAGGAAGGAACCGTCATCACGCGATGCCATTCCGGCAAGCCCTGCCGCCTCATCAGGAACCGCTTCACCGATTCATGGGTGGGACGCGAGCAGGAAATAATGCCTTTCCCGCTCCAGTCGATGAAGATCGGCTTCCCGCTGGCCGAAAAGGCGCGCTACGAAGGCAAGATCGACGACGGCGGGCTTGCCTGCGGACAGACCGCCGGCCTGATCCATTCGGTGAAGCCGGCCGGCCAGATCGTGCGCGAGGTGATGGCCGAGGCACGCGCGGTGATCGAGCGGCGCTTCACCGGGCAAGCCCCCGCGCAACGCGACAGCGCCGTCGCATAGGCGCCGCACGCGCCTCACCGCGCCGGAAAACTCACGTTGTCGAGCGTGACCGCGTTCACCACTGCCGGACTGGGCGCGGAGCTCACCGCGTTTGCGGCTCCAACGATCACGTTGCCGTTCACGAAGAGGTTGTTTGAGGTCGTCGAACTGTTGCCGTCGAGCACAATTCCGGTGCCGGAGGTCGCTATGGTGTTGCCATGCACCGTGGTGTTGTCGGCCCAGACATATATTCCGTTGCCGCTGGCGCAATTCAGAAGATTGTTCGTGACGACGAGCGGCGAATTCGGATGCGAGGCCTGGTTGGGCGCGGTCAGGTTTATGCAGAACTCCCCGCTGCGGGCGTTACCAACCGTGTTATTGGCCACCGTGACCGCGTACGCATCCGCGCCGTCGTTCGCGAGCACCCTGATGCCATTTTGCCCGTAACCGCCCTCGACGATATTCGACGAGATAGTGATGTCGTACGCTCCCGCCGCTTCGATACCGAATGAATCGGCGCGGCCGTTCTCCAGAACATTGCCGGTTATCACCCCGCTTGAGGCGTTCACGTTGGCCGAGAAGCCTCCGTCGCTGAATCCGTCGCAGGTGTTGTTGACCAGTTTGACGTTGGCGCCCTGCTCCCACCCCGCGCAGTCGCCGTACGTGTTGGTGAAGTAGTTGTTTGCGATAAGGCCGGAGTTGGAAAAGTCCGCCTGCGCGCACCACCATCCGCAATTGCTCACCGTGTCGTGCTGGATCGAAAAACCGTTGACGTACTCCAGGTATATCACCGACGACGAATTTCCCGCGCCGAGCGTGCTCGCCTGTCCGTTGAGATTGCAGTTTTCTATCTCGACGCCAGCAAGCGGATTGCTCGCGCTGCCAATCGCTCTGAAAATGCTTCCGCCCGCGACGGTCGTGATCGTCGAGTTGCGGCAATCAATAACCGTGTTGGAGGAAACGAGGATCGGCACCGATACGTAGGCGCTCGAGTTGGGCGGAAAGACTATCTTGCCCTGCTCATCGACGGCGCGCTGAATTGCCGCGGCATCGTCCGTGACGCCGTTGAGAACGGCTCCGAAGGCCCTTACGTCATAAGGCCCGCCCAGGGTGAATTCGATGGCATTGTTGCGCGCGATGCGAAGCAACGAGGCGAGCCTGCGGTGGGCCGAGGCCTGCGGCGCCGCCCATCCGATCGCCGGAATGAAGAACATCGCCATTATGAGCGCTACGACTCGCTTAATTCGCGATCTCTTCAACTGTAGTAGGTCATACACGCCAACAGAATGCTTAAACATTGAAGTCGCATCCTTGTTATCACTGAAACTGTTATTCAGTGTCATCGGATGCTATTTTATGCATCGCTTGCTTAAACATGTCAAGGCTCGCGTAGGCCTGCCCGACACTTCAGAAGCGCTTGTAAAATTGCAAGGTTCGAATATGCCCCAAAAGCGCTGCACGGGCACCTGTGGCGACCGCGCGCAGGCATGTGCGGAAAAAGCCCTGGCAGATGTGGATCTTTTGGATGCGAGGATGGTCTCCTCCAGGGCGCCCTTGAGCCCGCCCGCTGCGCCTTTACGGCTCGAGCCGTTCCATCATTCGCGGGAACGGAATCGTCTCGCGTACGTGGTGGGTTCCGGTGATCCATCCGACGCATCGCTCGATCCCCATCCCGAATCCGGCGTGTGGAACCGTGCCGTAGCGGCGCAGATCGAGGTACCAATTGAACGGTTCGAGCGGAAGGCCGTTGGAAACGATCTTCCGCCTGAGGGTTTCGTAGTCGTCCTCGCGTTGTCCGCCGCCGATAATCTCGCCGTGGCCCTCGGGCGCGAGCATGTCGACGCACAGCGCGACTTCGGGCCGCGCAGGGTCCTGCTTCATGTAGAACGCCTTGCACTGGGTGGGGTAGCGGTGAACCATCACGGGACGATCGAACTCGGAGGAAAGCGCGGTTTCCTCGTCGCCGCCGAAATCGTCGCCCCAATTGACCGCGAAGCCCTTGGCGCGAAGCCGCTCGACGGCCTCGTCGTAGCTAAGCCGCGGGTAGGGCGTCGAAGCGGCGCGCTCCAGAGGCGCGGTGTCGCGTTCGAGCCGTTTCAGTTCCTCGCGCCGGCGATCGAGAACTCGGGCGACGATATAGGACACGAACTCCTCGGCGAGTTTCATGTCGTCTTCGAGGTCGAAGAACGCGACCTCCGGCTCGACCATCCAGAACTCCGTCAGATGGCGGCGGGTTTTGGACTTCTCAGCCCGAAAGGTGGGACCGAAACAATAAACCTTGCCGAAGGCGAGCGCTCCGGCCTCGGCGTAAAGCTGTCCGCTCTGGGTCAGATACGCCTTGCGCTCGCCGAAGTAATCGACCTCGAACAGATTGGTGGTGCCCTCGCACGAGGTCGGGGTCAGGATCGGCGAATCGAACAGCACGAAGCCGCGCTCGTAAAAGAAATCGCGGCATGCCTGTTCGACTTCGCTTCTAATTCTCAGGATCGCATTCTGGCGCGCCGAACGAATCCACAGATGACGCAGGTCGAGCAGAAAGGCGACGCCGTGCTCCTTGGGGGTGATCGGATAATCGGTCGAGACGCCGATCGTGCGGTAGCTGCGCGCGGTGAGTTCGTAGCCTCCCGGAGCGCGCTTGTCCTCGCGCACCACGCCGGTCACCTCGAGGGAGGTTTCCTGTCCCAGGTGATCGGCGGCGGCGAATGCCTCGGCGCCCAAATCGTTCAAGGTCGCGACGCACTGGCAAATCCCGGTTCCGTCGCGCAGTTGAAGGAAGTGGATTTTGCCGCTTGAGCGGCGGTTGTACAGCCATCCGCAAAGAGTGACTTCTTCGCCGACATGGCGCGAGAGCTCGTCGACATAAACCCTGGGCATGAGCCTATTTATACACCAGCGCGGGACTCATCGAACGCCCGCCGCGGGTTCGTCGCGTCGTTTTACAGGATGGTGTAGCCTCTCGTACTCACGGGATGGTGCGGATGAACGGACTGGACTACGCGATCATCGTGCTTGTGGCACTCGGCGCGTTGTACGGGCTGAACCAGGGGGCGCTGCGGATGCTCACCTCGATCGCCTCGGTCGCGTGCGGGATCTATTTCGCTTCGCTCTATTACGAGGGTGCGGCCCACGTCGCCGAATCACAATTCGGACTAAGCCCGGTTGCTTCTTCGGTGGTCGGCTATATCGTTCTGTTCGCGGCGGTCTTTGCTTCTATCGAGATTGTCGGCCGCATGGCGATAAGGCTCATTCACGTCGTCCATCTGAGCTGGGCCGACAGGCTGGCGGGGAGCGCGCTCGGAGCCGCGATGATGGGTGTGGTGGCCGGGTTCAGCGTGATGCTGCTGACGGCGCTCCTGCCACCCCAGGCGCCATTGCTGCGCAACTCGACGCTGGCGCCAAGGCTGCTCGCTTACAACCGGGCTCTGGTTGATTATCTGCCCGACGAGGCGAAGACCGCCTTCGAAGTCAAGCAGGCGGAGTTGGAGAGCTACTGGGCGCGCGGACTGGCCAAGAGCAAGGCGCCGGCGTCTTCACCGCAAGCCTCGCCGGCACCTGCCAATTAGTTTGTCGGGATCGTCGGAACCGTAAGATTCGGCGGCTCGCTCAGGCGAGCGCGCCTTCGAGCGCACGCACCAGATGCACCTTGGGGACCGCGCCGACGATCTGCTCTTTCACCTGCCCGCCCCGGATGATGAGCAAATTGGGAATTCCGCGCACGCCGTAACGCGCCGGCGTCATCGGATTGTCGTCGACATTCACTTTGACCACTTTGAGACGGCCCGCGTATTCGTCGGCGAGTTCATCGACTATCGGTGCGATGGCGCGGCACGGACCACACCACGGCGCCCAGAAGTCCACCAATACCGGCTTGTCGGACTTCAGTACCTCGGTCTCGAAATTGGAATCAGTGACGTGCAGCACCTTGTCGCTTGCCATCGGAAATTCTACCTCTCGGCGCGATGCGCCTGAACTCGAAAATAAGTACCCCTGCCCGGACAGTCAAGGCGCGTTTTTCGAGCTTGATTCTCCCTTGGCGCGCGGGTTTGAATCGGCTTATGAGAAGAATCGCCGCTCTTTTATGTGGAATTTTGCTCGGAACCGCCGTTTTCGCCGTCTCCGCCTCGCATGCGGTCGTGAAGATCGAGGGGCCGCGCATTCCCGCGCCCAACTTTCCGACCGCGAAGATTTGGATCAACTCCAAGCCGCTCACCCTGAAGCAACTTCGCGGCAAGGTCGTGCTGATCGATTTCTGGGACTACACCTGCATCAACTGTATCCGCACCTTCCCTCATCTCGAGCGATGGAACCGGCTGTACGGACCGCTTGGGCTGGTGATAATCGGGGTTCACACGCCCGAATTCGATTTTGCCAAGAACGTGAACCTGGTGCGCGAAGCGGTTAAGCGCTTCGGTATTACCTATCCGGTCGCGATCGACAACGACGGAAAAATCTGGGACGCATTCCATAACCCTGGATGGCCGACCGAGTACCTGATCGACAGCAAGGGGCGCATCGTCGAGCGCCATCTCGGCGAGGGCGATTACGATCTGACCGAGATGCTGATTCAGAGCCTGCTCAAGGAGGCCAATCCGTCGCTCAGCTTCAAGGCCGCCAAGTACCGGGTGACCGAAGACGAGCGGCAGTACGGCGGCGCATGCCTGCGCACTACGCGCGAGACGTATCTCGGCACGTTGCGCGATTTGAATATCTCGAACAAGGGCAACCTGGTGAAGGACAAACTCCACGTTTACGCCGCACCGAAGCCGGTTCCGATCGACACGGCCGCCCTGCAGGGCCCATGGACGGCGCACGGCGACGGTATCCATACCGATGCGAGCGTGGGGAAGTCCCGCTCGGAGGTGCTGCTTCACTACCGCGCCAAATCGGTTTACATGGTGGCGGGCTCCGATAACGGCACGCCGCGCCGCGTCTATATCACGCAGGACGGAAAGCCGATTACGCGGAACGCGCGCGGACTCGACGTGAAAGCGGACGCTTCAGGCAAAACCTACATCGAGCTTGGGCAGCGCCGGATGTACTACGTCGTGAATAATCGCGATTTCGGAAAGCATCTGCTCGCGGTCAGCACCACCGACCCCGGCGTGGGACTTTACTCGTTCACCTTCGGCAACAACTGCGAGCCCAACTTCGCGCATAAGTGACCGGCGTCGGGATGGTATTCAATGCGCGAGACGATCCTCGCCGATGGGCCGTGCGGCACGGTTCGTGGCGGAACGAATAGCGAAGTTGCCGGAAGGCAAGCAGCTCGAAAAACACGGCTGGATGGTTTCGAACCGGGAACGAGCGATCCCCACTTTGATTGGCGTCGGCATCGGAGGTTCCTGGGCTGGCAGTTTCTCAAAATCGTCGAGCGCTTACCGCATCTCGCGTGGCGGCGGGACATGTCGCGCGCTTGCCAAGCTCGGACCCGGCGGGGCAACCTGGTTTGCGAATTTCCAAACTCGCCAGGAATACGCTCAGCGCCTCGGATGCATGAGCTTTGCGTGCATCCCGCAGTCGGATAAGCCGGAGCGATACCGAATGTGGGGCGTCTCAGGCAGTAAATTTCAAGGAGGAGTCCAAGCGCAATGCCGTGAAGCCGACCGACGACAAACCAATCGAGGCCGATCACAGAATCCAGCATCGTTACCCGCGCGAGATTAGATATTGCCCGCTATGCGGCGCGGAGATGAACGAACGGCTAATCATTCCCGACCACAAGCGGGTAAAGACGTGCTCGGGATGCGGCTTCGTGTACTTCCAGGGTCCGAAGCTGGTCGCGGGATGCCTGGTCGAGAGCGAAAGCCGCGTGCTCCTGCTGCGCCGCGGCATCGAGCCTTCATCAGGGCTTTGGACTTTTCCCGGCGGCTACGTCGATCTGGGCGAGACTCCGGCCGAAGCGGCGATTCGCGAGACCGCGGAGGAAGTCGGGATGAACGTCAGGCTCGGAGCGCTGATGGGAATATACGCGGACCCCGCGCATCCTGTCGCGGTGGTTGCGGTCTATCTCGCGGAGCCGGGCGCCGAACCGCCCGCGCTATCGCTCGAAGCGACCGAGGTGCGCTACTTCGCCGCCGACGAGATCCCCTGGCCCGAGCTTGCGTTCCGCACGACCCGCGACGCCCTCGCGGATTGGACGGCGCGCTCCAAGAGCCGCCGGAGCGCCTAGACGTTCGAACCAGTGAGCCGCCTCGTCTGCGGCAGCGCCGAACGAAATCTGCCGGAGTCGCTGCCGATGGCTGAAGAGCACTCGGCAGCTACGAGCGTAACTTCCCGGAACCGACATACAGGGCCTGTAGTGTTGGGACACAACGCTAGTCCGGCCATGTGCGCAATGAAAAGTCTTTTCGCGACGAGCGAAACGCGATGGCCGTTCGCGATAAGCGCTTCGATTCCCTTCGCTCAAAGCCCCCAGGTCATATCCGCATAGAGTTCTGCCGCGACTTCCTGCATCATCCTCTGATTCGCGAACGCGCCCTGCGTCGCCGCGACCTGCATGTCGGTCATGTGCAACAGGTCGGGACCGCGAAGGTTTTGCTGCAAAAACTGCGGAGCGGTCGGAACAATTGCCTGGGCCACGGCCGGCGCCTGAGCGGTGTTGCTTATTCCGTCACTGTGCCAAAGGATCTTCTTTGTGCGCCTGTCGGTCAGAGTCGCCGCTATCGTTATTGTATTCTGATATATCAACGGTTCGTACGCGCCGTTGAACGTGGTCGCCGCGGCGCCGGCAAACACCACCTCGCCGGTGAGCAGCAGGTCCGCGCTCGAGGGGTCGTCTACCACCACCAGCCTGCCGCGTGACGAGATCGCGTCCTTCACGTATTGCATGAACTGATCATTGATTCCCTGTACTCGCGTCAAGTTGGCAAACCGCGCCACATAGATCGTCTTGTCGCGACTTGGCAGATTGCCGCCGTTGTCGGCGAAGTGCAGGGCGCACCCGCCGAGCGTCATGACCATACCAAAGAGCGCGACGAGAATCGCAAGACGGAGGCCGGAACCGTCAGGCCGCCTGCGCGCCAACATCCTCTTGCTTGCCATGCTGCTCCTCGGCGGGCACCCCCTCACTGCGCCGGAGCCGGAACGGGCGCCCGCGTGGGCAATAGCCCCATGATCTGGAACGGGTTGGAGCCGAAAGGCGAGCCGCCGATGGAGCCCAAGCCGCCCAGGGTGATCTGAAACGTGAAGCTGGTGTCCCTCGGATAGTAACTCTGGTTCATCGCGAAATCGAACAACCAGCAGTTGCACGGCGATTTGACCCGCACTCCGAGCACGTCCGCGATAAGACGCGACGTACTGACGTCATACATCGGCGCGAAATACACGCCCAGGCGCTTGAGAAGCCCCACGTAAGCCTCCATTGAGACCGCGCTGATCGCGTTATTGGCCGACACCGGGATCAACGTCGCGTTCGGAGCCGTATACGTGTACGAGAGTTGGAAGAAAGAGCCCTCCACCGCGCGTCCCGTATAGATGCTGGGGGCGGACTGGCCCGGCGGCTGGAAAAGCAGCGAGAACGTCGCCGCGTCCAGCCCCTGTCCAGTTCGAGGGCTCCAATCTATTGTCGCTCCGCCGGATGCGAGTTTCGTTGGAAACAGCCACGCTTGAAACGCGGCGTCGGAAATATGGGAGCCGTCGGGAGCGATGGCGTACGAGGTGTCGTAGGCCTGTTCCAGGGTGAAACGGACCAGCTCCACGGTCGAGTTGCCGCTGGCGTCGGTGAAACTCGGACCTAGCATCGCCTGGGCGGAGCGTCCGATGGCGTTGTTTTCGATTGGAGCGGTCGCGCCGCCGAAAATCCTCACGCTGGTGCCGTAGTAGACCAGGCTGCGAGGTTCGATTCGGTCCACGCTGTCGAACAACGGGAATTGACTCTGATCGATGACGGGAACGTAGCTGTATTGGGCGAACGGCTGGATCAGTGTCTCGATTTCGCCGATCCCGAAGTGGTCGAAACGAGTTTTTCCCACCAGCGCGCTGCGTATCCCGAAGTTGGCGTCGGGTATCACGCGCCCCATCAAACCGCCCGGGGCCAATGGCCCGAGCTTGAGGCCGTTATTGTACGTGAGGCCCTGCTTGCCGACCGGTATCACCGTTATTTGGTGGCCCGAAACGTCATAACTGGCGGCGTCGATTCCCACCGTCGCCCATCCGTCGAGATAGCGGCTCCACGCCCACGGCACGGTAACGTTCGGGTTGACATCGAAGCGCAGGCCGTCGACGCCAAGCTGCCGATAGTAATCGACCGCGGAGGTGTTGTAATCGAGATAGGCCGCCCCGCCGAACAGGCTTTGATAGCCGGTCCACGAGATGCTCGGCAGGGTCTGCAGCGCAAACGCCTGGCGCTGGATGAGATCCTGGTTCCAGATCCCCTGCAACTGCACATAGCCGCTGGACAGCTCGTCGATCAGGCCAAAGTTCGAAACCGCATCGCGCGTCGTCTGCCACAGTCCGCTGTTCCATCCGTACCCGGGAGACAGCGCCACCTGGGGAATCTCGCGGAAGAACAGGCTGTCGCTACTGGAAGAAAGGTTGCCGTACGCGAACAGGTCTGGAGTGAGGTGCTCCTGCATGACGCCCACGAAACCCCAGCGGTTGATCGGGATCGTGGGATTGGCAATCTGCGGATCTATCAGGTCGCTCAGGCGATTTTGTTCGGACCGGATGCTTTCGTTGAAATAGTTGCCCGTAATCGCAAGATAGTCATCCCGCCCGTTAGCTAGACGGTATTCGAGCTGACCCCCGATGCGTGTCGAGGTCTCAAGATCAAACTGTCCGGTCACATCCTGGCTCTTGCTGATATCCAGAAAGTAGGGCTGGCGGAATTCGAAGCCGTTAAGGGTCGATTCGCCGACCTGCGGGGTGAGAAAGCCGCTATGCCGCTCGCTGTTGGTGTCAAACTCGGCGAACGGAATCGGCACGACGGGATACCCGAGGATGTCGAAAGCGGCGCCCTGCGCCTTGGCCATCCCGCCAAGCTGTACGTCGAGGTGTTTTGCGCTGATACCCCAATCCGGCGTCGACGAATTGCACGTGCAGGTGGTCAACGAAGCGTCCGTTGCGACGTACCTTTGGCCGGGAAGCTTCTTCAGCATTTTTCCGCTGAGCCGGTAGTGCGAAAGTGCATAGACGCTGCCGTTGTCCAAGGTGGCCGTTTCCTTGCGCAGGTTGAAGCGCGCCGCCTTGCCCTGAACCTCACCGGTGGGGTCGGTGAGATGAACATGACCCACAGCCCTCCCAAGGTATCCGTCTTGGATGGAAATTTTGTCCGCGCTCAGACTGGTTGGACCCTGAACGACGCGTGCCTCGCCAGACAGCGTGTAAGTGTGGGTTTTCACGTCGTAGGTCAGGACGCGCGCCTGAAGGACCGTGGGAACCGCGCCTTGCTGTCGCTCACGACGAACGGACTGGAGTTGCTGCCCAATGACCTCCTGTTGAGTCGGGAGCTTGGCGCTTCGCCCGGAGCGTCCGGCAGCGCGCGCGGCCAGTACATGAAGCAAAACGCTTATCGAGAAGATGGCGCTTAAGGCGAGCTTCGCCGGCCGACGCGGGGCCGAGCTTCGAGACAGCGAGCCGTCAGTACCGGGGCGCAACATCGGAGCCGGGTTCCTTATCAATCATGCCGGTGGCCGGCGTTGTGCCCCGCACCTTGTTCGGTCCAGGTTGTGATGAACCGCCTGGCTTCCTCATTTCTATTCCTGAACCGACGCTGAGCGGTAAGCCTGGCCCGCCCGGCAGGGGTTCCTGGAGTAATCAAGCCCTTTCCTCAACAGTCCGCTCTGGAAGGTGAAGTATCTTGCCACGCCTCGGCGTGCAGTGGGAATGACCACCCGGTTTTCTCAAACCGTCATTTGAGCGTGTCGGCTCCCGAACCTCAAGTGCCTCGGCGTCCGCCACGAATTCACTTCGATCGGATCGAGCGCGTTCTGTTCGCAAAGGCTTGAGCGCGCCCTGCCCGATTTTGCGCGCGGCAGCCCCTCGTGCCCGCAGTGGAGACTTCATGCTCGGCGGTGTTCGCGGCGCTTGTCCCGAGAAGCGTGGCGGGCTAGTTAGAAACTCCATGGACCTCGGAAAAGTTGGAATCTGGTTTTTCCTGGACGCGATGACCGCGCCCGAGACGGCCAAGCTTGCGCAAAGAATCGAAGGCCTCGGATACCGCGCGCTTTGGATTCCGGAGGCTGTTGGTCGCGAGCCGTTTCCCCATGCGGCCTATCTGCTGGCAAACACGCGGCATCTCAATCTCGCGACCGGCATCGCCAATATCTGG
>JAKAVC010000088.1 GCA_021817345.1 Deltaproteobacteria bacterium | reverse complement strand
ATTCGGCGAGCGCTGGATACCAACGGCGGCAACGTCACTGCGGCCGCGCGCCAGCTCGGCGTCGACCGTTCCACAATCTATCGCCTGCTTCGCCGGCGGAGATCCTCTCCGCCGCGTGGAATCCAGTAGATCTGCGAAGGAGCCGACTGCGTCGATGGGCTCGGTCGGGACTGCTTCGCCGACGCCATGTGCGAGAGCTTCTTCGCCCGCGCGATGGGAGTATTGCTGAACCGCCGTCGCTCCAAGACTCCGGTCGAGGAGCGCATGGCGCTCTTCGACTTCATCAAGGGCTGGTACAATCCCTACTGGCGCCACTCCGCGCTCGACTATCGCTCGCCCACCGACTAGGAAGCGGTCTGCGCCTGGACACAACTGTTAGGCGTCCAGATTTGATAGAGCATCCGATCTTCAAGGCCGTCGATGGCGGAGTGCGGGCATCATTCCGGATCTGCGCTTGCCGTCCGAGATTGCAGAAGACGGACTTCCCAGCTCATGCCTGTCTCCTCATTTGTGCGCCGAGGTTCGGAAATCCGAAGCGCCTGGCGGTCGCGGCATAAAGGCGCAAGACCACAGTCGCATCGCGAACGTCGCGGCGCGCCTGTTCGGTCGAGTATCCTCTCCTGTGCCGGTTGCCCTCGAGCGCGTACCTGGCCGCGAGCCGGGCAAAGGCTTGTGCGATCCGAGGTCCCAATTCCGACAGGGCCAATCGTTCAAGTTGCTGCCAGTTCGATGTGAAGCCGAGACCGCGCACTTGGAGGCTACACTGCACGGCATGCTTTGCCGCGATTGCGCACCGATCGAGCGCGTCGCACGAGCAGAAATCTTTTGGCCATCGCGTGACAACGCGCTTCGCCTGAGCAACCTTTCCGCCTTCCCAGAGCCACGAACGGTAAAAGAATTCCCTGTAGCGTTCATGGAAAGGGACCCTCGATTCCGTCAGGTCCACGTCGCCCCACACGATGATGCCGCCGCGCTTCTGGGCGGTGTGAACAGGCTCGCGTTCAGCGACAAAGTCCTCCAATGGCGTAGCCTCGATGAAGGTTTCCGGCTCGCCGGGCCGCTGGTCAAGCTCAAGCGCGGCCGCCACACGGGCGGTTTTCTCGTGAAGCGCCTTGTCGCTCATGCTGCGTACGACAGCGGCGACGTCGAGGTCGGAGTCCGCGCGCGCCTCGCCGCGCGCCTGCGAGCCATAAATGATGACCGCTTCGAGGCCATCGCCGAACTCCCTGCGGCAGCGTGAGACGACGCGCGGGATCAAACCCGCCAGGTGCTGAAGTCGGCTGTCAAGTTTCATGGTTTCGCTGCCATCGCCGCCTTGACGACGGCAACCATCAACTGAACGTCGGCGCCGGCGCGGTGATAGGGACCGGCAACCGACGCCTGCGCGATCTCGAGCAGCCGCCCGCGACGGGTTTCGTCCCGCACGCCGAGGCCGTGAAGCAGCGACCAGTAATCTCCGAATTGAAACTCCCGCTCGACTTCAGCCGCTTCGAACAGTACATCGCACCAGAACTCGTCATTAGCTATATTATCTGAGTACACAGTGAGTCCCTTGAGATCGTCGTTCATCGCGTCTGCCACCGCTCGCGGCTCATGGCCGACTTCGATCAACCTGGCTCGGCTTAACCGGTGGGTCGCGTACTCGGCGTTGAAGTCCCAGTGCGTCCAATGCGGCACCGACGCGGGGCTTATCAGCATCGACTTGACCGTGCCGTCCGGCAGCGACCAGCCTGCTTCGATTGGATACGACTCCGGATGCAGCCCCGAGGCCTCGAAGTCAACGCAATATGGAAAAGCGCTGTCGTGAGAATTCACGTGACGACCTCCACCACCAGTTCGGGATCAAAGCCAGGCACCTCCTCGATTTGATGATAGCCCGCTTGGTTGGTGACGATTGGCACGCCGTTGACCTCGTAACGCGCGCAGTAATGCGTGTGACCGTGTATCCAGAGTGCGACGCGAGAGGGATCCATCAGCTCAGACAAGTCGGAAGCAAAGGCTGGCGCAAGCGCCCCGTTGCGATAGCGCTCATGTTGGCCCAGGTTCGACGGCGCATGATGCGTCACTACCACGGTCGGCCCCGCAAACGGAGCCCCGAGCCGTTCCTCAAGCCAACGGCGGGTCTCAAGGTGAAACCGCCGCGCGAGCCACGGCGTGAAGCGCACGTAAGGCTGCGTCTGGAAGGCAATCAAGCGAAAGTCATTCATCTGCGCCTCAGCTGCGGCAATAGCCTTTGGAATATTGGCATCACCGAAGAGCGCATAGTCAGTCCAAAGCGTGGCGCCCAGAAAGCGTACACCATCGATTACCGTCTCGCCGCGCTCGAGAACGTACACTCTTGGCTCTTCGCTACCGGTCATTTCCACCATGCGCGAAAGACGGCTCATGCCGTCGCGATACCACTCGTGGTTGCCAGTGACGTAAACGGCCGGTTTGCCAAGCCGCTTGCTTTCTCGAACAACCCAGCGCGTCGCAGGTTTCCACGAGCCGATATCACCCGCGAGGACGATAACATCGGCATCAGTGCACGGAATCTGCCATGAGTACGTTCCCTCCCAATTCCTCGGGCGCGGATGGAACTCCAGGTGAAGATCGGACATCACTTGCAGCTTCGTCACTTTTCTTCCCCGGCGATCGGCACCATTCCCGCCGCTTGCCTGAGTTTCCGGAGCACCTCGACATTCGCGAGTTCCGCGTTCTGTGCGAGCTCGAGTCCGTACCGCTCGGCGGCAAAGCGCGCCACCGCAGCCGACCGCGAAACGCCAGCCCGGCAGTGAACGACGAGGATCTCGGGCCCGTCCGGCGGCGCGTGCCAGCGGTCGAGGAACTCAGCGATCTCACGCGCCTGTTCTTCGCTGATTGGCGTATAGCTGAAGGGCTCGCAGTTGTACTCGCCTGCGACCGGATGGTCCGCCGTCACGTCCCAGAACCACATGCGCAGCACCGCCGCGAATCCGTCCATCAGCCGGGCCGGCTCGCCGCCGGGCTCGTTGATCGAAACCATCACGACGTTGGCGTCGCCAGGCAGCGACTCAGCCATGTGCCGCGACACGTATCTTACGGCCCGGAACATGTTTACTCCGTTCCTTTTAGAAGCGAGACGAAATTACCCACCCTCCGCTCTTCGACTCTCCCGACGGGCGAAAATCGTGCGTCCGTGATTTGCGGACGCTTATTCCTTATAGTCCTCTTCGGTTCACCCTCAGCCTCAAGCTCCGCAGGCTTGCGCTCTTTCCGCTGAGCTACGGGCGCATCATCGCTTCGGCTTTTCGACTTTCGGTTCCCAAGCCGCGCATGTGAGCACCGGTCGGCCGGTGCTGCGCTGGCCCTTGCGAATGATGGTTCCGTCGAACGCGCGCACACCGGCCAGTCCCACGCCCATCACCCGGATCTTTCCGCCGGCGATCGCGCCGTCGTGGTCGGTGTGGTGATGGCCGTGGACGACGAGCGACACGCGCATCGCGGCGGCGAGATCGTCGAGCGCCCCGAAACCGTACCTGTGGCAGCTCGGTGCTTCATGGCAGACGAGCACGTCGGCGCGCAGGTCCCACAGCGGAGTGTCAGTCAGCATGTGAAACTCCCCCCTCGATGAGCATCTGAAACTCCCCCCTCTGATGCAGATGGAGGGAAAGAACGATGGAAGAAGGAGTGGATCGGATAGCCTCTTCGCCGAACCGAGTGGGTTCGGCGGAGGAGCGGATGCTGCGAGGAGATCTGGTGCGGGAGATTGTGGCGCGCAAGGAACGCGGCGAAGGCGTCAAGCAGATTGCGCGCGAACTCGGAGTTGATCGCAAGACGGTGAAGCGCTGGCTTCGGTTGGGCAGTTGGCAGCCGCGTCGGCCGCGCTTGGTGCCCAAGGGGATCGACCGATTCGCCGAGTTCATCGAGCGGCGCGCACCGGAGGTAGGATTCAACGCGGTGGTGTTGCATCGCGAGCTTAAGAGCCTTGGTTTCGCGGGAGGTTACGACCAGGTGCGGCGCTTTATGCGCCCGCGCCGGCTCGAGCGCAGGTGGTCGGAGCTGGCCACAATCCGCTTCGAGACCGGGCCGGGCGAGCAGGCCCAGGTCGACTACGGTCAGCTGTGGATCTGGATCGGAGCGCAGCCGGAGAAGGTTCATCTGTTCGTGTTCACGCTGGGCTATTCGCGCCGGCTCTACGCGCACGCTTACCGCCACGAGCGATTGACCAGCCTGCTCGACGGTCACGAGCGCGCCTTTCGCTGGTTTGGCGGCGTGACCCTTACCTGCCTGTACGACAATCCGCGCAACCTGGTGTTGGGGCGCCGCGAGAACAAGGTGCTCTGGCATCCGCAGTTCGAGGATTTCGCTCGCTATTACGCTTTTACGCCGCGCGCCTGCCAGCCGTATCGCGCACGCACCAAGGGAAAGGTCGAGAGCGGTGTTAAGTACGTCAAGCGCAATGCGCTCGCCGGTCGGCGCTTCGCGTCGTGGGAGGATCTCAACGCTTGGCTGGAACGCTGGAGTCTGGAGGTGGCCGACCTGCGCATCCACGGAACCACGCACGAGCGTCCGATGGATCGCTTCGCCCATGAACAACTCACGCCGTTGGGGACGCGAGCGCCCTATCATTATGAACGAGTGCAAACGCGCCGGGTTGCCAACGATGCCCTGGTGACGATCGGCGCGTCGCGCTATTCGGTGCCGGTCGAATACGTGGGCGCGACGGTCAGCGTGCACGAAAGCCTCGGCGAGTACGAGTTCTTCCATAAGGACCGGCTGATCGCGCGCCACAAGAAGTCGGCGCGCCACAGTGTCGTGATGGAACCGGCGCACTATGCCGGACTGTTGCGGGCCGGCGGCAACAAGTCGGCGGGAACCCCGCCGCCACGCTTCGATCCCTACTTCGGCGAACTTGGCGAGGTGATGGTGCGCGACCTCAAGCTCTACGAGCTCATCAGCCAGAGCGAAGGAGGTGTGTCGCGATGAGCACCCCGCAACTCGACCGTCTGCGCGAACACTGCCATCAGCTGCGGCTTTACCAGATCGAACAGGAGTTCACCGCCCGCCTGGAGCAGGCGGCGAAAAAGGAAATTTCCTACGCCGACTTCCTCGATCAACTGCTGGCCTGCGAGGTCGACGCCAAAACTCACAAGCACCATCAGATGCGGATCGCGATGGCGCGCTTTCCGTACCAGAAGACGCTGGAGAGCTTTGACTTCAAGTTCCAGCCTTCGATCGATCCCAAGCAGATCCGCGAACTCGCGACCGGCCGCTACATTCAGAGCGGCGATAACTTGTTGTTGCTGGGCCCGCCCGGGGTCGGCAAGAGTCATTTAGCGATCGCGCTCGGCATCAAAGCCTGCGAGCAGGGCGTACGAACCCTGTTCGTCACCGCCACCGCGCTGATCACCACGCTGGGCAAGGCGCTGGCCGAGGGCAAGCTCGACGAGCGGCTCAAGCTGCTGACCCAGCCGCAACTGCTGATCTGCGATGAGATCGGCTACCTGCCGATCGATCGCCAGGGCGCCAATCTGTTCTTCCAGCTGGTCTCGCGCCGCTACGAGCGTGGCTCGATCATCATCACCAGCAACCAGAGTCTCGGCGCCTGGGGCGAGGTTTTCGGCGATACCGTGATCGCCAGCGCGATCCTCGATCGTCTGCTCCATCATTCGATCACGATCAACATCAAGGGAGAGAGCTTCAGGCTTAGGGAAAAGCTTAAGGCCGGTCTGCTCAAGCCCAAACTCGAAGCGCCGGCGACCTCATAATCGTCGTGGACTTTTCACGCGGAGTGGCGAGGGGGCGTGTTGCCCCCTCGCACACCCCCAATACCGGAATAACCGGGGGGAGTTTCAAGTGCTTAACCGGGGTGATTTTCGGCTGCGCATTGACAGCTTTGGCCGGGTCACGCTGGGCGCCGACAAGGGTTACGATCAAAAGGAGTTGGTGCGGGGGCTGCGCGAGCATGGAGTTACCCCGCACGTCGCGCAGAAGCCCAACAGCGCGATCGATGGCCGCACCACGCGCCACCCGGGATATCTGCTCAGCCAGCGGCGGCGCAAACGGGTGGAGGAGATATTCGGCTGGCTCAAGACCGTCGGCGGGTTGCGCAAGACTCGTCATCGTGGAGTCGCTCGAGTCGGCTGGACCTTCACCTTTGCCGCTACCGCCTATAACCTGGTCAGGATGCGCAACCTGATACCAGTCGCCACCTGACACCCTCGCGAGGAGCAGCGGGCGGATGAGCCACTCTCGACCTCCACACCCTCGGCCAGGTGGCGATATCGACTCATCAGAACAGAGCAAACTCGTGACTATTCGGCGTTTTTCCGCATCCTGCTAGGCTCGGCGGGCGCCAGTGTCGGTCCGTTTGTACGTTACTGCTCCGTTGCCTTCGATCGGGAAGTCGAGTCCAACCTCTGGATTTTTGACCTTACCGCCGCAAGCTCGGGCAAGAATCGGCGTCACTTCCTCGGCGAAGTATTGCATTTGCTCTTCGATCTCTTCGCCGCTGAAACCGCCCTTTTCGAACCAGGCGTGAAACATCAGGTCCTCGTAGCCGCACTGTTCCTTGAGGCGGATGATCTTCTCGGCCACGTCGGCCGGAGTGCCGAAGAGGGCGACCTCCTTGTCAATCAGCAGGTCCGCCTCGACGCGCGCGTCCAGGGGCAGCGGCGTTTCTCCCGCCTCCGCCAGAACGCCCGCGAACCCGAACGGGCCATAGTAGTCCCACTGCAGCTCCATCGCGGCCTTGTACCGCTCGAGCTCCTTGTCCTTGTTCTTCCCCGGCAGAGCGAGGTGGATGTAGCGGCAGGTTACGATGCCGCGGCGCTTCTCCGCGTCCCATCCGAACTTTGGACGGCCGCGGTTGAGCCGATCCGGCCAGCCTGCCTTCTCGCCGGCCTCGTAGTAGAGCTCGATATTCTTTCGCAGGCGCGAATTCGGCTCGACTATGAAGTAGCCGTTGACCCCGTGTTCCGCCGCCCAGCGGATGGAGCGCGGCGTTGTGAGCGGCTGCCAGATCTGAGGATGCGGCTTCTGAACCGGCTGGGGAAAGACGGAGAGTTCCTTGAGTGTCGTCGAGGACTGGAGTACCGGGTTCGGACCACCGTAAGGATCAGGGCCGCCAACGCGCAGAACGTCGTCTACCGTCCGGCCCACCTTGTCGAGGCCGAAGTAGGCGAACGTCGACCTGTGGTTCCATCGCGTGAAGACCGGGGGGATCGTGTAGAACTGCCCCTGAAAAAAGAAAGAGGGCTTCGTCCAGCAATCGATGATGATCCGGTAGGCTTCGTCGAAGAACGCGCGATTGCGCTCCTGGTCCTGGATTGTTGCATAAGGCCAGCCGAAGACTTCCGTTTCGCGGGGCTGGTATCCTCGCCCAATACCCATTTCAAGCCGGCCGCTGCTCAGTATGTCGACCATCGCCGCCTGCTCGGCGATGCGCACTGGATGCCACCAGGTGATGATGTTGGCGGCCTGGCCGAGGCGAATGCGCTTGGTGCGCGCGGCGATGGCCGCCTCGGACACCATCGGATTCGGGCTGAACTCAGCTCCCTCGACTTGGAAGTGATGCTCGCTCATGAAAAAGTAGTTGAAGCCGAGCTGGTCGGCGAGAATTCCTTGACGGACCTGGTTGATGACCGTCCTCTGGTTACTCGCATGAACTTCAGCAAGCGTTCCCCTGTTGACGACGGTACCGTCTTTGGTGCGCACGCAGGGGAGCTCACATGCGCCATTATGGAAAATCCCGATCTCTAGCATTGCGTCTCCTCGTCCTCCGTTCTTGAACTTTAGAGCAAAGCACGTCGCATGCCACTTATTGTTTCCTTAGGAAACAGTTTGTTTCCTAAGGAAACAGTGTGGCATTTTGCCGCAAACGTTGCGTTTTGCGTTTGAATTCGAAAACTGCTGATGTTATGCCTCCAAAATGGTTCTTTCCCCGCTTGAGGCCGGGCTGTTGCTACCCGAAGGCCGCGAAGCCGTTAGATGGTGGGGACGGCTTCGCGACTCTTGGGAGAGGTTCGTCACTGAGCACAGCTTTCCCGAAGATGACGTGGTCCGTCCGTTCATCCTCGACCGTTGGAAAGCGGCTCAGGAGCGGGGCATCGACCCGCTCCTGTCCGCGGTACCTCTGACCACCGAGCCTGAGGAGGTCGAGCGCATCCTCAACATTGATGCGTTCGCGCAGGCGGGAAAGCGCGTGCTCGATGACGTTGCGGACTCGGTCGCCAAGGAGGGCCATGTATTGCTCCTCACTGATGCGAGCGGGCGGATTCTTCACGGAGCCGGGCACAAACGACTCTTGGAAGACCTTCAAGCCGCGAACGCGCGACCCGGTGGAATTTGGGACGAGGGGGTTGCAGGACCGAATGGAATTGGGGGAGTTGTGACTTGCCGCAAGCCGGTGGTGGTTTTCGGTCCAGAACACTTTTGTGAAAGGTGGCACAGGTGGTTTTGCTTCGGGGCACCGGTTCAAAATCCTGTGACCGGGGAGCTTCTTGGCATCGTCGACATCACCGGATTTGCGGAGCGTCTCCGCGCAAACCAGCAACCGCTCGTTCTGTCACTAGCGCACGCAATCCGATACTTGCTCGGTGATTCACTGCTCGCGGAGCGGCTGCATCTCATCCAAGCCTTCCACGCAGCTCTCGGCCGCCACTCCAATGAGCCGCTCGCCGCTTTCGATCGAACCGGGCGGCTCCTTGAGGCAACGGACCGCTGGCGAGAGTTGGCTGCGGAGGAAAACGTAGCGTCGCCTTGCGCTCGGGTGATCGCCGATGTCGTAAACGGGGCCTCTTCAGGTCCAGAGATACGGATCGAGCTACGCAGTTCGACCGCTCGGAGTGCAGTAATTTGGCCGGTTCGTTCTATCGATCGAGTTCTCGGAGCCGTCGCGCGGCTCGAGCGCCGCTCCGCCGCCCGCGCCCACGAAGATGATCTGCCCCGCGCCTTCGGGAGCCTTGTCGGTAGCGATCCCGAATTCCGAAAAGCCCTGAGGATGGCGGCCAGGGCTGCTGCTTGCGACGAACCGGTCTTGATCACTGGCGAAACTGGTACGGGCAAGGAACTCGTGGCCCGCGCCGTCCACGAGAGTAGCGCGCGAAGCCGCGGGCCTCTTGTGTGCGTCAACTGTGCCGCGCTGCCGCGCGACCTAGCCGAGTCGGAATTGTTCGGCTATGAGGGCGGCGCCTTCACGGGAGCCCGCCGCGAGGGAAAACCTGGACGGTTCGATCTCGCCAACGGTGGAACGCTCTTTCTCGATGAACTCGGTGAGCTGCCCGCCGATGTCCAGGCCAAGCTGCTGCGAGTCCTCGAAGAGCGCGCTGTAATGCGGGTCGGCGGGATCCAGCCGTGCAGCATCGATGTGCGCGTCATCGCGGCCACGAACCGCGACCTCTTCCGCAGCGTAGCGGCGGAGGACGGGTTCCGCCGCGATCTCTTCTACCGGCTCGCCGTTATCGAGATCGATCTGCCGCCGCTACGTGCTCGCGGCTCCGACGTGCTGAAACTCGCGGAGGCGTTTCTCGAAACAACCTGCCGTCAAGCCAAGCGGCCTTGTCTCCGGCTTTCCACCGAGGCCCAAGAATGCTTCCTCAGGTACTCATGGCCCGGAAATGTGCGCGAGCTCAGGAACGTGGCCGCGCGCCTTGCAACACTGATGGACGGCGATCTAGTCGAGGTCGAGGACCTGCCGGCCGCCTTGCGTGACAGCATGACCCCGCTAGCACCGAGCATCGATGGCTCGCTCCACACTGTGAAGGAAGACCTCATTCGGCGAGCGCTGGATACCAACGGCGGCAACGTCACTGCGGCCGCGCGCCAGCTCGGCGTCGACCGTTCCACAATCTATCGCCTGCTTCGCCGGCGGGTGTAAGGTATTTTTCTCGCCGTACAGAGTTTCTTCAAAGTAGAGCTGGCCAGGCCTCTGGTTTGGCCCTCTCAGCAGGTGACGGGGTACGCCGGGGCAATACCACAAAACGTCTTTTCGAGATGCAGGCCACCGGCCAGCGCACTTCGTTTTCGCACGGACGCGGGCCAATCTTGCTCCTGATTCATTCCAGCGCCTCCTCGTACGCGCCGAAGCGCAATTCCAGCGGCAATTTCTGCTTTTCGGAGCTGCTGCTCACGGCTCCTCCTCCATCAGAGCGAATTGCGGGACGTAGAACCCGTCCGCGCGTTCTTCGAAGGTCACTTCGACCGCAAGCCCGATCCGCATCCGTTCCGGCCGACCACGTTTGCCATCATCTGCGGGCCCTCTTCGAGACCGATCACCGCGAGGACGTAGGGAAGGTCGTCGGCAAAGGCCTGCGAAGGCACCTGGTGAACGACCGTGAAAGTGATTACCTTTACGCGCCCACAAGCTTCGACCCACTCGTATTCTGTAGACCAGCAATGAGCGCACACGGGCGTGGGTAATGGAAGTATTCCCTGCATCGCGTGCAGCGTTGGATCAGGAATCTTGCGCGGTGAGCGAGCGGTTTGTGGTCGACCGCGAACAAGCTCTCGGCGCTGATGCAGCGCAAGCTTTCCGGCCTCAAACTGGTCGCGGTGATGATCGCCGGGGGGCGCTTCGCGGAGCACGTGGTGCACCGCGTCAAATATTTTTGCCGACGTGTTGCCTCAACCAAGAATGTTACTCTTCGATAATAGTCGCGCTTGCACGCTGGGGTGGAGTGCGAGGAGGGGCTGCCCCTCCTCGCCCCTGCGTGTGAAAAGCCAGCGCGATTGAGAGGTGACCCGCCCCGCGGAACTAGGACGATGGGAAGTTGAGGATTCGGCCCGGTGCGATCGGTTATGGCCGGATTGTCCGGCATTTTGTGGCTCTCATACCTCAAGAGAGAACCTCTGGCAAAACGCTCGACGCGTCGGTTCCTGGTGCGTGATCGATTACCAGCTTTTCGGCCCCGCCCTTCGCGGTTGCTGAGGGCGGGCCGGAAAGCTCTCTGGGTTTTGCATCCGAAGCCGGAGCGTCGTGCACCACCCACGCCGGCACTGCTTTGGCCGGCGAAGTGGTGCGCGCGAAGGCTGAGCTCTGCTTCCAGGTCGCCGCGAAGGCTTGCGGACTGCGGTCGTCCAGAGAGCTGTGCGGGCGCACCTGATTGTACAACAAGACGCGGCAAAACCCATGTGACCGAAAGTCTGGAGGTGCTTTATCCGTGGCATCCCTGGTTCGGTCGGGTGGTCTATATCCACGAAGTTATTGAGCACGGCGAGGAGCGCATCTTTCGATGTGATGTGGGCGAGAAGCTCACTGGCCGATGCTTGAATGTTCCCGCCTGGATGTTCGATCGAGCGGCATGTCTTCGAGTCCGGTGGGCCGATATGCCGCGGGTGAATCTTGTGGCGCTGGCGCGCCTGAAGACGTTGTTTTCCGACGTCGCGAATCGAGCATCTGTGGTGGGCGTGGTGATAGGAGCTAGGCATTCCTTCGAGAATCGAGGAGATGCCGATGCCGCGCCGGAATCGTCAGCTACCAACCGCTCAACTCAATCTGTTCCGATCATCGGGCCATCAACCGGTGGAGTGGCCAGGCCTGTCGTCCGATGTGCGGGAGAAAGTTACGCGCCTGATAGCGCGGATGCTGAGCAAACACGAAGTTTGCAATCTTCCCGGCCACCGCGACGGAGGTCGGGACGATGAATGACAAGATCAAGTCGCACCACCTCGAACGCAAAGCCGTGCTCTATGTCCGGCAATCCTCCGCGCACCAGGTCATACACAACCGCGAGAGTCGCAGCCTGCAATATGCGATGCGCGATCGGCTCGCAGGTCTGGGTTGGTCGGACATCGAGATTATCGACGACGATCTTGGGATCTCCGCGGCCGGCACTGCGGCGCGAGCTGGCTTCGAGCGAATGGTGGCCGAAGTTTGCCTCGGCAAGGTCGGAGCAGTGGCGGCACGCGAGGTATCGCGCTTCGCTCGCAACAGCCGCGACTGGCAGCAACTCATCGAGATGTGCCGAGTGGTCGATACTCTCCTGGTTGACCAGGAGGCCATCTACGCGCCGCGTCAAGGCAATGACCGGCTGTTGCTGGGCCTGAAAGGCAGCCTGAACGAGTACGAACTCGATCTCTTACGCCAGCGCTCGCTTGCGGCTCGATACCAGAAGGCTCGCCGCGGTGAATTGATCGTCAGCGCTCCGGTCGGTTACGTGAAGACAGATGAGCAAAAGCTCGAGAAGGACCCCGATCGTCGTGTCCAGGAAGCGATCGCACTGATCTTTGCCAAATTCTCCGAACTCGCCACTGTGCGACAGACGCTGCTGTGGTTCCTTGAACACGGGCTGGAGCTGCCAGCCCGACGGCCCAACGGCGAGATCGTTTGGAAACGGCCTTGTTATGCTACGGTCTATCGGATCCTCACCAACCCGGTCTATGGTGGCACTTATGCCTACGGTAAGACCGGCGCGGCGACGGTCTATGGCAGCTCGGCTGCGCGGCCAGGGGTTCGGCGCAAACCGCGCGAGGACTGGCTGGCATTGCGACCTGGGACACACGAAGGCTATGTCGCGTGGGAACGAGCGGAGGCGATTCGTCAGATGATCAGCGACAACGGCCAGGGCGGAGAACACCGCGGCGCAGTCAAGCAGGGTGACGCGCTCCTCGCCGGTATTCTTCGATGCCGACGCTGCGGACGGAAGTTGACACTGCGCTATACGGGCAGCCGGCACGACATCCTGCGCTACTCCTGTAGTCGCGGCTGGCTGGACAATGGTGAGCCGCGGTGCATCGCCTTTGGCGGTCTTCGGGTGGATGATGCCATCGCGGCAGAAGTCCTCCGGGTCATCGAACCGGCGGCGATAGAAGCCGCCCTGCAGGCGCAACAGCAGGAACTAAAACATCGTGACGACGTGCACGATGCCTTGGCGCGCGATCTTGAAGCCGCGCGCTTTGCTGCCGATCGCGCCTTCCGCCAATACGACGCCGCCGATCCTCAGAACCGTTTGGTCGCGGCCGAGTTGAAACTACGCTGGAACCGGGCTCTCGAACGGGTCACCGACTTGCAGGAGCGGATCGACAACCACGATCGTCAACGACCCGCGCCGACACCACCCATGGCAGATGACTTCATGTCGCTCACCAGCGACCTGAAAACCATTTGGGCCGATCCGGCCACGGACGCGCGGCTGAAAAAGCGCATCGTAAGGACGTTGATCAATGAAGTCATCGCGGATATCGATCCGCAAGCGGGTGAGATCATCCTCGTGCTCCACTGGGCCGGTGGCGTTCATACCGAGTTGCGTCTGCCTCGGCGCCGTCGCGGTCAGCGCAACAGCACGGCGGTGGAGATCATCGAAGCCGTCCGCGTGTTGGTGCGCATCGCCGACGATGCCTTGATCGCCGGTCTGCTCAATCGCAACAGATTAACCACTGGTCACGGGAATCGTTGGACTCGTGAGCGGGTGACCGCATTGCGATCTCACCACAAAATCCCAGTTTATTCTCGGCAAGCTCGGGACAGCGAAGGCTGGATGACGCTGACCCAGGCCGCGGCGGAACTCTCGATTAGCGCCAAGACGCTGCGCTTGGCCGCCGAACGCGGTGAGTTCGACGCTCAACACCCGCTGCCCGATGGCCCTTGGATCTTCAACCGAGCCGCTATCCAGACCGAAACTGCCTGCGGCATCGCGCAGCGCATCCGGCGAGGCCGAATACCCCCGCGGA
>JAKAVC010000084.1 GCA_021817345.1 Deltaproteobacteria bacterium | reverse complement strand
ATCGCACGCAGCGGCGCGGCGGACGCGGCAAGCTCGGCGCCACGACCGGCGACGAGGACTTTATCGAAAGCCTGGAGCGCGTATCGACTCACGACCGGCTCTTATTCTTCACCAACAAGGGCAAGGTTTACGAGCTCAAAGCCTACGAACTGCCGGAGGCCGGACGCACCGCGCGCGGCCGCTCGATCGCCAACCTGCTGAACCTGGCAAAGGACGAGACGCTCTCGGCCTTTATCCCGATTCCGCGCGAGACCAAGGGCAAGTACGTGTTTTTCGCGACGCGCCGCGGGCGCGTCAAGAAGACCGAACTCGACCAGTTCACCAACGTGCGCTCGAGCGGGATAATCGCGATCAACCTCGAAGAGGGTGATACTGTCGTCGATATCCGGATCACCGACGGCAACCAGCATATCGTGCTCTCCTCGCGCGGCGGGCAGGCGATTCGCTTCAGCGAAGACGAAGTCCGTCCGATGGGCCGCGACACGCAGGGCGTCATCGGGATGGAGCTCGAATCGCACACCGTCAAGGAGGGCAAAACCGTCACGCTGGTCGAGGACGAAGTGGTTTCGATGGCGACGGTGCGCGACGACGAAACCCTGTTAACCGTCTCCGAGCTTGGCTTCGGCAAGCGCACCCCGGCTTCCGAGTATCGCGTGACGCATCGCGGCGGCAAGGGCGTTATCACGATGAACGTCACGGAAAAGACCGGCAAGGTGGTCGGCGTGCGGCAGGTCGGCTCGGACGATCAGGTCGTGCTCATCACTGACCGCGGCAAGGTGATCAGGCTTCGGGTCAAAGGCGTCAGGATAACCGGACGCAACGCCCAGGGCGTCCACATGGTCAAGCTCGAAGAGGGAGAACGCGTGTGCGCGGTCGTGCCGCTGGCCGAAAAGGACGACGACGGCAACGGCGGCGACGGCTCCAACGGCAATGACGCCGACTCCGGCAACGACGACGGCTCGGGGAAATAGCCCCGTGTGCGGCGTCGGCGAGCGATGGACACAACGAGGCCGGGGGCTTTACAAGGAGAATTGATGCGGACGAAAAATGAATTGGACCAGGAGCTGCTGGAAACCCCGGAAGCAACGCCCGGCGACGGCGAGGACATCCGAATACTCGCCTGCGAGGCAGACGAGATGCACTGTCCGGTCTGCGGCTCCAATGTAAGCGATTTGACCCGGCCGCCGGGCGAACCGGAAACATTCTTTTTCGTCTGCAAGTGCTGCATGAGCGAGACCTTTGTGCGATTCCCGCTCGACCTCATGGGCGACCCGGAACCGAAGATCTGAACGGACACGGGCCGAACGCGGCCCAATCGCGGCCAGCACTGCCCGCGGAGCACAACGTCGCCTTGCGATGAGCGCTGGACCGGCTGTCAGTCGTGCGGTTCGCCGGCGCCGAGCCCGAGCGACACGTAGGCTTGATCCGCCGCCACGAGCGCCCGGCCCCGCGCAATCTCCATCCCCATCGCGCCCAGGATGTCCTCAAGCGCGTTCAGCACCAGCATCACGTTCTCACGCCGCGAACCTTCGCCCATAAGCCCGATTCGCCATACCTTGCCCTTGAACGGCCCTAGTCCCGCGCCGACCTCCATGTTGAACAGCTTGAGCAGGCGTTCGCGCACCCGTGTCTCGCTGACGCCTTTGGGAACCAGGACCGCGGTAAGCTGCGGCAGCCGATATCCCTCCTGCGCCGCCATCTCAAGGCCTATTGCGGCAAGTCCCGCCTGCAGCGCCGTGGCGTTGGCGCGATGCCGTTTCCATCGCGCTTCGAGGCCTTCTTCGACGATGATGCGAAGCGCTTCGTACAGCGCGTAGTTCATCGTGATCGGCGCCGTGTGATGGTAAAGCCGCTCGGGACCCCAATAGTGCTCGATCATCGCGAGGTCGAGATACCACGAGCGGCACTTGCGCTTTCGCTTTCGCACCGCTTCCATCGCGCGCTCGCTGAAGGTGACGGGCGCTAGGCCCGGCGGCGCGCCGATACCCTTTTGCGTGCAGCTATAGCAGGCGTCGATTTCCCACCTGTCGATCTCCACCGGCACGCATCCGAGCGAAGTGACCGCGTCGGCCACCATCAGCGCGCCCGCCCGATGCGCCAGGCGCGAGATTTCCTCGAGCGGCTGATGGACGCCAGTTGAAGTCTCGGCATGAACGATCGCAACGAGTTTCGGCTTCCTGGCCGCCTTGAGCGCCTCGGCAATACGGTCAGGCTCGACGATTTTTCCCCATTCGGCCTCGACCTTGTGGACCTGGGCGCCCTGGCGTTCGGCGGCGTCAACGATTCTTGCGCCGAAGGCACCCGCGACTCCAACCACGATTTCGTCGCCCTCCTCGATCAGGTTCGCGAGCACGGCTTCCATCCCGGCGGAGCCGGTTCCCGAAACCGGAAACGTGATTTCGTTCCTCGTTTGGAAGACGATCCGGAGCAGCTTCTTGATCTCCTCCATCACGCTGACGAAATCTGGGTCCAGGTGCCCGAGAACCGGCGAGAGCATCGCCTTCATTACGCGCGGATGGACGTTCGAGGGGCCGGGCCCGAGCAGGATTCGCGCGGGCGGCTTGAGTTCAGCGAATGAATTTGCCGAGGACTTTTCCAATTTCCGCTCCTTGATACAGGCGCCCGGGCCGGAAGTTCGCCCGCTGACCGGACTGAACCTGGCACCGGCCGGGAAACGAATCGAGCCAATAATTATTACCGCTCACCGGGCGCAGTCGGAAGCCTTGTTCCGTGCCGGTCCGCATGCGTGGGCGGAAAATGCTAAAGTTCCGGCTGTGAGCGCGACTCCCACGGGCGAAAAACGAATCGGTGCCGCGATGCTGGACGAGCTTGCCGCGATTGTCGGCGACGACGGCGTCGTGTCGCGCGCAACCGAGCTCAAGGTTTACGAGTGCGACGGATGGACGGTCGAGAAGAGCGCGCCCGAGGTGCTCGTGATGCCGCGCAACACGAAACAGGTGAGCGCCGTCCTGAAGGCGCTCCATCGCCGCGCTATCGCCTTCGTCGCGCGCGGAGCGGGCACCGGGCTTTCCGGCGGCGCGCTTCCGATAGACGCGCCCGTGATGGTCTGCACGTCGCGGATGAACCGGATCCTCGCGATCGACCTGGCAAATCGCCGCATCGAGGTGCAAAGCGGAGTCGTCAACCTGCACGTCACCAACGCGGTCCGCTCGCGCGGCTTCTTCTACGCGCCCGACCCGTCGTCGCAGGTCGCGTGCACGATTGGCGGCAATATCGCGGAGAACTCGGGCGGCCCGCACACGCTCAAGTACGGCGTCACGACCAATCACGTGCTCGGCCTCGAATTGGTCCTGCCCGACGGCGAGGTCGTCGAGCTTGGCGGCGCGGCCGAGGAACGATGCGGCTACGACCTGGTGGGCGCGGTGGTTGGCGCGGAAGGAACCACGGGAATCGTGACTCGCGCGACGCTCAGGCTGCTTCGCGAACCGGAGAGTCGCCGCACGATCCTCGCCGCTTTTCCCGACGTCGACTTCGCAACCCGCGCGGTCTCCGCGATAATCGCCTCGGGCGTGATCCCGGGCGCAATCGAGATGATGGACCGGCTCATCATCCGCGCGGTCGAAGAGGCGTTCCACGTCGGATTGCCCGCCGACGCGGGCGCGGTGCTGATCGTCGAGTTCGACGGTTATGCGGCCGGGCTGGACGAGCGGGCGAGCGCCGCCGTCGAAATAGCGCGCCGATACGGCGCGGCAGACTCGCGCCTTGCCCGAAACGAAGCCGAGCGCGCCCTTCTGTGGAAGGCGCGAAAGCGCGCCTTCGGCGCCGTCGGGCGGCTCGCGCCGAACTATGCGACCCAGGACGGCGTCGTGCCGCGGACTCATCTGCCGCAAATCCTGCGCGAGATAAGCGCCGTCTCCGAGCGGTACGGACTGGCCATAGGTAACGTCTTTCATGCCGGCGACGGCAACATCCATCCGATAATCCTTTATGACGAGCGCCATCCGGAGCAGGTGCAAAGCGCGATCGAAGCCGGCCGGGACATCCTGCGCGCGTGCCTCGCGATGGGCGGAAGCCTGACGGGAGAGCACGGGATCGGCGCGGAAAAGATGGGTGAGATGCCGCTTCTGTTCTCGCCCGATGACCTGCTCGCGATGGCCGAATTGAGGCGCGTCTTCGATCCCGGCGAGCGCGCGAACCCGAACAAAATTATTCCCAGGCCCGGCGCCTGCGTCGAAGTGGCCGCGCCGCATCGCCAGGTCCCCGTATGACTTCCGGAGAAGCGGCGGAAACTCGCGTGGAACGCGAAGAGCTTCGCCAGCAAATCGAGCGGCTCCTCGGCGCCGGCCGCGCGCGCGAGCCGATCGCGCCTGAAGCCGCCGCGTGCGAGCTTGTCGTCGAGCCCGAAAGTACCGATGAAATCGCGGAGCTGGTGCGCAAGTGCGAGACCGACCGTCTTACGCTCGCGCCGCTCGGCTTTGCGCGCACACTCTCGCAGATTCGCACCAGCCGCGTCGCCCTCGGCGTGTCGCTTGCGCGGATGCGCCGCATAATCGCCTACGAACCCGACGACATGACGGTCGTGACCGAGGCGGGCGTCACGCTCGGCGAACTGAATCGTCTCTGCTTCGAGCATCGCCAGCGCCTGCCGGTCGATCCGCGCGAGCCCGACCGTACGACGGTGGGCGCGATGGTCGGCGCGTCGCACGCGGGGCCGACGCGGCTTTCCGAGGGAACCGTGCGCGACCTGCTCATCGGCGTCGCCTTCGTCGGCCACGGCGGACGGCTCGCGCGCGCGGGCGGACGGGTCGTCAAAAACGTCGCCGGCTATGATTTGATGAAGGTGATGACCGGTTCGTTCGGCACGCTAGGTATAGTCGTTGAGGCCGCGTTCAAGGTTCGCCCGATACCCGAGAATTACACCCTCGCAGTGCGCAGATTCGGCCGCGACAGCGAGGCGTTTGAGGCGGCCGTTGCCATTCATGATGCGTTAGCGATGGTCCATCTCGAAGTCCTGAGCCCCGGGCCCTCCGCGGCGCTGGGCTACGACTACGATTGGGTGGTGATGGCGGGCTTCGCCGGCAATCGCGCGGAACTGGATTATCAGCGGGCGAAAACTATCGAGGCGCTTGGAAGCGGGACTGACATCCTCGAAGGCGCATCCGCCGAGGCGTCCTTCGCGTCCCTTCGCGACATGGATTTTCCCGCCGACGGACTTGTCGCGCAGATCGCGGTCAAGCCGGCCGAACTGGCGCGATGCGCGCGCGAATGCTCGGGCGAGTATCGGGTGCATGCGGGCTCGGGCGTCGCGCAGGTCTGGTTCGAGGAAATCGGCGAGGGTACCGCTGAGCAGACGGTTACGCGATGGCGCGAGATGGCGCGGCGCGCGGGCGGAAATCTCCGCGTGCTTCGGGCGCCCGAGACGACGCGCGCGGAAATCGAGTTCTTCGATCGGCCGTCCGCTGGGGCGTTTGGCCTGATGAAGCGGCTCAAGCAGACCTTCGATCCGGCGAATATTTTCAATCCCGGATGCTTCGTGGGAGGACTCTGATGGAGCATCCCGCGGGCTCAGCGTCGCCTCCGGTGCGCGACGTCGTCGATTACGAGCTTCTTTTCGACTGCGTCCACTGCGGACTCTGCCTGGAGGCGTGTCCCACCTACAAGGTGACGCGCGCCGAGATGGACTCCCCGCGCGGGCGCGTCTATCTGATGAAGGCGCTGGCGGAAGGCCGCCTCGCTCTCGACGACGACGCGGCGCGCCATCTCGATTTGTGCCTTGGATGCCGCGGATGCGAGACCGCCTGTCCCTCCGGCGTGCGTTACGGGCGCCTTATCGAAGACGCGCGCGTTTTCGTCGAGAAGAATTACGCGAGAGGGCGCGCCGATCGTCTCGTGCGCCGCCTGGTCGGCATGATTCTTCCCTATCCGCGGCGGCTTGGCGCAACGCTCGCTCCGCTCCGGCTCGCCGAACGGCTCAGGATGCGCGGACTCGTCACGCTTGCGCTCTCGGGCAGGCCGCGCGAATGGATGGAACTTCTGCCTCCGCTGCGCAAGGCGCCGGACCAGCGAACGTCAACTGAGGCCGCCCACGCACCCGCGCCCGGCGCGCCCGCCGTCGCGGTGCATCACGGATGCGTCACGCAGGTGCTCGCCGATTCGGAGAATCTGAACAGCGAGCGGGTGCTCGCCGCGGCGGGTTACCGTATAACGAAGCTTCGCAGAACGGTCTGTTGCGGCGCGCTCGATCTGCATTCGGGCAATCTCAAACGCGCGCGGCAGTTCGCCCGCGCGAACGTGCGCGAGATTATCCGAAGCGGCGCCGACGCAATCGTGTCGGCGGCCTCAGGATGCTCCACCGCGATCGCGGGGTACGGCGAATTGCTCAAGGACGACCCCGAATTCGCCGCCGACGCGCGCGCGGTCTCGGCAAAGCTGCGCGAACTGAGCTCGCTCGTGCTCGAGCGCGGCGCCCCGAAGTTCCGCGAGATGCGCTGCGCGGTGACGTACCACGACGCGTGCCATCTGGTACACGGACTCGGCGTCCGCGAGGCGCCGCGAAAGCTCCTGAAGTCGATACCGGGGCTTCGGCTGATCGAGATGCCGGAGTCGGACATGTGCTGCGGCTCGGCGGGAAGCTACAACCTTACCGAGCCCGCGATGGCGCGCCAACTGGCGAGGCGCAAAGCCGAGCGGGCGCTTGCAACCAAGGCGCGGTACGTGGTGCTGGCGAATCCGGGATGTGAATTTCAGATCGCGGCGGAGTTGAGGCGCCGACGCTCGCGCACCGAGGTCGTCCATCTCGCCGATTTCCTGGCGATGGCGCTCGAACGCTGAGCGGGGACTCGGAGGACTATGCGCTTTACGCTCGCATCGCCGCAAAGCACCGGGCCTCGGCATTTTCCACATGGAAAGCCGTCGTGTAAATCGAATCGTGGGTGAAGCAATGATCAATTACGGCGAATTCGAAAGCGCAATCGGGCTTAACTGGTACGAGATCGATCCGAACCTGCGGCAGATAATGCATCGCAGGCTCGATCCGGCCGACCTCAAATGGTGCGAGCCGGAACTGACGCGGGTCGGAGCGCTGGTCGGCGGACCGATCGCCGAGCGCGCGGAAATCACCGACAAGAACCCGCCGCAACTGATCAGTTTCGACCGATGGGGCGAACGGATCGACGAAGTAAGGCATCACCCGACCGCGCTCGCCACCAAGCGCGACGCGTGGACGGCGGGAATCAGCGGTCCGCGGCTGCGCAATGAGGCGGCGCGGCTCGGACGGACTTATCCCGCGATTATGACCACCGCGCTCAACTACCTGCTCTCCCAGGCGGAAACCGGGATGCTGTGCGCGATCGGAATGACCAGCGGCGTTCTCGGCCTTGTCTCGCGTTACGCGCCGAAGCATCTGAAGGACGAATTCGTGCGTCATCTCACGGCCGAGGACTTCGACGAGGCGTGGGACGGCGCGATGTTCATGACCGAGAAGACCGGCGGCTCCGACTTGGGCACGCTGACGACGACCGCGCGCCGTGACGGCGAGCGATGGCTGCTCAATGGCTCGAAGTGGTTCTGCTCGAACGTTGACGCAAGCGCGATCGCCACGCTGGCACGGCCCGAAGGCGCGTCCGACGGGCTCAAGGGCGTCGCGCTGTTCCTGGTCCCGCGCTTTCGGCGCGATGGACGGCGCAACGGAATCCACATCCGCCGCCTCAAGGACAAACTCGGCACCCGCGCCGTGCCCACCGCCGAAGTCGATTTCGTGGACGCGGAAGCCCACCTGATGGCGGGCGAGGACGCGGCAGCCGAGGCCGCGCTCGACGGGCGCGGAATCAACCGGATGATGGAGATGGTAAACGACTCGCGCCACGGAGTCTCGGTGATGGGGCTCGGAATCATGCGGCGCGCGTTTCTGGAATCCGCCATCTTCGCCGCGCATCGGAGCGCCTTCGGGCGCCTGCTGCAGGATCTGCCGATGATGCGCGAGACGCTGGTCGGGATGGTGGTCGAACTGGAAGCGGCTGCCGCGCTGGTGTTCGCCGCAACCGCAGACGACGGTCCGCTCGCGCGGCTGCTCGTGCCGCTTGCGAAATTCCGTGCCACCCGGCGTGGAGTCGAGCTTGCCTCGCAGGCGGTCGAGGTGCACGGCGGCAACGGCTATATCGAAAACTGGCCGGTAGCGCGGCAATTGCGCGACGCGCAGTGCCACACTATCTGGGAAGGCACCGAAAATATCATCAGCCTCGACGTGATGCGCGCGCTCAGGAACGAGCAGGTGGTGAAGATGCTCTTCGGCAGTATCGAGGCGCGCCTTTCAGTCAGCGCGACGGCGCTCGAGGCGGCGCGCGGAACCGTGGCCGGCGCTCTTTCGGAACTGCGCGAGGCGCTTCAGTTCCTGTCACGCGCCGAACGCGATCTTGCGCAACTTCGCGCGCGAAGCTTCACCGCCTACCTCGCCGATGTCGCCCAGGCGGCGCTTTTGCTCGAAGAAGCGGAGTGGGAACTCAAAAACCGTGCGAGTGCGCGCAAGGCGGTCGTCGCGGAGTTGTTCATCCGCGCGCGCCTGACGCATCGCCCGTTGCGCGGAATCACGTCGGGCGAGCGGGTCGCGCTCGATCTGTTCGAGCCGCTTACGCGTTACGGCGAAATCGAGCCGGCGCGCGCCGAAGCCGCCTTGCGCGCGCAGTGAGCGGCGCATGCCGCATTCCGCGTAGGATTCAGCGCGAAGCGGGCGTGCCGGCCTGGTCGGTTATCGCGATATGGCGCGGCTCGGCGCGAACGCGCTCGAGCCATCGGCGAATCGCCGGATAGCCCGCGAGATCGTATCCGCCCTCGGCGGCGACGTGCTGTACGCGTAGAGCGCGATATCCGCGATCGAATAGCGGGAGCCGACGAACCATTTGCGCGTGCCAAGATGCCGTTCCATCACGGCGAGCGCGTCATTCCCAAGCCGCAGCATCCTGTCGAAAAGCGCGCGCCGCGGATCCTGCAACTCGGGATGGCTCACCAGGTAGCGCAGGCTCGCGATATTCGGCTCATGGCTGTACTGCTCGAAGCAAAACCACTGGAGCACCTCCGCGCGCTCCATCCGCCCGGCGGGCAGAAACCGAGTACCCTCCGCGAAATACCAAAGCAGCGCGTTTGACTCGAACAGGCGCCGGCCGTCTTCGAGTTCAACCGCAGGGATTCGTCCGTTCGGAAACTTGCCGAGAAATTCCGGAGTGCGGGTTTCGCCTTTGACGATATCGAGTTCGACCCGTTCGAACGGGATTCCAAGCTGCGTCAGCAGCAGGCGCACCTTGTAGCCGTTTCCCGACGGCAGATAGTCGTAGAGCCGGAGCATTGGCGGGCGCGTTCCTCCCTCGTGGCGCGCGACCGGATGGGGTCGCGGCGGGTCCGATTACAGCTCAGGGCTGGCGGGCAGGAAGGTCTGCCCCATCAGGTAGGCGTCGACCGCGCGCGCGCACTCGCGTCCTTCCCAGATCGCCCACACGACCAGCGACTGTCCGCGACGCGCGTCGCCGGCCGCGAACACGTTCGGCACGCTCGACTGGTAATTGTCGCACAGCACGTTGCCGCGCTGGTCGAGCTTGAGCCCGAGTTGCGCGATGACTGAGTCGGTCTCGGGACCGAGGAATCCGAGCGCGAGAAGCACGAGGTCGCAATCGAGTTCGAAATCGCTGCCCGGCACTTCCTCCATCGCCATGCGGCCGTTGTCGCGCTTCCACTTGAGCCGCACTCCGTGGAGCTTTCGCACGTGGCCCTTGTCGTCGCCCGAGAAGCGCCTGGTGTTGATGCTCCAGTCGCGGATGACGCCCTCCTCGTGCGAGCTTGAGCTGCGAAGGATCATCGGCCACTCGGGCCACGGCATCTCCGCGGTGCGACGCGCCGGCGGCATCGACAGAAGCTCGAACTGGTGGACGCTGACCGCGCCCTGGCGATTCGAGGTTCCGAGGCAGTCGGAGCCGGTATCGCCGCCGCCCAGGATGACGACGCGTTTTCCCGCCGCGGTTATCGAAACATCCTCGGGAATGATGTCGCCCTGGTTGCGCCTGTTCTGCTGCGGCAGGAATTCCATCGCGAAATGGATTCCCTTGAGCTCGCGGCCGGGAATCGGCAAATCGCGCGGCTTGGTCGCGCCGACCGCAATCACGATCGCGTCGTGCTTCGCGCCGAGCGCGTCGGCGTCGATGTCGCGTCCGACATGGCATCCGGTGACGAACTCGACGCCTTCGGCGCGCAACTGCGCGAGGCGGCGCGTGACGATGCGCTTTTCGAGCTTGAAGTCGGGAATCCCGTACATCAAAAGACCGCCGATCCGGTCGTCGCGCTCGTACACCGTGACCGCATGGCCCGCACGCGCAAGTTGCTGCGCGCAGGCAAGCCCGGCCGGGCCCGACCCGACGACCGCGACGCTTTTGCCGGTTTTGCGCTCGGCGGGCATCGGCACAACCCATCCGTGCTCCCAGGCGTGCTCGATGATGCTCTTTTCGATTAGCTTGATTGTGACGGGGTCGTTATTGATGTTGAGAACGCACGCTTCCTCGCATGGAGCGGGGCAGATGCGGCCGGTGAAGTCGGGGAAATTGTTGGTCGAGTGCAGGCGCTCGATCGCTTCCTTCCATCGGCCGCGATAAACGAGATCGTTCCAGTCGGGAATAATATTACCGAGCGGGCATCCCTTGTGGCAGAACGGGACACCGCAGTCCATGCATCGCGCGCCCTGAAGGCGAAGCTTTTCTTCGGGCATCTTGAGCTCGATTTCGCGCCAGTCCTTCACGCGTTCCTCGACGGGGCGCTTGGAAGCGTTCTCGCGCTTGAACTCCATGAAGCCCGTTATCTTTCCCATCTAAGCGGTTCTCCCAGATGCCGTTTGGATGATTCCACCCGCGAGCCGGTTTGCGCGCGCCGCGTCAGACCGCGGCAAGCCGCGCCATGTCGGATTTGACATTGAGATGCTGCGCTTCGAGCACCCTGCGATACTCGGTCGGTATCACCCGGACGAACTTGCCGAGATACTCGTCCCAGCGCTCCAGTACGCGGCTGGCCAGCGTGCTTTCAGTGTACTGATGATGGCGCGCTATGAGGGCGCGAAGCCGGTGGATTTCCTCGTCCCACGTCACCGGGCCAAGCTCGACCATCCCCATGTTGCATCGCGAGGCGAAGCCGCCGTCCTCGTCGAGCACGTAAGCGATTCCGCCGCTCATCCCAGCCGCGAAATTGCGTCCGGTCCTGCCGAGCACGACCACCAGGCCGCGCGTCATGTATTCGCATCCGTGGTCGCCCACGCCTTCGACGACGGTCGTTGCGCCGCTGTTGCGCACCGCAAAGCGCTCTCCCGCAACGCCGCGGAAGAAGGCCTCGCCCCCGGTCGCGCCGTAGAGCGCAACGTTGCCGATGAGGATGTTCTCTTCGGCCTTGAAGGTCGCTTCGCGCGGCGGGCGCACCGCGATAAACCCTCCCGAAAGGCCCTTGCCGCAGTAGTCGTTGGCGTCGCCCTCCAGGTACATCGCAACGCCGGGCGCAAGCCACGCGCCGAAGCTTTGCCCCGCGGAGCCCTTGAAGTGGCACTGGATCGTATAAGGCGGAAGTCCCTCGTCGCCGTAGCGGCGCGAAACCTCGGCCGAAAGCATCGTGCCCACGGTGCGGTTCGAGTTCCGGATCGGAAGACGGATTTCGACCGGTTTGCGATTTTCCAGCGCCTCGCGCGCGAGCTCGATAAGCCGGTTGTCGAGCGCGTCTTCGAGCCCGTGATCCTGATGCGTGACGCAATGGATCGCGACATCGGGCGCGACCTCGGGCTTGAAAAGGATCTGGCTGAGATCGACCTTGCGCGCCTTCCAGTGCTCGATCGCGTCGTCGAAATCGAGGCATTCGACGTGCCCGACCATCTCGTCGATGGTGCGAAAGCCGAGTTCAGCCATATATTCGCGGGTCTGTTCGGCGACGAACATCATGAAGTTGACGACGTGCTCTGGCTTGCCGGCAAAGCGCTTGCGCAATTCGGGGTCCTGGGTCGCGATTCCGACCGGGCAGGTGTTCAGATGGCAGACGCGCATCATGATGCAGCCTTCGGCGATGAGCGCGGAGCTTGCGAAGCCGAATTCCTCGGCGCCGAGCAGGCACGCGATCGCGACGTCGCGTCCGGTCTTGAGCTGGCCGTCGGTCTCGACGCGGATGCGTCCGCGCAGATCGTTCATCACGAGGATCTGCTGCGTTTCCGCAAGGCCAAGCTCCCACGGGATGCCGGCGTGTTTGATCGACTGGAGCGGCGAGGCGCCGGTACCGCCATCATGCCCGCTTATCAGGACCACGTCGGCCTTGGCTTTGGACACGCCCGCGGCGACGGTCCCGACGCCGACTTCGGCGACCAGCTTGACGCTGACGCGCGCGCGATTGTTCGCGTTCTTCAGGTCGTGGATGAGCTGGGCGAGGTCTTCGATCGAATAGATATCGTGATGCGGCGGCGGCGAGATCAGCCCCACGCCCGGCGTCGAGTAGCGGATGCGCGCGATCACCTCGTCGACCTTGTGGCCGGGAAGCTGTCCGCCTTCGCCCGGCTTGGCGCCCTGCGCCATCTTGATCTGAAGCTCGTCGGCGTTGACGAGATAGTTGCTGGTAACGCCGAAACGTCCCGAGGCGACCTGCTTGATCGCGCTTCGGCGCCAGTCGCCGTTGGGATCGGGCTCGAAGCGCTCGGGATCCTCGCCGCCCTCGCCGGTATTGCTCTTGCCGCCGATCCGGTTCATCGCGATAGCAAGGGTTTCGTGCGCCTCCTTGCTGATCGAACCGAACGACATCGCGCCGGTCTTGAAGCGCTTGACTATCTCGGCGGCCGGCTCGACTTCCTCGAGCGGCACCGGCGGGCGAGTCTGCACGAACTTGAACAGCCCGCGAAGCGTCGCCAGACGCCGGCTGTCCTCATCGACGATGCGCGCGTAATCCTTGAAGAGCCGGTAGTTGCCGGAGCGCACGGCGTGCTGGAGCTTGGCGATGGTGTTCGGGTTCCACATGTGGAACTCGCCGCGCCGCCGCCATTGATACATGCCGCCGGGATCGAGTTCGCCATCGAGATTGGCGGCAATCTTGAAAGCGTAGCGATGCCGGGCGGCGGTCTCCGCCGCGATCTCCTCGAGCCCGATTCCGCCCACGCGCGACGCGGTCCACGTGAAGTAACGATCGATCAGGTCCTTTTCGAGGCCAATCGCCTCGAAGATCTGCGCGCCGCGGTAGCTCTGGATGGTCGAGATGCCCATCTTGGAGGCGACCTTGATCAGGCTCTTGGTGACGGCCTTTACGAAATTGTGGACCGCCTCGTCGGGATCGATATCGAGCCGCCCGTCGCGGATCATCTCGGCGAGCGTTGCGTACGCAAGATATGGGTTGACCGCGCCCGCGCCGTAGCCAATCAGCAGGCAGAAGTGCATCGCCTCGCGCGGCTCGCCCGACTCGACGACCAGCCCCGCACGGGTGCGGGTGCCTTCGCGGATCAGGTGATGATGCACGCCGGCGCTGGCGAGCAGTATCGGAACCGCCGCATGCTCGGCGTCGATTCCGCGGTCGGAGAGAACGATTATCGTGTAGCCGTTCGCGATCGCTTCGGAAGCCTCGCGGCAGAGCCTGTCGAGCGCCGCGCGCATCCCGGTCGCCCCCTCGTTGACCGGGTATAGCGTCGAGAGCGTTATGGCGCGCAGCCCGGGACGGTCGAGGCTCTTTATCGCGGCCATCTCTTCATTGGTCAGAACTGGAGCCTTGAGCCTCAGCTGGCGGCAGTGAAGCGGGCTCTCTTCGAACAGGTTCTGCTCCGCGCCGATCGTGGTCTCGGCGGAGGTGATCATCTCCTCGCGGATCGGATCGATAGGCGGATTGGTAACCTGCGCGAACAGTTGCTTAAAGTAGTTGAACAGC
>JAKAVC010000048.1:48873-67516 GCA_021817345.1 Deltaproteobacteria bacterium | reverse complement strand
CGATGTAGGCCCACATGTCGCGGCAGAAGCCGAGCAGGATGCGGTTTATGCGCGAGATGTTCGCGAACATCTCGGCAAGAAAATCATGGCTTTCGATCTGCGTGGTGAGCGGATTCCATACCAGGCCGAAGCTCTCAACGAAGCTCTTCGACTGCTCGATCCAATCCACCTCGGGGTAGGCGCTGACGTGCGCGTTGAAATTCCCGACTGCGCCATTGAACTTGCCGAGATACTCCTGGCGCCGCAGTTGGCCTGTCTGCCGTTCGAGCCGCGCGGCGAATATCGCCATCTCCTTGCCGACCGTGGTCGGCGAGGCTTCCTGCCCGTGCGTTCGCGCCATCATCGGAACGCTCTTGAACCGATGCGCCATCGTGGCTATCCGTCCGGTAAGCGAGGAAAGGCGCGGAAGAAGCTCGTTCTCGGAGAACTCCTTCAACATATGAGCGCGTAGCTGAGGTTGTTGATGTCCTCCGAGGTGCAGGCGAAATGCACCATCTCGACCGGCAGCGAACGATCGATCGCCGCGACCCGCTCCTTGACGAAATACTCGACCGCCTTGACGTCATGATTCGTTTCAGCTTCAAGCGCTTTCACGCGCCGCGCGTCGGCCAGCGAGAATGACGTGTATATCGCGCGCAGCTTTCGCGCGGTCGCCGCGCTCAGCGGCTTCAGGCTTTCAACTTTCGGGTTCGCGGCAAGCGCGATATACCACTCCACCTCGACCCGCACGCGGTAGCGGAAAAGCGCAAACTCGCTGAAGTAGCCCTCGAGTTCGCGGGTGCGGCTCCGATATCGCCCATCGACCGGGCTTACCGCGGTGAGCGCAAGGTCAAGATCGAATTCCCTTGAATTCATCGCAATCGAAAACAGGCTCTCGGCAAATGCCTTCAGCGCCCGGTGTGGCCGAAGCCGCCGGGCCCGCGCACGCTGTCCTCAAGCCTCTCAACCTCCCGGACTTCCACCCGCGCCACCGGCGCGACCACCAACTGGGCTATTCGGTCGGCGGGGCGGATTTCGATCGGACGATCGCCGAGATTTATGAGTAGCACTTTTACCTCGCCGCGATAATCCGCGTCGATTGTGCCCGGCGCGTTGACCAGGGCAAGACCCTCGGAAATCGCTCGTCCGCTGCGCGGGCGAACCTGGCCTTCGAAGCCCTCGGGTATCTGGAGCGCGACGCCCGTGGGAATCGCGGCGCGCTCTCCCGGCTTAAGCGTGACGGGCGCTTCCACGTCGGCCATCAGGTCCATTCCGGCCGCGTGCGCGGTTTGATACGCGGGCAGCGGCAACGCACTCTTTCTGACTCGCATTACTTTGATAACCGGTCGCATTGGAAACCGAAACCAGCAGCAAAGCTAATTCCGAAAGCCGTATCCAAATCAGATTCAGCCATCCGGGGCAAGGCGGACGAGGCACGGTTATCAGCCGCGGGACGCGCCTTGTGTCCGCGTTACAGCAGGCGGAGGAAAAGAAGTTGTCCTTCTAGGCCAGGACGGACCAGACGTCGGGGCCGATCTTGCGCCCTTTCAGGTCGCCGAGCATCACCATCGCCATCGCGTCCGGCCGAAAGCATGCGCTGGCGACCTCAACGATTTGATCGTTGGTGACTCCTTCGATACCCGCGGCCAGTTCCTCGATCGGAACGTCGCGCCGGAAATAGATCTCGTTGCGCGCGATCCGGTTCATCCGGCTGTCGCTGGATTCCAGGCCGAGCAGCATGTTGCCCTTGATCTGGCTCTTGGCGCGCTCGAGCTCGACCGCCGAGATACCGTCGCGCGCAACCTTGCGCAGCTCCTTGAGCGTCACTTCGAGCACTTCATCGACCCACTCGGGATTGGTTCCGGCATACACGGCAAGGTAACCGCAGTCGCGGCAGGAAGCCATGAACGAGTAGATGCTGTAGACGCGGCCGCGCTTCTCGCGCACCTCCTGGAACAGCCGCGACGACATCCCGCCGCCGAGCGCGGTGTTGAGCACGTAACCCGCGTAGCGCAGCCGATCCGCATGGCTCAGGCCGGGCCCGCCGATCACCAGATGGGCCTGCTCGAGCGGTTTCTCGTAGTTGAGGATGTTCGGATGGACGCCCGGGGCCACGACCGCGTCGCCTTTTCCGTCGGCCTCGATAGCGCCGAAGTAGCGCTTGCAGGCCGCGACCAGTTCATCGTGATCGACCTGGCCCGCGGCGGCGATAAAGATCCGCCCGGCCTTGTAGCGCTCGGACATGAACGAGACGACCGCGTCGCGGTCGAACGAGTTGACCGTCTCGGCCGAGCCGAAAATCGGAAGGGCGAGCGGATGTCCCTGCCAGAAGTGGAGGCTGAAGAGGTCGTGGATAAAGTCGTCAGGCGTATCCTCGGCCTGCGATATCTCCTGGATAACGACCTGGCGCTCGCGCTCTATCTCGGCGGGATCGAAAACCGATTCGAGAAAGATGTCGGCGAGCAGGTCGGTCGCCATCATCAAATGTTCGCCGAGCACCTTGGCGTAGTAGCAGGTGTATTCCTTGCCGGTGAAGGCGTTGAGCACGCCGCCGATCGAGTCCATCTCTTCGGCGATTTGCGCGGCGGTGCGCTTTTTGGTGCCCTTGAAGAGAAGATGCTCGATGAAGTGCGAGACTCCGTTCTGGCGCGTCGTCTCGTAGCGCGAACCGTTCTCGACCCAGATCCCGATGGTCGCCGAGACCATCTGCGGCATCGCTTCGGTCAGGACGCGGACGCCGTTGGGAAGGACGCTCTTTCGCATCATGCCGGCTCTATTATTCCTTCTTCTGCGCCAGTTCCTGCATCGCTTCGCGCAGCGAGAGCCGGATCTTGCCGCTGCGGTCAACGTCGAGGACTTTCACCATCACCTCGTCGCCTTCCTTGACGACGTCCTCGACGCGGCGAACGCGCTGGTCGGAGAGTTGCGAGATGTGCAGCAATCCGTCGGTTCCGGGCAGGATCTCCACGAATGCGCCGAAATCGACCACCCGCACGACCTTGCCCTTATAAATCTTGCCGACTTCGGGCTCGGCCGTGATCGCCTGGATAGCCTCGATCGCGCGTTCCATCGCGGCGCCTTCGGTCGAGGCGATAAGCACGGTGCCATCGTTTTCGACGTCGATTTTGCAGCCGGTCTCTTCGACGAGCGCGCGGATTACCTTGCCTCCGGGGCCGATAACGTCGCGAATCTTGTCGGGCTTGATATGGAGCGTGACGATTCGCGGCGCGTAGGCGGAGATTTCCTTGCGCGGGCTGGCCAGCGCCTTCTGCATCACGCCAAGAACGAACAGCCGCGCGTCGCGCGCCTGCATCAGCGCCCGATGCATCACGTCGCGCGTGATGCCGCCGACCTTGTTGTCCATCTGGATTGCGGTCACGCCGGTGGAGGTTCCCGCAACCTTGAAATCCATGTCGCCGAGATGGTCCTCGTCGCCAAGAATGTCGGTCAGAACGCGAACCTGCTCGCCTTCCTTGACGAGCCCCATCGCGATTCCGGCCACTGCGGCCTTGACCGGCACGCCTGCGTCCATCAGCGCGAGACTTCCGCCGCACACCGTCGCCATCGAGCTGCTGCCGTTCGATTCGAGCACCTCCGACACGACCCGAATCGTGTAGGGAAACTCCTCTTCGGCGGGCAGCACCGGGACCAGCGCTCGTTCGGCGAGCGCGCCATGCCCGATCTCGCGGCGCGAGGGGCCGCGCAGGAACTTGACCTCGCCGGTCGAGAACGGCGGGAAGTTGTAGTGGAGCATGAATTTCTTGTAGCGCTCGCCCAAAAGCGCGTCGATCTTCTGTTCGTCCGAGGAGGTTCCGAGCGTCGCGGTCGCAAGCGCCTGAGTCTCGCCGCGCTGGAAAAGAGCCGAGCCGTGAGTGCGCGGCAGCACCTGGACCTGCGCGCTAAGCTGGCGAATCTCGGTCGATTTGCGGCCGTCGATGCGCCGGTCGTTCACGATAATCGCGCGGCGGACCTGCTGGCGAATCAGGTACTCGCAGGCCGCCTCGATTTCGCTCGAACGATCCGGAAAACGTTCGGCCAGAGCGAGCACGGCCTTCTCGACCACCGCGTCCATCGCCTCGCGCCGCTCCTTCTTGTCTCCAACCTCGACCGCGGCCTCGACGTCGCGTCCGGCAACTTCGCGCACCGCGGCAAGCAGCTCCTGGTCAAGAACCTTGGGCGCAAACTCGCGCTTGGGCTTGCCGGCAAGCCGTCGCAGCTCCTGCTGCATCTCAAAGATGGGCGCCATATCCTCGTGCGCCTTGAAGATCGCCTCGAGGACCGAGTCCTCTTCGACGATACGCGCGCCGCCTTCGAGCATCACGATAGCGTCGGGCTTGGCCGCGACGACCATCGAAATATCGCTCTTGTCGATCTCCCCGAGCAGGGGATTGGCGAGGATATTGCCATCGATTCGGCCCATCCTGACCGCGGCGACCGGGCCGTCATGCGGGATATCGGAAACCTGCAGGGCGGCCGAGGCGGCGATAATCGACAGGATGTCCGGATCGTTGTCGCGATCCGCGGAGAGCACCGTGACGATAATCTGGGTCTCGCGGTCGTAGCCCTTGGGAAACAGCGGGCGCATCGCGCGGTCGATAAGCCGCGAGGTCAGAATTTCCTTCTCGGAGGGCCGGCCCTCACGCTTGAAGAATCCGCCAGGGATCTTGCCCGCCGCGAAGGTCTTTTCCTGGTAATCAACCGTGAGTGGCAGGAAATCGATCTGTGGCCGCGCCTCATAGGCCGAGACCACCGTCGCGAGCACCATCGTCTCGCCGTACTGCGCGAGCACCGCCCCATGCGCCTGTTTCGCAAGACGGCCGGTTTCGAGCGAAAGCGGACGCCCCGCAAATTCAATTTCTAATTTTCTGTACATTTGGACTCACCTGAGGAAGGTGACTCGGCAGCATAAGCCGCCTCGGGCAAAACCCTGCTCCGGGCAAGCCCGGTGGCTTCGGATTGGGCCGGGCGATACATCGCGGGTTCCGCGATGACTCCGCAGCGGCGCGAATGCGGCCTATCTCCGGATGCCGAGCTTCTCGATCACTTCACGATAGCGGGCAAAATCGCGCGAGCGCAGGTAATCGAGCAGGCGGCGGCGCTGCCCTACCAGCCGAAGCAGACCACGCCGCGAGTGATGATCTTTCTTATGCGTGGAGAGATGCTGGGTAAGCTGCTCGATACGTCCCGTGAGCAGTGCGACCTGCACTTCGGGCGAACCGCTGTCCTTGGGACTGCGCGCGTAGGCTTCAACGTATTCCCGCTTGCGGGAGACCGAGAGAGGCATCAGGAGTCTTTTCTCTTCCTTCTCTTCCTTGTTGTCCGAAGAAGTTAACAGACGGATTCGCGGTAGTAAAGTACGAGCCCTGAGTCGGCGCCGGATACATCTCGAATTGCTATTTTTGAATCTATCCGGGCGAAAAAACCCGCACGATCGCTGCCGTCACCCGCGAGGTCGCCTTAGCCACCGCAACCAGCCGCCCGTCCCGGACAATCTTGAAGGTCTCGGCGCCGACCGGCACCGTCCCGTCGAGCGCGCGCGCGTCGCCGTTTCGAAGCCGGATTTCGGTTCGCTCATCGACCGCGACTTCCGGCATCCCGCCGAGAGCCTCGCGAAGCGGAATGAGCGGGATTTCGCCCCGGCCCGCAAGCGCAACGAGCGCGTCGTCGAGCGAAATCGCGTCCTTCAGATGAAAATTACCGTTGCGAATCCGGCGCAACTCGAACAGATGGGCCACGGTCCCGAGCGCGACCCCAACGTCGCGCGCAAGCGAGCGCGCGTAGGTTCCGGGCGAGCAAACTGCGGAGAAGCGAAGCGCGTCGGGCGCTTCGAACGCCAGTGATATGCGCTTGATCTCGATCGTGCGGGGCGCGGGCGGCTCGACTTCGACGCCGCGGCGCGCAAGCTCGTAAAGCCGCACCCCGCCGCGCTTGAGCGCCGAGTAGATCGGCGGCGTCTGCTCGATTCGCCCGCTGAAGCGGCGCTCGGCCGCGCGCAAGTTCGCCTCGCCAATCGAGGGAACCGGGGCTTCGCACACCACCTTGCCGTCGCGGTCGAGAGTGTCCGTCTCCTGGCCGAGCCTTATCAGCCCTTCGTATTCCTTGTCGCCACCCTCAAGCATCGGCGCGAGCTTGGTCGCGTCGCCGACCAGGATAGGCAGCACGCCGGTGGCGAACGGATCGAGCGTGCCGAGATGTCCCACGCGCGACGGCTTGATTCGCGCCTTGATACGGCGAACGACCTCGGCTGAAGTAATTCCCGCTGGTTTGTCGATCAGAATAATTCCATGCATACGGGCAGGAGCACGACCTTAGCGGATAATGGCGGAGAGATTAAGCTGCCAATGGGTCGGCGGGGAGTGGAGATTCCCTTTTGGGGCCGGGGGTCCACTCCCCGCCTCTTGGGTGGGGGAGGTGAGCTTTTTCAGTCGGCCGGAGCGGCTCTTTCGCCACAATAACACTCTTCGTGCGGCAAAGAGGCTTTATATTTCCCGAGCCGATCTATTCGCAAATTTAACCAACCGTTCGGTTGAAACCCTTAATTAGACGGTTGTCGCCCGGTTCGCAAGAGCAGCGTCAAAGAATTGTCGACAGGCACGTTAAAGCGTGGAAATCACGGCGAACAACCGCGCACGGATTATCTCCTGGAGCGGCGAGTTATCGATTCTCGCGCGTGCGGCGCAGCAATTCGTCGATTCGCGCGGCCCGTTCGATTCCGCGATCGTGGCGAAAGTCGAGTTCCGGCGCGTAACGCAGGTTGAGCGCCCGCGCGATTTCGCGGCGGATGAATCCGCGTGCGCTTTTGAATCCGGCCAGCGCCGTCTCCGCGCGCTCCGCGCCCTCTAGATGGGAAAAGAACACCAGTCCGTGACGCAGGTCGTCGTCCATCTCGACGTGCGTCAGGGTTACACCGCGAAGCCGCGGGTCCTTCAGTTCCCGCGCAAGAATCGCGGAGAGCTCCCGCAGCACCATTTCCGCGACCCGCTCGGGCCGTCTGGCTTCGCTCACTGAAAACGACTCCGGGCGCAGGCCGTCTTGAATGGCGACCGTGGCGCCATCATCCGTCCGCGCGCGTCAGCAGTTGATAAGTTCCAGATCTTCTTCGCCGAGCGGCGCGAGTCCGAGTCTTTCGATGAAATTGACGACCTCGCGCAGCGCTGAATCGACGAAGGCGCGATCGGTCCCGACCTGGCAGATGCCGAGTTCGGCGCGCTGCCACAGATCGTGTCCGTCGGCCTCCGCTATCGAGACGTTGAACTTGTTGCGGACCCGGTCCTTGATGGCCCGCAAAACCTGGCGTTTGCCTTTCAAAGAATGGTTTTCCGGCAGAAAAAGGGTGAGCCGCAAAACACCGACGACCATGGGACCGCCCCTCCTCCTGAAAACATTTCGCGGAGACCGCTTGGCGCTGGTCTCCGCTTTCGCAGACGTCAGGTGTGGAGCTGTTTCTCCATCGACGCCTGCCCGCGCATCGCCGCCGATTTCGCCGGTTCGAGCTTGCGCAGGACCGCTTCGAGTTCGTAGCTTTCGATTATGTCGCCCGGCTTGATGTCGTTGAAGTTCTCCAGCCCGATACCGCACTCATAGCCGGCCTGTACTTCGCGGGCGTCATCCTTGAAGCGCTTGAGCGAACCGACCTTTCCTTCGAAGACCACGCGACCGTCGCGCACCAGCCGCGCGTTGCCTCCGCGGACCACTTTTCCATCAAGAACCATCGAGCCCGCAACCGTGCCACCCGGAACCGTGAAGGTTTTGCGCACCTCGGCGCGCCCGAGCGTCTTCTCGCGATAGGTCGGCGCCAGCAGACCCTCCATCGCTTCACGGATATCGTCGATAGCCTCGTAGATGACCGTGTAGAGGCGAATCTCGACGCCTTCGTTTTCCGCAAGCTGAGCCGCCTTGGGCTCGGGCCTGACGTTGAAACCGACGATAATCGCCTTGGACGCCGCGGCGAGCGTGACGTCGGTCTCGGAAATCGCGCCTGCCGAGCCGTGCAGCACCTGGAGCTTGACCTCAGGGGTGGACAGCCGCTCAAGCGCGTTCTGAAGAGCTTCGACCGAGCCTTGAACGTCGCCCTTGATAATGACCTTGAGTTCCTTTACTTCGCCCGCCCGCATCCGCTCGCTCAGATCCTCGAGCGACACGCGGCTGGTCTTCTGAAGTTCGCCTTCGCGCCGTTTCGAGCGGCGATACTCGGCAACCTGGCGCGCCTTGGACTCCTCCGCGACCGCGACGAACTGGGTTCCCGGCTCGGGAACGTCGGAGAGGCCGAAAATTTCGACCGGCGTTGACGGGCCCGCTTCCGTCACGCGCTGGCCAAGATGGTTGACCATCGCGCGAACCCGCCCGTAGGAGGTGCCGCAGACGAATGGATCGCCCTGGCGAAGCGTCCCTTCTTGGATAAGAACCGTGGCAACCGGACCCCGTCCGCGGTCGAGTTGCGATTCGATAACCGTCCCACGCGCGCCACGCTCGGGATTTGCCTTGAGCTCCATCAGGTCGGCCTGGAGCAGGATCATCTCGAGCAGCCGGTCGATTCCCTCGCCGGTGCGCGCGGAGACCGGAACCGTAATCGTCTCGCCTCCGTAGTCCTCGGGGATGAGGCCGATTTCGGTCAGTTTCTGCTTGACGCGATCAACGTTCGCGTCAGGGAGATCGATCTTGTTGATTGCGACGATAATCGGGACACCCGCGGCGCGCGCATGGTTGACCGCCTCGACCGTCTGCGGCATCACGCTTTCGTTGGCCGCGACCACCAGCACGACGATATCGGTGACCTTGGCGCCGCGTGCTCTCATCGCGGTGAACGCTTCGTGGCCCGGCGTATCGACAAACGTTATCGAACGGCCGTTCGCCTCGACGGTGTACGCGCCGATATGCTGCGTGATTCCGCCGTATTCTCCAGCCGTCACGCTGGTATGGCGAATCGCGTCGAGCAGCGAGGTCTTGCCATGGTCAACATGGCCCATGACGGTGACCACCGGTGGACGCGGGACGCTCTCACCCGCGACCTGCTCTTCTTCCTCGATAGCCTGTTCGACGTCGAAGGCGACGTTCTCGACCGTGTAGCCGAATTCGCTGGCTAGCAACGAAGCGGTATCGACGTCGAGCACCTGGTTGAGCGTCGCCATCTGGCCGAGCTGCATCAGCTTCTTGATCAGATCCCCGGCCTTGACGCCCATCGAGCGGCCCAGGTCGCCGACCGTAACGCCCTCAGTGATTCGGACCACGCGCTTGGAGGCCTTGGGCGTGGTTATCTCGGTTCTCTTCTGTTCCTTGCCGGGAAGCGCCCTGCGCTTTTTCGGAACGCGCAGGCCGCGCATCTCGCGCTCGGCGAGAAAATCACCGGAGTCCTTCTTGACGACCTTCTTTTTCTTGAACGCGCGCCCCGGACCGCCCGGTTTCGTCGCACCCGGCTGCAACGGCATCTCCACCGGCGGCGGCGCCGGCGGAGCGCCGCCAAACCTCGGGCCTGAAGCCGGACGTTGCGGCTGTTGTTGAACGCGCGCCAGCGCCACGGGCGGACGCGGCGGCGGTGGCTTTGCCTTCAAATCGATCTTGCCCAGCACCTTGGGACCGCGCTGCCCATCGTCGAGCGTCGGCGCCGAGGGATGGGCTCCGCGAGTCAGGTCTATCGTTCCACGCTGGCTGATAGGCCGTACCACGGGCGCCGGGCGTTCGGGACGTGCCGGCGGCTTTGGCCTTCGCAGTTCTTCGCGCGGTGCCACCCGGACCGGCTCGCGCCGCTCGACACGTGGTTCGTGACCAGGCCGCGGCATCGGCGGCGACGGGAGCGGCGGCTCAGGAGCCGCAACAGGCGCTTTGGCTTCTTCGGCAACAGTGGCCACGGCTTCGGCAACGGCGGGACGCTCGGGGGCGGCGGATTGTTCGGCCACCGCCGACGCCGGAGTTTCAGGCACTGGCTGCGGCAAAAGCTGCTCGGTTTCGAGCAGCGCGGGAGTCTCCATCTTGGGTTGGGAACTTTCCTCGAAGATTGGAGCTACGAAAGGCGCCTCGGCAGGCTCCTGTGCTTCGAATTGAAATGGTGCGGGAGCCTCAGCCGGGCTCTCCGGGCCTGCCGGGGTTTCGGTATGGCGACGACGCATCACGGTCGCCGTCAGGCGCTTTTCCACAACCGTACCGGCGCTTGTTTCTACGACTTTCTCTCGACGCAAAAGGGCATCGCGATGGGCCTGCTCGTCCAGGTCCGACTTGACCCGCTCGGCTTCGTCGGGCGTAAGCAGGCTCGCCTCCGAATGAGCGTGCGCCAGCTTGAGACGTTCGCAACTGGCGAGCACGTCCTCGACCGTGGCGTTCCATTCATTGGCCAGAGTTTTGATCCGCTTCCGGGCCATCTATTCTATTCTATTCAACCTTTGCCGCCCTATCCAGCAACCGCCGTATCTCTTCCGAGATCTTTAATCTTTGCGGGCGATCGATCCGGACCTTGAGCGAGCGAAATTGTTTCACCCTTGAGGCTTCGAACTTTTCGAGGCATCCGACGTCGCGATGGAGATAGCCTCCGCGCCCCGGGGTTTTCCCTTCGGGGTCGGCAACCACATCGGCGCGGGGCGCCGCAATCCGTATCATCGATCTCTTCAAGCCGCGTTTCCCGCATCCGAGGCAAGTGCGCCGCGGCTCATGACTCCTTTTCGGCATCGCCCGAAGCCGTTTCGGCCGCGACCGACTGGCCAACCGGCGCCACCTCGACTTCCGGTTCGGGCGACGCGGCTTCGGCGGCTTGTTCGGCAGCGGCGGCGGCCTGTGCCGCCTTGGTTTCCTCTTCGGCCTTTTTCCTTGCCACGTGCTCGCGGGCGGCCTGAATCAACTGATGGGCGCGCTCGCGGCTGAGACCCTCGACGTCGAAAGAGGCCTCGTCAGCCTCGGCCAGTTGCTCGGCGGAACGGAAGCCAAGCTGGAACAACAGTTCGGCGTTGATATCGCCGATGCCGGGGATGGCATTGAGCGAAGCGCGCGCGGCGCGCGCCTCGTCCTCGGCCTCGCTCTCGCTGCGCACGTCGAGCTTCCATCCGGTCAGCCGATGGGCGAGGCGGACGTTCTGCCCGCGCTTGCCGATCGCAAGCGAGAGCTGATCGTCGGGCACGATCACTTCCATGGCGTGCTCGTCCTCGTCGATTACGACCTTGGAGACCTTGGCGGGAGCGAGCGCGCGGCAGACCAGTTCGGCCTGGTCGTCGGTCCACGGCACGATATCGATTTTCTCGCCGCGCAGCTCCTGGACGACAGACTGGACGCGGGTGCCCTTCACCCCGACGCACGCGCCGACCGGGTCAACGTCGCTGTCCTTGGAGTAAACCGCGACCTTGGCCCTTCCGCCCGGCTCGCGGGCGCATTGCCGGATTTCCACGATCCCTTCATACATCTCCGGCACCTCTTGCTCGAACAGCTTGATCAGGAATTCGTTGGAGGTGCGCGAGAGCACGATCGAAAGGCCCTTCTCGCTCAGATCGACCTCGGTGATAAGGGCGCGAATTCTGTCGCCCTGGCGATAGCGCTCGTGTGGAATCTGCTCTTTTTCAGGAAGGATCGCCTCGGTGCGTCCGAGGTTGACGATCATATTCTTGCGCTCGAAGCGCTGGACTATGCCTGAAACGATTTCCCCCCGCCGGTCCTTGAATTCATTGTATATCTGTTTTCGCTCGGCGTCACGTATGTGCTGGATGAGATTCTGCTTGGCGGCCTGGGCGGCGATTCGACCCATCGTGGCCGTATCGAGCTTGATCAGAATCTCGTCGCCGACTTGCGCGTCGGGATCATACTTGGAGCGAGCCTCTTCAAGGGTCGCCTCGGAAAGGTTATTGGAAACACGCTCGACGACGGTCTTGATCTCGAACAGCTCAATTTCGCCGAGCTCGGTATTGTAGCGCGACTCGATCCGGCGTTCCGGACCGAAAGTGCGCCGCGCAGCCGAGTGCATCATTTCCTCGACCGCGTTGATAACGATAGCCTTGTCGATCCCTTTTTCCTTGGAAACCTGTTCGATGACCCGGTTCAGATCAACCTGCATATCACCTCCCCGGGCTGGTCGACCCCGCGACACGGGTAAAACCCGCCTCGCTTCGCGGGCGTCTGCGGCGCAGCCTCAGCCATCAAAGTTGTGTTCGTAATTTGCCCCTTGTATCTCACCAAATCCGACCGCCTGACGCTTGCTGCCGAGCTCGTCGTCAATTTCGATACCCTCCGGGCTCACCGAAACCAAGGTCCCAAGCAATGTCTTCTGCCCGTCGCGGGCGGCGAGCAGCCTGACCCGCACGCGATGCCCGCGATGAGCCTCGAAGTGCTCCAGCTTGGCCAGCGGCCGGTTAATCCCCGGCGAGGACACTTCCAGCGTGTAACGCCCCTCGACCGGGTCGTACACATCCAAAAGGTCGCTCAAAATGTGGCTCAACCGTTCGAGGTCGTTCAGGCTGATTCCGCCCTCGGGCCTGTCCACCAGAAGCCTTAGCAACGAGCTTCGGGGGCCCTTGCGGAACTCCACGAAGACCAGCTCGTATCCCTGGCGCTCGACGTGAGGTTCGAGCAGATCCATCACCTTGCGAGCGACCGGATTCAGCGTCAGCACTAACACCGGCAAAGCCCCCGGCCGCCGCCTTCTCCGCCCGGCAAGGTTCGACAGCGGCCGCGCGCCGGGTTACCCATCAAGTCAAACCAACAAAAAAGTGGGCACGAGCCCACGCCGTTAGAGCCTATCATCGGCCACGGCTTTGCGGCAAGCCGGTCAGCGGCGAAAAAGTTTCCCATCTTATCGCGTCGCGCCAGCCTCTGCGAATACGCCTCTAACAGACGAGTACGCGAGATGTTTCCCATCCGACACTTGGCTCGTCTATCTCGATCGGTTACTTTAAGAACGAAGTTGTTCTTCCGACCTCCTGATATCCCTCCCTGGAAGAGACGGCCACCGATTTCCGGTCTGAACCCAGAAATATAGCAGGGGAATCTTCACGACATTGCGAATCCGAGGGTTTTTTTTGGGCTCGCTGCTCCTGTTCATCGCGGCGGCTCTTGCAACTCCCGCAGGCGCGACGGCGATCGCGGCGCGGCACTCCTTGCGGCTTGAGCAGATTCTGAAAGAGCGCGGGTTTCTCGCGCCCGCTCCCTCGTTGCGAGCAGTCCAGAGCATCTCTGCTCCCGCCTCGGTCGAGATCGATGAGCGGATCCAGACCGATTCGAAGACCGGGGCCGAATTGAGCCGCATCAAGTCCTGGACCGAGACCGTCGGAGCGGATCTGCTCCATGTCGAGCTGACCACCCTGCCCCGACACCTCCATTCGGTAGCCTTCTGGGTTTTTCCCAAGGGGTCGGCGGGATGCTCGATGTTCGGATGGACGATGTACGACGCAAACGGCCGGGCGCTGAAAAGCTCGTTCTGGCGCAACGACCCCGCGATGCGGATTGCGGGCGCGGTCAAGTTCCCGTCCGACATCTACCCGGATTCGGTCCCGCCTGCGGCCTTCCTGCGGGTGCTCGGCGCGCTGCGGGACGGGGCCAGTGGCGAGCTGAACCAGCAGATCTCACCCTACGGTTACGTCGGGCAGACGGTGAAGGTGGAAAGTGTCCAGCAGATAACCGTTCCGGCCGGCACTTTTTCCGCCTTCAAGGTCTCGACGACCCCGAACGTGAGCACGCTGATGCCTTCGTGGCCCGGGTTCGTGCTGGGCGTAATCAACAGGTTCGTTCCGACCAGCACCTATTACTTCGACTCGCACGCGCCGTACCGGATGCTGCGCCAGGAAGGAACAGTCGCGGCGGGAGGGCCCAAAGTCACTACCGAGCTGCTGCGCTTTTACATCGCCGGAGCGCAGGCGAACAACACCATCGGTACGCAGGCCATCCCAATACCGGCGCGCTGAATCGGGCAAAGCCACAAAGAAAAAGAGCGGACCCGCGGGCCCGCTCTTTGTTTCCGTGCGTCTTGTCCGCCTATTCTTCGTCTTCGCGAAGCCGCGACAGAACCGACAGGTCTTCCAGCGTGGTCACGTCGCCCAGGGTTTTGTCGCCCGCGGCAATCTGTCTCAGCAGGCGGCGCATTATCTTGCCGCTTCGGGTCTTGGGCAGCGCGTCGGTGAAGCGGATTTCATCGGGACGGGCGAGCGCGCCGATTTCCTTTACGACGTGCTGGCGCAATTCGTTCTTGAGCTTCTCGTCGCCCTTTCGCCCGCCTTCGAGCGTGACGAACGCCATGATTCCCTGCCCTTTAAGCTCGTCCGGACGGCCGACTACCGCAGCCTCGGCGACTGCGGGATGGGACACCAGCGCGCTTTCGACTTCCATCGTGCTCAGGCGATGGCCCGAGACGTTGATCACGTCGTCGACCCGGCCCATCACCCAAAAATAGCCGTCCTCGTCGCGGCGCGCGCCGTCACCGGTGAAGTACATGCCGTCGATCTGGCTGAAGTACTGCTGCTTGTAGCGCTCGGGGTCGCGGAAGATCGTCCGCAGCATCCCGGGCCACGGCCGTCTGACGACGAGATAGCCGCCCTGGTTCGGACCGACCGGCTGACCCTCGCGCGTGACCACGTCGGCGGCGATTCCAGGCAGCGGCCGGGTCGCGGAGCCGGGCTTGGTCGGCACCACGCCGGGAACCGGGCTTATCATAATTCCGCCGGTTTCGGTCTGCCACCAGGTATCGACGATCGGGCATCGTTCGGCGCCGATCGTGCGGTGATACCAGATCCACGCCTCAGGATTGATCGGCTCACCGACCGTGCCGAGCAGGCGGAGGCTCGAGAGGTCGTGTTTCTTGACCCATGAGTCGCCCCATTTGATGAAGGTCCGGATCGCGGTTGGCGCGGTGTAGAAGATACTGACCCGGTACTTCTCGATTATCTGCCAGAAACGATCGTTCTCGGGAAAATTGGGCGCGCCTTCGTACATGATGACGGTCGCGCCGGCGGCCAGCGGTCCGTAAACCGTGTAGCTGTGGCCGGTCACCCATCCGATATCCGCCGTGCACCAGTAGATGTCGTCGTCCTTCAGATCGAAGACCCATCGCATCGTCGAGAGCGTATGCACCAGGTAGCCACCGGTCGTGTGCAGGATGCCCTTGGGCCGTCCGGTCGTGCCCGACGTATAGAGCGTGTAGAGCGGATGCTCGGAGTCGAGCCGTTCGGCCTTGCAGTTGGGGCTTTGCCGGGGGACCAGATCGTCCCACCAGAGGTCGCGTCCCCGATGCATATCGACTTTGTTCCCCACCCGCCTCAGCACGAGGCATTTGCTCACGGTTTGCGCGCGCTTGAGCGCCTCGTCGACGTTATTTTTGAGTTCGACCACCTGGCCGCGCCGCCATCCGCCGTCGGCGGTGATGAGCAGTTTCGCTTCGGCGTCATTCATGCGCTCGGCGAGCGCCTCGGCCGAAAACCCGGCGAATACGACCGAATGAATCGCGCCGATTCGCGCGCACGCGAGCATCGCGATCGCCGCCTCCGGCACCATCGGCATGTAGATTCCAATCCGGTCGCCCGCCTTTACGCCAAGACTCTTGAGCGCGTTGGCGCACCTGCCCACCTCGTCGGCGAGCATCTGGTAGGTCAGCACGCGCGAATCACCCGGCTCACCCTCCCAGATTAACGCGGCCTTGTTGCGGCGCGGTCCCGCAAGATGACGGTCGAGACAATTGTATGCGGCATTGACTTCGGCGCCGACGAACCACTTGGCGAACGGAAGCTTCCACTCGAGAACCTTGTCGAATGGCTTGAACCAGGAAATTTCCCGGGCGCACTCGGCCCAGAATCCTTCGGGGTCCTGCTCACCGCGCCGGCACAGATCCTCGTATTCGGCGGGGCTTTTGATCCATGCGCGGCTCGAGAATTCGCGGCTGGGGGGAAATTTGCGTCCTTCGTTAAGAATCGATTCGATATCGGCAGTTTGATTAGAGGCCATCGGCGGCTAGATCCTCCCGCGCGCTTCGCGCGTCTTCAAACTCAGATAAAGCGTCGCGGCATCGCTGATGTCACGGCGATTGGAACGGATTTCGCGCAAACGGGTCAAAAGTTCCCCCTCGATACCGGGCGCGAACTCGGCGGCCAGCTCGACCGCGCGCGCCGCCCATCTGAGCGCCACCCGGCCTTCGAGCCCGCCGAAATCGTCAAAGAACCAGGCGCAACTGGTAAGCGCGGCCTGCCCCGCCCTGACCATCTCAAACAGACGCATCAGGCGTTCGCGTTTGCGCTCGTCGCTCACCTTGTGGCGCGCGAAAAACTCTTCCTGGACCGCGGGATTCGGATCGATAAAGAGGCGGATGGATTCCTTGAGCGCCGCGTCCGGCTTCTCGACCATCGCCGGCGCGAACCGGTCGTAAACGCCGTTCACGTGGTTCTTGACAAACTCCATCGCGTCGAAGAACGGCGCGCGCCAGGCCTGGCTGGTCTCCGGGTCGATTCGGCACCCGCAGTCCGAACGCCATCGCTCGACTCCGTGCGGGCAGCTCCACGAACTCGCCCCGTTCATCTCGAACGAACCGGCCGCCGGATGAGCCGCGAGGTAGGCGGAGCAGTTGGTCACGACCACGTCGTCGCGCCGCGAAAGCGCCATCATCGCGCGCGCAAGCTCGGCGGCGCCGCTGCGCTTATGATGGCCGAAAGTTTCGCCGTCAGTCGCGATCAGAAGCGCCGCGCCGGGTTCGAGAGCGAGCGTCGCCTCGGCGAGCCGTTCGGCAAGCCTCGCGCCGTCTTCGAGTCCGTCGCCAAAGGAAATCAAACCGGAAAGGACGCGATCGAAGCGGAAGACGGCAAGCCGATGTTCGCCGCGCGTCCATAGAAACGGTCCCGCCGAGCGATCCTTCGCTCCCGGACCGCGAAAAGTTCCCTGGTCGTCGCCGAGGATCGTGAACTTGAGCCCGCCCGCCGCAAGCGCGCTCAGCGAGTCGTCGTCAGCCGCGCATTCCGGCATCCACATTCCTTCGGGCCGCCGTCCGAAGCGGAACACGAAGTCCTCGATTCCCCACGCGACCTGCAATTCGCGGTCGGCGGGATGAAGCAGCGGCAAAATCGAATGGCTGTAGGCCTGCGCGATCGCGTTGCCGTGGCCGTTGTGCGCATGGGCGCTTATCTCGTCGCCGCGCCTGAAGGCGCGATAGGCGGCCTTGCCGTGGCGTTCGAGCCACGAGGCGAGCGTCGGTCCGAGGTCGAAATTGAGCAGCTCGTAATTGTTGCGGACGTGAACGACCGTGCCCTCCATCATGTGGGCGTGGGCGTTGGCCGTGTAGCATTCGCTCAGGATTCGCTCGTTCCAATTGGAAAACGGCACCGCGCCGGGCTCGGGGCTGATAAGTCCGGTCCAGGGGCTTTCGCGCGGCGGCTGATAAAAGTGTCCGTGAATTATGATGTAACGTGGTTCGGCCATTCCAGAAAACACCTTGCCGCCGGACCGAGAGCTGAACGGCCCGTCCCAGCGGCTTTCTCTACGACCATTGTTTGGCGCAATCCCGCCGAGTTATCAAGGAATCCTCGTCGCGGGGCTGGTCGCCGAGGCTTGGCGGCGGATCCACGGGTCGCGCAAAACAGCGATGCCGGAGTGGGAAGGCTCCGGCATCGCAGGATGATCGCGACTTTTTCGCCGGCTGCGACGCTTCGCGCGCGACGGCGGGCGCGTGTCAGGCGCAGGCGGCCGCGAACGAGCCCTTAATCGCGGGTTCGCCCTTCTGATTGACGACCTCGAGCTCGCCCTCGATTATCTTCTCACCGTTCTTTTCGGTCTTGTTGGTGACCTTGCCGCGGCAGGTAACCGTGTCGCCTGGCCATACGCGGGTCGCAAACCGGACCTTGAACTTGCGCACCTGCCCGACGCCGACATAATCCGTCAGCGCCTTGGAGAGCAGCCCCGCGGTAAACATACCCTGGGCGAAGACGGTCGGAATTCCCGCCGCCTCGACGAACGTCTGATCGTAGTGGAGCGGGACGAAATCGCCCGAGGCGCCCGCGTAGCGGACGAAATCCGGGCGAGTGACGCCTTCCACCACGAACGGGGGAATCTCGTCCCCGATTTTCACCTGGTCGAATTTGAGCTTTGCCGGCATCGCAATTTCTCCTTCGGGATGTCGCCGCGGTTCAGCTTGCCTTGACCGCCTGTCCGGTTTCGATAAGCGTCGAACGCGCGATCGCCACCTTCTCGCCTTTCTGATTGGTGTATTCGGTCTCGACCACGAGAAAGCGCATCTTGCCGCCGCGTCCGCCCTCTTTCTCGAACAGGTTGGCGACCCGCGCAACGCCGGTCAGCACGTCGCCGACCAGGATCGGCTTGAAGAATTCGAACTCCTGCTCGCCGTGCAGGATACGGCGAAGGTCGAAGCCGCCCATCCCGGGGCTCGACTGCTCGTCCTGCCAGAAGGCCGCGGCCTGCAGAAAGGTGACCGGGACCGGAATTCCGCCGCATTCCTTTTTTGCCAGCTCGGGATCGAAGTAGAGCGGATTGGGGTCCTTGATGGCGCGGGCGAATTCGCGCACCTTGCTCCATTCGATCGGGAAACGGAACGGTTTGCCTGTCTTGCCAACGATGCTTTGCTCAGCCATCGATTCAACCTCTTGGTTTAGCCCGCGCTAGAGTCCGAGCAGATTCGCCATCTGCGCGCGATTGAAGCTCGCGTCGCCGAAGGTGAACTCGGAGGACTTGGCGCGTTTGAAATACAGATGCATGTCGTGCTCCCAGGTGA
>JAKAVC010000048.1:0-48863 GCA_021817345.1 Deltaproteobacteria bacterium | reverse complement strand
TCCGATCTATGGCGCGGGCGAATTCGCGCACCTTGCTCCATTCGATCGGGAAACGGAACGGTTTGCCTGTCTTGCCAACGATGCTTTGCTCAGCCATCGATTCAACCTCTGCGGTTACAGGACGCGGTCGAGTCCCGCGTTTGAAATCTCTCTGTCGATTCGGGTGCCGAAGAGCGCTTTGCGAACGAAGAACCGGTACCGGCTTCGCTCTCGCGAAGCTGTCCGAGATCCTTCGACTTCGCTCGCGATGCTCACTTCGCTCAGGATGACGGACACCGCCGCGCTAGAGTCCGAGCAGATTCGCCATCTGCGCGCGATTGAAGCTCGCGTCGCCGAAGATGACCTCGGAGGACTTGGCGCGTTTGAAATACAGATGCATGTCGTGCTCCCAGGTGAAGCCGATCCCGCCGTGCACCTGGATACCCTCGCTCGCCGTGCGCCGAAACGCGTCGGACGCCGCGGCCTTGGCGGTAGCCGCCGCGAGCGGCGCCTCCGGGACCTCGTTGGTCACCGCCCACGACGCGTAATAGATGACGGACTTCGCGCTTTCGACGTCGAGCAGCATATTGGCGCACTTGTGCTGGACGGCCTGGAAGCTTCCGATCGGGCGGCCGAACTGGACGCGAATCTTGGCGTATTCGGTCGCGGTTTCGAGCACCTTCTGCGCCGCGCCCATCATCTCCGCCGCAAGCATCACCTTGGCGCGGTCCAGAACCTGCGACAGCAGCGGCCATCCCTCGTTGACCCGCCCGACGACCGCATCCGGCTCGGCGTGCACGCCCGTGAAAGTGACTTCCGAAAGCTTGCGCGTCTGGTCCATCGTCTTGAGCGGCGTGACGGCGACGCTCTTATGCTTCGCATCGACGACGAACAGCGTGATTCCGCCCTCGCCCGCACCGCCGGTGCGCGCCGCCACCAGGAACTGTCCGGCCACGTGCGCGTCGGGAACGTAGAGCTTCCTGCCTTCGAGACGAAAGCCCCCGCCTTCCGGCTCGGCGCGCATCGTTATACCGTCGGCGTCCCATCGCCCCGACGGCTCCATGTAGGCGAGCGTCGCAACGAGGTCGCCCGAGGCGATCTTCGGCAGCAGCTCTTTTTTCCGGGCCGGCGAGCCTGCGCGCTTGAGCGCCTCGGCGAACATCACCGTCCAGATAAAGGGCGACGGCAGAAGCACGCGGCCCATCTCTTCGAGGACGACGATCAGATCAACGTAGGTAAGACCGCCTCCGCCGAACTCTTCGGGCAGCACGAGCCCGGTCCAGCCGAGTTCCGCCATCTGCTTCCACAATTTGGGGTCGTAGCCGCGCTCATCGTCCATGAGCCTGCGCACGACCGCCGAAGGACATTCCTTTTCAAGAAGGCTGCGCGCGCTCGCGCGCAGCATCTCCTGCTCCTCGCTGAAGCCGAAATCCAAGGTAGACGACTATCCTCCCTAGAACTTTGACGCGGCAGTCCGCCGTGAGCCGCAACAGCGGTTCCGGCACGAAATGCCGTACCACGGCGCGCCCGACGCGACAAGGGATGGCGCGGCAAGCCTCGCCGCCGACGCTTACTCGACGCGCGGCGCCTGCCCGCCGTCAACGATAAGCAACGCCCCGGTCACGTAGCTCGAAGCTTCCGAGGCGAGGAACAGGCACGGATAGGAAATCTCTTCGACCCGCCCGAAGCGCCCGAGCGCGCGCGACCTGGCCACCATCTCCTTGACCTTCGGATTCGGCCATACGCGCGGCGCGGCTCCCTCCGTGTCGATCGGACCAGGCGCGATACAGTTGACCCGGATACCGTGCGCGCCCCATTCTCCGGCGTGCGACACGGTCAGATTGATCACTCCCGCCTTGGCCGCGCCGTAGGGCAGCATCGTCGGCGAGCCGTGGACTCCGGCGGTCGAGGAAATATTGATTATCGAGCCGCCGCCGCCCTGCTTGATGAACTGGCGGGCCGCCGCCTTGGAGCAGAAGAAAACCCCGTCTAGGTTGATACCGATAACCGCGCGCCATCCGTTGGGCGAAAGCTCCAGCGAAGGGGCGGCGATGCTTGCTCCGTGGTTGTTGATAAGCACGTCGAGCCGGCCGAAATGCTTGACCGCCGCTTCGACCATCGCGTCGCACTGCTCAGCCACGCGCACGTCGCACACGGTCATCTCGCAGGTGCCGCCTTCCTTGCGGATCGCGTCGCGGACACCTTCCAGATGCTCGGCCTTGCGGCTGGCGATAAGGACCTTCGCGCCGCGCCGCGCGAATTCCTTCGCGATCGACTCGCCGATTCCGGTTCCTCCGCCGGTTACAATTGTTACCTTGCCTTCAACGCTGAATACGTCTTTCAAGCCTGGCGATTCCTCCTCATTTACGAGTGCAGCAGCGCGCAAGCGGTCCGGAAGCCCGCGTCGATTTTCACTCGAGCTTTGCCGGCCGCGCGCGAAGGCCTTGCGCGGTGGCGCGAGCGGCGACGCTCCATCGCAGACCGCAGAATATATCGCACGGTTCAGGCGACAATACGAGAGACGCGGGGCTGTGACAGACGGTTTCGCGTCCGTCTCGCCCTCGCCGGCAGGACGCCGGAGTCAGCGGTGCGCCTCGTTGCCGAGCGCCCGGCTCGGTTTCCGCCCGCTCGGGCGCGGGCGGCTCAGGCGGCGCTCGCGCGGCGTGCTTTTGAGCCTGAGATGGGCCGACGGGCCGAGAGTCGGATCATGGGCGACGCGATGCTTCCATGCGACGAGATTTCGGCGAAGCGTCGAGGCGTTGATCCCGAGCGCGTCGCAGACCGACTCGAAGCTGAAGACGCGCGTATCGTCGCAGTCGGCCATTATCCAGCGCTCGGCGTCGAGATACAGAAGGCGCTTTCGAGTCGCGCGCGAGAGAACGCCATGTCGATAGACGTTCAGCGCGTCGGCCAGCAACGCAAGCATCAGGCGCTGCTCGGCTGAGAAGCGGCCCGCGCCCGCAAGGTCGAAATATTGCGCGGGCAGGATCTGATGCAGGCCGACCATTTTCTCCACCGTGGCTTCCGGGTTCGAGCCCATATTTGCCGCCATTCCCACATGCTCCGAAGGCGACCCGGCCGCGCGGGCCATTCAGCCCTACGCGAACCGGCACTCACGGGTCGCGAAACTTTCGCTTATGAAACACTTCGGCGCCGCGGATGGTTCCCGCCTGAGAAAGAAAATTTTTTCGAAACCGCGGCGTTTTCAGCCCGCCTGGCGGGCCAACGCGGATGGAACGCCGCTAGCGCGAGGCGCTCAGGCGCGAAAGCGCGGTACGCGCCGCTTCGACATCCTTCGGATTGCCGCCGGAAGACGCCGCGACCTGTCGATAGTACCTGATCGCCTGTTCGCGGTTGCCGATCGCCTCGTAGGTGCGGGCGACATTGAGCGCGGCCCGCGCATTTCCGGGGCACGCGGTCAGCGCGTCGCGGTAGTAGCCGAGCGCGCGGGTCAGATTGCCGGAGGAAAACTCTTTACCGCCGCGGCGACTCGCAAGGCGCATGACGTTGCGGTCGCAGCTTCCTGGAGTTCCGAGCGCGGCGGCCGGGTATGCTCCCGCGGTTGCGGGCGCCGCGTAGGATTGCTGTGCCTTCATCGCGGCGATCTGCTTTTGCAACTCGTCGATCTGCCGCTGCTGCGCCTTGACCTGTTCCTCGTTCGCCTTAAGCTCCGCCTGCTCGCATCCGCCGGCGAACGCAACTATCGCGGCGAGCGCTGCCACCCACAACATGACGCCTTTGCGCGTATATCCGGCCATCCTGTCAATTACCGTGGGATTCGACGCGCGAGTCAACCGAACCGGCCGCGCGTCCTGCCGCGGCCGATTCGCCCTTCGTCAGCCCTGGCTTGCGGGACGAACGATTATTCCGGTCGTCGCAGTGGCGGAGCGTCCATCCTCGGTCACCGCGGTCACGGTCACGAGGTAGGAACCCGGGGTGGTGTACGTGTTGATGGTGAAAGGCGGCGGAACGATCGAAACGTGACCGTCGCCGAAATCCCATTTGTAATAAACAAAGTTGGTGTCGGCCGGGTCAACCGCCATCACCGTGAATCCGACCGTAAGCGGAGCGGTTCCGTAGCTGGGAATCGCCTGCACCGAGAGCATCGGCGGCGTCGGCATCTGAATTTCGCCCGGCGTCTGCGTGGGCGCCGCCTCCTGCGCGATAGCGAGGCGCGGGCCTCCCCTCGCCACAGGCAAGGCAAGACCCGCAACTAACGCGATCGCGGCAATCCATCCGGACGCGCTCCGAGGTCGAGGATGAGTACGCGGTTTCATTTGTCCATTCTTTACTGCATCACGACGCCGCCGTCGGGATGGAGAATCGATCCCGTATAGTAGCGCCCCTCGTCGCACGCGAGAAAAAGCGCGCTGTTCGCAACGTCGCTCGCCTCGCCCATGATACCGAGCGGCACGCGCTCTATCAGCCGCTTTGCGAAGCCCTCCGAGCGCTGGACCGGAGCGGTCATTGGCGTCTTGATGAAGCCGGGGCCGATCGTGTTGACGGTGATCCGATGCTGCGCAAGCTCGAGCGCAAGCACCCGCGTGAGCATCCACACCCCCGCCTTGCTGACCGAATATTCGCCGGAGCCAGGGAGCGGAATTCTCGCCGCGGCCGAGGAAATGTTGATGATACGGCCTCCGCGTCCCGCCTTTATCATCTCGCGCGCCGCCGCTCGGTCGCATAGAAACACGCCGTCGAGATTTATCGCCAGCACCTTGCGCCAGTCGCCGAGCGGCTTCTCCACAAGCGGCATCGGATGGTCGTTGCGCTCGCCGTAGCGCGCGTGCGAGACGCCCGCGGCCGCGACCAGGATATCGACGCCGCCAAGCTCCGCGACCGTCCGCGCGACCATCGCGTCAACCTGCGGCTCCTCGCTCACGTCAACCGCCGTCGCGAGCGCCTTGCGGCCGAGCCTGGCGACTTCGGCGGCGACCTCCTCGGCGGCCTTGAGGTTGCGATCGGCGACCGCAACGTTTGCGCCTTCTTCGGCGAATCGAAGCGCGGTGGCGCGGCCGATTCCGCTCGCGCCTCCGGTTATCAGGGCGTTCCTGTTCTCCAGTCTCAACGAAGCCATCGCGGGCAACTCCTTCGCGCGCGCCGGTGCGCCGGGTAAAAGGTTTGCAGTCGCTTGTTAACATGCGCGGCGGGCGCGGTTCCAGCAGAGCGACGGTGTTATCGTCTATTATCTGCGCGAAAGGTCGTTTAGGATTGCTATCATCATGGGTCACGAACAAGCGGCTACCGCCGAAGCGGGGCCGACCAACCGGTTCTTCGAAGGCAACGGCCTTCGGCTCCATTATCTCGACTGGGGTGGCGACGCGGCGCGCCGGACATTCGTCCTGCTGCACGGCGGCGCTGCCCACGCACACTGGTGGGATTATGTCGCGCCGATGCTCGTGCCGTATGGGCGCGTGGTCGCGCTCGATTTTCGCGGGCACGGGCGAAGCCAATGGGCGACACCGCCTCATTACGGGCCGACCGCCTACGTCAAGGACGTGGGCGCGCTGATCGAAACCCTCGCAACGCGGGTCGTGCTCGTGGGGCATTCGATGGGCGGCGCGGTCGCACAGTGGTGCGCGCTGGCGCTGGCCGACGGAATCGAGGCGCTGGTGATCGTCGACGCTCCGCACGGTCCGCCTCCGTTATGGCGGCGGCTGCAGTGGCGATGGCGCCGCAGAGCGCAGGGCGGCAAGCGCCCGGAGCTGAAATCCTCCGCCGACATCATCCGCAAGTTCAGGCTTTCGCCGCCAGGCACCTATCTGACAAAGGACCGGATGGAAGAACTCGCGCTCAAGGGCGCGGAACAGCTTCCCAACGGAAACTGGGCGTTTCGCTTCGACCCCGAAACGCGCTCATGGCGAAAAACCGAAGCGCCGCTGGGCAGGCCGAACCTGAGGCGCATCACGATGCCGACGCTTATCCTGCGCGGCGCCGAAAGCGAACTGGTGAGCCGGCGCGTGGCGCGCCGGATGAAGCGCAGGATTCCCGTTTCGGAGTACCGCGAAATCCCGCGCGCGTTCCATCACGTGCCGCTCGACAATCCCGAGGCGACCGCGAGCGCGATAATCGAATTCGTCGAAGGCCTTGGCACGAGGCGCGCCTGAGCTTTTCGCGCCACGCCGAAAGCGGCGGTTACAGGAAGGAACCGCGCGCGGAAAACCTACGCGCGCAGCATGAAGTCGCTCAAGTCCATCGCAAACTTGCCGTCGGTCAGCATCATGGACTTAGGCGAACGCTTGAGTTGAAGCCTGGAGATGTCCTGGTCGCGGGGGAGCAGGTAGATGATGTCGCCGCCGGCGAGCGAGATGACGCGGGTGCGTTCTTCGCCGCGGCGCTCCGTGCCCGTCACTTCGTAGGGGCTCACGTGATAGCCGAAGCCCCGCGCGATAATGACGCCATCTTCGAAGCGGTCGACCGTACCCAGGAAAATGCGCGTATTGTCGTCGCGGAACAGTCTCCGATCGATCAGCACGAAACGATCGCCCTCGCTGAGTGCGGCCATCCTGCCTCCCTCCTGACCCCTTCGGTTCGCTGCGTGATCTTACTTCAAAGGCAAAGAGCGATCGAGCCCGCCGCGAGGCGCGCTCGCGACGTCCGCGAATTTGACAAAAGGGGCGGAGCGCCTTGACGCGCTCCGCCCGGCCCGGGAACCCGCCGTCTTACGCGGCGATTTCCTCCCGATGCTCCGCCACCCATCCCCGGATCGCGTCGGCGAGCTCGCGCGCGCGTATCAGGTCGAGTCCAAACCGTATCGGCGGAGACTGCGGCAGCGCGCCGATCGCCTCGCGCCCGCCCGTTCGCATCGCAAGGCGGTCGAGCAGGCGCAGCGTGACCGAGGTCCGCGCGACACGCAGATACATGTCGGCGTACATCCGCACGATAAACTCGGCGGCGAGAATCACCGCGTCGGCAAGCTTGAGGCTGTCGGTCGCAAACAAATCCAGCACCTGCTTCAAGGGAAACTCGTCGGGATTCCACATCGCAACCGAGCCGGCCCTCATCAGCGTCTCGATACTCGGAGTGGTGAACGAATAACCCCATCCGGCAAGCTTGGTGCCCGCGGTGGCCAGTTCCGCAGGGTCGAGATTTCCCGCCCTGACCCGCGCCATCAGCGCGCTCTGGGTCCAGATGCGTCTTACGCCGAACTCGGCGCGGGCGAAATTCGCCAACACGATGTCGTCGGTCCAGAGCGCCCGGCCCGGCATCGAGGCGAGCACGACGCTCTCGGCTCCGGAGCGGCCGAACAGGTCGAGCAGCCTGTCGCGCTGCTCGGGCGCCAACGCCGCCAGCATCCCGGCGTCGGCGACGGTGCACGCGTCTTGAATCGCATCGGCCAGCGCCTTGAGTTCGAGTTCGGGACGCCGACGAGGCGCGTCCTCCTCCTGCGCGCCCATCGCGGCGGAAAAGCCCGCGGGAAGGCGGATTGGCAGCTCGTCGAACTGGAGGCGGCGCAGAGCATGGAGCGTTGACTGTGCGATCATGAAATGGTGCGCCCAGCTCTTTAGCAGGCCAAGCCGCCCGAGCAGGCAGAGCGCGGCTATAGCGCTCAGGTCGAGCACCACGGTATCCGCGCGCTCAAGCGCCGAAAGCGCCGCGTTGAGTTCGTCCTCGGAGCCCTCGCAGCATTTGATCCGCGCGTCGGGCCGTGAAGCAAGCGTCAGGACCGCCTGCAGGTCGCCAAGACCCGCGCGCTCGGCGAATCCGTGAATCGAGAGCTTTCCCGACCTGTACGCTTCGACGGCGCGATCGAGCGTGCCTTCGCGCGCGCCGTTCGGCAAGGTCACCGGCGCGGAGGCGGCGGGAAGCTCCTCGGGCGGGGCGGCGCGCAGAGCGCTTTGCACCATCTCGATTTCGGGGAGGCCGGGAAAACGCGCCTCCCATCCGTCCAGGCAATCCTGATAGCGGTAGGCGTACTTCGAGATTATCCGCTTGACCACCGCCGATCGGCGCGAAAGCCGCCCCGAGTCGGGAAGCGTGAACTTGTCGCCCGGACGCCGTCCCCTCAGTTGGCGAGCGAGCGGATGGGCCGGGCCGTACTCGCCCGCCGCTTCATCGGCCTCGGGCGAGTCTTCAAGGATTACCCACTGCTCGGCGCCGTCCTCCGGCTCAACGAAACAGACCGCACATCCGGGTTGCGCGGTCTCGAAGTCTGGCACCACCGGCATCGCCCCCGTCGGACCGAGCGCGCTCAGGTAGGCGCGATGGGCGTCGGCGTCGGCCGGATTGCGCTTGAGCAGGTCGTAGGCGTAGCTGAGCGCTTCGTTGGGACGGCCCGCCTCGCGCATCAGTTGCACCGCGACGCGCCCGAGACTGGGCAGAACGTCGCGCGCCGGCGGCATCGATTGCGGATCGTCGGCGACGAGGTCCTTGCGCCCGAGCCTGCGCGCGAGCACCGAACGCCGAAGACGAATCACGCGATCCTCGGGATGATCCTTGAGATGCTCGGTGAGACGCTCGAGCGCCTGCTCCGGATCGTGGCGCTCGAGAAGCTCGACCTCGAACTCAAGCGCGCCCTCGCCGAGCCCGCCTCTGTTCCTCAAATCGCGCAGCCCCTGCAGCACGATATCGTCGCGTCCGAGCCGGTTGGCGCACTCGAGCAGCCGGCGCATGTCAACCGCCGTGCCGCCGCCCGCGGCGCTTATCGATTGCCACAACACCAGCGCCTCGGCGTAGCGTCCGAGGTCGTGGAGCAGGGCGGCCAGCTTGCGCTTGTGCTGCGGGTCGTGCTCCGAACTCACCTCGCAGAGCGCGTCGTCGGCCAAGCGCGAAGCGTCGCTGACGTTGCCGCGCGACAGTTCGAGCCGCCCCTTCAGGGTCAGAAGCGCGACGTGCGAGACCCGCTGCGCGTCGACTTCGGCGAGCAGTTCCTCCGCCTCATGCCATCGCTCGAGCGCCGAAAGCGTGTCCGCGGCGGACGAAACCGCGAACAGGTAATCGCCCGAGGCCACCGAGCCGGCCTCGCGCACCGCGCGGCCGAGCAGCGCAACCGATTCCTGCAGGTCGCCCGGGGCGGCGCGCTCGTAAAGGGTGACGCCCAGATGGTACTCGGCGTCGTCGCGTCCGCCGATCCGGACCGCGCGGCGAAAGACCTCGATCGCGTCGGAAAGCTCGCCGCGCGAGCGCAGCAGGATGCCGTATTCGCAAAGTCCGTTGGCGTCCTCGCGTTCGAGCGCGTGGGCGGCCTCGATATCGCGTCCGGCGCCGTCGGCGTCGTGCAGCGCGATTCGCGCCTGCGCGCGCCCAATCAGCGCCTGGACCTCGGTCGCGACGGCTCCCGCCTCGGTCGCCGCCGAAGCCGCGCGGCTGAAGCATTCCTCGGCCTCGCGCACGCGCTTTGCGCCGGCAACCGCCGCGGCGGCCTGTATCTCGCAGAGCAGGATCGCCTGTCCGAGCAGCAGCCACGCGTCCGCGATGTGCGGGCTCGACTGCGCGGCGATGCGGGCGAACTCCTCGGCCCGCGCATAATCGCCGCGCGCGAGCGCGCGGCGCGAAAGCACCGTATTCACCTCGGGATCGCCGGCCAGCGCCGCAGGCACCCGCGAACGCAGCGCCGCCACGTCCTCCACCGCGGGAAGATTGTTGAGCCAGAGCGCGAGCGCGCGGCCGCTTGCCGGAAACCGCGCGCTTACGGTTTGGGCGAGCGAGCAGGCGTGCTCGTATTCACCGAGCAGCTCGTAGGCGAGAATTTCGTTGGTGCACGCGCTCTCGTCCTCGGCTCCCAGCGAGCGGCCCGCGATAAACAGCATCGCCGCCTTGCGCTCCTCGCCTTCGCCGAGCCAGGCGAGCGCAAGGCTGGTGAGCAGGGCGAGCTTCTGGCCCTGGTTCATCGCGGACCATCCGCGCTCGCGAAGCTGCATCAGGCGAAGCCGCGCCATCTGGTAGTCGCGCCGTTCCACCAGGGCCACGGCGGCGTCCAGCTCGTGCGAGACGTCGTCGGGCTGCTCGGGCACGGGTATCGGCACCGCGCGCGGCTCCAACCAGCATCGCGAATCCGCCTTGGACAACGCCTGGCGCTTGGGCGTCGACTCGAACCTCGCCATCACGTCGGGGTACTCGTCGAGCAGCGCCTCGATATCCTCCCAGCACAGCACTTCGACCGCGAACATGTTGGCCACGCGAAGCGCGCGGTTGAGGTCGAAGAGCGCCCGCTTGAGCGCCTTGGAACGCCACGCGGTGGTCGCAATCACCAAAGTCCCGATCGGTAGCCCGAGCGCCGCCGCGCGATCCACGGCCGCCTTGAGCTCGGCCGCGGTCGGCGCCTCGCGCATCTCGCGCAGCTCGCATCGCACCGCGTGAAGCGCCGGACGCCCGCTCACCTCGAGCAGGTCGATACCGAGTTCGCGGCGTTCGAAATCGCGGAAGCGTTCGAGATGGGGAAGCTGCCAGTGACGCCGAAGAAGCCTGAGACAGAGCCGCTGGAACTCACCCGCGCTTCGGGGCATCGGATACGGCGGACCGAAGGAAGTCATAATGTAGCTTTCTATAACACTTTGTATATCGAAGGTGAAGCGCAAGGCCCACCCGCCTCGCCCCGGCTTTCGGAGCGCATTCGGGGCTGGTACGATCGTTCGATCGAAACGTGCTGAGCCTCGACAACATTTCCCGCTCTTTCGGCGGACGCAAGATTCTTGCCGAAGTCTCGTGGTCGATGGCCGACAACGGCAGGGTCGGCCTGGTGGGACTAAACGGCGCCGGAAAGTCCACCCTGATGAAGATAATCGCGGGCGAGACCGAGCCCGACTCCGGGCGAGTCACGCTGCCGCAACGCGCCCGAGTTGCATACCTGCACCAGGACGCGCCCGAGATGGGCGGGCGAAGCCTGCTTGAGGAGACGCTCTCGGCGTTGACTCGGCTCCAGGAACTCGACGCGCGCCGGCGCGAACTGGAGAAAATTCTCGCCAGCGAGCCGTCGGGGCCGGCCCACGACGCGGCGCTCGGGGAATTAGGCGAAGTTCTGAGCGAACTCGAACATTCGGATTTCTACGGCGCCGAAAGCCGCGCCGAAGCGGTGCTGTTCGGGCTCGGGTTCACCGCGGCCGACCTCGGGCGCGACGTGGCCGAGTTTTCCGGCGGCGTCAGGATGAGAGTTGCGCTCGCCAAGATGCTTCTCGACCAGCCCGACTTCATGATGCTCGACGAGCCGACCAACCATCTGGATATCGAAGCGCGCAACTGGCTCGAAGATTACCTGGGCTCGTACCGCGGCGGAATAATGGTGGTCTCGCACGACCGCTATTTTCTCGACCGGGTCACCGACCGCACGGTCGAGCTTTCGCGCGGCAAACTGACGGAATACCCGGGCCCCTATTCGTTCTATCTTCGCGAGCGCGAGGCGCGCTTCGAGGCCGAACGGCTTGCCTACGAGAAGCAGCGCGCCGAGATCGAGCGGATGGAGGCGTTCATCAGCCGCTTCCGCTACCAGGCGAGCAAGGCCAAGCTCGTGCAGAGCCGCATCAAGCAGCTCGACAAGCTCGAGCGGCTGGAACCTCCGGCCGGGATGGAACGTCCGCCCTCGATAACCTTTCCGTCGTGCGAGAGAGGCGCGCGGCGCGTCTTCGAACTGACCCGCGCGGTAAAGTATTACGGCGACTTGTGCGTTTACGACGGCGTTGACCTCGCTATCGAGCGCGGCGCGCGAATAGCGCTGGTCGGGCCGAACGGCGCGGGGAAATCCACGATGATGAAGCTGCTCGCGGGCGTCGAACCGCTAAGCGGCGGCCAACGCAAGGTCGGCGACGGCGTCCGCATCGGCTACTTCGCGCAGAATCTCGCCGAAGCGCTCGACTACCGCAAGACCGTACTCGAGGAACTCGAATCGAGCGCCGAAGGGCTCGGCGCAACCGAGCTGCGGGCAATCCTGGGCGCGATGCTGTTTTCGGGCGACGACGTGATGAAGCGGGTCGGCGTGCTGTCGGGCGGCGAGCGAGCGCGGCTTGCGCTCGCCAAAGTACTCGCCCATCGCAACAACTGCCTTCTGCTCGACGAGCCGACCAACAACCTCGACATCGTCGCCAAGGACACGCTGCTGGAGGCGCTCAGGCGCTTTCCCGGCACCGTGGTGCTCGTCAGCCACGACCGCCACGTGCTCAACGAACTCGCGACCGAAGTGATCGAGGTCGGACGCGGGCACGCGATCCGCTATCTCGGCAATTACGACGACTACCTGCGCAAGAAGGCCGAGAGCGAAGCGCTCGCGGCCGAAAGCGCTCCGCACGCGCCCGCGAGCGCGCCGGCCGCCCGCGCGAAGGCCGCGGCGCCGGCTAACGGAAACGGCGCGTCGGCGGGGGCTGGGAATCGCGAGGCTTCACGCGGAGCGAAACGCCGGCGCGAACGTGCCGAACGGCGGCGCGAGAAGCTCGAAGCGCTGATCGCGGAGAAGGAAACCGAACGCACCGCGCTCGGCGCCGAGATGAACGATCCGAATTTCTATCTCGCGCGCAAGGACGCCGACCGCCTCATCGCACGCTACGAGCAGCTTGGCGCCGAAACCGAGCGGCTGTACGCGGAATTGCTCGAACTCGAGGGCGAAGGCGCGGAGACCGCGGCCGGCAAGTGACGGCGCGCGCGAGCGCTATTTCATTTCGCGGAAGAACGCGCGGATATCGGCGGCCAGCAGTTCCGGTTCCTCCATCGCCGCGAAATGGCCGCCCGCCGGCATCACGGTCCACCGCTTGACGTTGTAGATTCGCTCCGCCCAATGGCGCGGCGGGCGAATCAGCTCGGCCGGGAAGATCGCAACCCCGGTCGGCGTCTCGATCCGCGCGCCCGGCTTGAGGCGCCACGGATGATGGCGCACCTCGTAGTAAAGACGCATCGACGAATTGATCGTCTGCGTGACCCAGTAGACCATCACGTTGGTCAGCAACTGGTCGCGCGTGAAACTGCGCTCCACGTCGCCGTGGCAATCGCTCCAGGTGCGGAACTTCTCGACGATCCATGCGCACAACCCCGCGGGCGAATCGTTCAGCCCGTAGGCAAGCGTCTGCGGCTTGGTTCCCTGGATCCACTGGTAGCCGGTCTCGCCCTGGCGAAAGCGCTCGATATCGCCGAGAAAGACCCGCTCCTCGGGCGTGAGATCGGGAGCGTTGCGCCCCTCGGCGGGACCGACCGAGATCATGTTGATGTGAATCCCGTAGAGGTTCTGCTCGTAGACCTCGCCCATCCGCGACACGATCGCCGAGCCCCAATCGCCGCCCTGCGCCCCGAAGCGCTCGTATCCGAGCACGCCGGTCATCAGCCTGAGGAAGATTTCCGCGATCGCCTGGATGTTCATCGCGCGCGAGGCGGGATGGTCCGAGAAGCCGTAGCCGGGCAGCGAGGGCGCAACCACGGTGAACGCGTCGGCGGGGTCGCCGCCGTGCGAGGCCGGGTCGGTGAGCATCGGGATTATCTCGGTGAACTCGCAGATCGATCCGGGCCATCCGTGCAGCAGCAGGAGCGGTTTCGGGTTCGGGCCCTTGCCCTGCTCGTGGATGAAGTGAATTCCGAGTCCGTCCACGCTCGCGCGGAAATGATGGAATCGATTCAGTTCGGCTTCATGCTCGCGCCAGTTGTATTTCGTCTTCCAGTATTCGACGAGTTCCTTCAGGTAGGCGAGATTGGTGCCGTACTCCCATCCGCTGTCCGGGATTTCGTCGGGAAAACGAGTCCGCGCCAGCCGTTCCTTGAGATCGGCCAACGTCGAGTCGGCGACCGCGATTCGAAACGGCTCAATCTTTTGGCCCATCAATTCCTCCCGACGACTCTTAAGAATCCGCCGGCCCGATCCTCACATGGCGCCGCGTCAGCTATGCCGCCGGCCTCTGGTCAGATCGCGCGGATTCTCCGAACCCATAAGTCAATAGAGGCAAACCCCAAAGGACGTCAACCGCAAACGGACCCGTCCATAGGCGCGCGGAGGTGGATTTCGCAATGATGAGCCGGCTGCGGTCAGGATTTCTTCGAAAGCGCCTGCCTGACCGCCTCGCTGGCCGCCTTGCCGTCGAGCCGGGCGCCGAACTTGTCGCGCAGCGCCTTCATAATCGGCCCCATCTGCGAGGCGCCCGAGGCGATTTCGGCCTGGACCGCGGCGCGCAATTCGTCAGGCGAGACGGCAGCGGGAAGATAACTCTCGAGGACCTTTATTTCGGCCTCGTTCTGTTCGATCAGGTCCGGGCGATTGCCTTTGCGGGCGAATTCGAGTGCCTCTTCGCGGCGCGCTCGCTCGCGTTTGATGAGCTGGATTATCGCGGCTTCGTCGGCTTCGCGGCGGACGTCCTTTTCGACTTCGTAGCGGGAAATCTCGGCGAGCAGGCCTCGCAGCACCATGGTGCGCGGCTTGTCGCCGGCCTTCATCGCGGCTTTCAGATCTTCCTGGAGCTTGGCCTTCACAGCCAGGGATTATAACCCACCGGCGCGCGAGAGCCGACCCTGTCCGAGGGTCCGCCGCGCGCGCGGCTACTTCTTCTTCGCCGAGGCGGTCTCGGTCGCATCCTCCCACTTCGGAGGCTCGACCTCGGTCCATTTATTGCCGTCGAGGCGGTAGTTGAAGACCAGCACCTTGCGTTTGCCGGTCGCCCTGCCGCGGCTATGAGGATCGTTCTTGACGCCCCGATACTCCGGAGCTTCGAGCTTGGCGAGCACGTCCACCTTGCCGTTTTTCATCATCGGCATATAGGAGAACTTCGCGTGCTCGATATCGACGTAGAGCTTGCCCTCGGACTTCTTGACGCTTTCCTCGTCGAGGTACTTTTCCGACTCGTAGGAGACGGTTTCGGCCAGTTGCTTGCGCAGCGCCGGCGTCAGAGGATTACGCGGCGCGGGTCCGCGCTCCATCTTCCCGTGCTTCGTGTAGAGCTCGTTCTTGACTTCGATTGCGACGGCCCTCGAAGGGATCATAAGCGCCCCGATGAAAAGACCGGCCGCCACAATCGCGACTATCGTCACGCCTGTCCTTTCGCTCATCGTTCCCTCCCCGCTTTCGGACAGAATGCCTTATACCACGGTCCGCGCGGCGGCCAGAAACGCCGGAGCGGGCGCGCCACCCGTCGGTAAAACGCGCCAAAATGACCCTCACCGGGCGCTTCGCGCCACCCTCTCCCGGACACGGGCGAGGGTCGCGCCGCGCGTCCCTTGATCCCGCAGAGAGAGCAAAGCGAAACCTCGATCTCGCTCACAATGCCGAGTCGGCCTCGGTCAGCGCGAAGCGAATCGGAACCCTGACCCAGCTTTTCACCGCTATTCCACCGGCACGCGCCGGCACGAAACGCCATCGACGCAGCACCGTCTCGCGCGCCGCGTCGTCGAGGAGTTCGAAGCCCGAGGAGTGCGCGATTTCGACCCGCTTCACCGAGCCGTCCACATCGACCAGCACGCGCAGCAGAACCGTGCCCTGCTCGTTGTTGCGGCGCGCCTCGTCGGGATATTCGGGAGCCGGGTTCTCTCCGTAACGCGCGTAGGCGGAAGTCATGCCCGCGCCAGTGCCGGAAGCGCGATCGTCAAGCCCATGGCCGCCGATACCGTTTCCCGTTCCCATCGAAGCCGCGCCGAGCGCCTGTGAGGCCGGTTTCGTCTCGGCTGAATTGCGCGTCCGGTTATGCGAGGCGGGCGGACTCGCGGCGTTCGCGGTTTTTCGCGCAACCGGGTTCGGCTTCGCAGCGTCGAGCGAGGCGCGATTCACGGGCGGCTTTTCGCTGTGCGCGAGAATACGACGCATCGGGCGCTTGCGGAGGCGAGGACGCGACTGCGCACGCGCAATCTTACGGCGCGCGGGCGCCCTGGCTTTCGCGGGATTTGATTTGGGCGCTTCAAGGCGCGCTTGCGCCGCGCCGCCCCCGGGCGCTCCCGGATTCATATCGCGGCCTATGCCGGGATTGCCGACATGAAGGATGATCCAATCGGTCCGCGGACGGACGATCGGCGCCGCGAAATACGCAAGCGCCGCGATCGCAAGCGCATGGACCGCTATCGAAGCGGCGAACGCGAGAATCCGGCGCCGGCCGGCGTCGGGCGGCGAAAGATCCTCGGAAGGCTTTGTTGCGGATCGCCTGTCGTCCACTGAAACTCCCGCCTAAGAACGAACGCGAACGGCGGGCCAGGAGACGAGTGCGAGGCGTCGCAACCGGGACGCACGCGCGGAAGAACGTTGACTCCTGAAGCCTCCCTCACCCGCGAAGGTCCTATCGGCTCGGACGATTCGGCCGGTTTCCCGACTCGGAACCGGGGCGAAGCGCGCGCCGGTTCCATACAGTTGCGGGGCAGTGACGGCTTCTCACCGGCTTCCCCGTCCGAATCAGCTAGAACACTACGCCGCCATGAGGTTGAGTCAACAGAAACCGGAGCACGCCGGTGGAAGCGATACGAGTTCGACGAGATGGTTCGCACAGGCCGGACGTGCGGCGGATGATACTTCGTCACGCCGACTACGCGCCGGATGAAGCCCAGGAGCGGGGGTTTGACAGGTGACAGCCAAAGGCGGTATGAGCTTGGTTTCAGAAACTGAACGAAGGTTCAGCCGCCGCTATCATGAGCGTACAGGAACGTCATCGGCGCGAACGCCGCGCGCGACGCGAGACGATTCTCTCCGCCGCCGCGCGCGTATTCGCTCGCCGCGGCCTTGAACATTCCACGATCGGGATGATCGCGCGCGAGGCCGAGGTCGCCGTCGGCACCATATATCTCTACTTCTCCTCGCGCGACGACCTGTTCCTCACTCTTACCGCCGAACGTATCCAGCGTCTGAACGACCGTTATCGTGAAATCCAGGCGCGCGGCCTTGCCCCACTCGAGGAGCTGCGCGCGGTCGTGTCGGCGTATTTCGAATACCTGGCCGAGTCGCGCGAGCTGTTTTTGACCCAGCAGTCGGCCGGATACGCGCATATCCGAAAGCGGCTTAAGCATCGCGGCGAAATCGAGCGCTACGACACCGTCGTAAAGCTCGGGCGCGAGTGCTTCGAGGTGTGGGCGAAATCGGTCTCGCGCGTGTGCGAGGCGGGCTCGGTGGACGATCCGAATCGGCGCGCGCTGGTCGCGGCCGTGATATGGGCGGGACTGAACGGGACCTTTTTACTGACCGGACGCGACAGCGGGTTTTTCCGCGAGGTCACCGGGCTCAGCCCCGACGATTTCCTCGAACAGGCGCTCGATTTCCATCTGAAGGCCGCCCATCCGTCCGCATTCGGAATTTCCGCATCCTCCGCATCTCCACGCGCCGCCCCAAAACCGCGCAACGGCAACGGCGCGGCCGGCCGCGCTTCGCAACATCCGCATGTCAGCAACGGCGCGAACTCAAAGGGCCGCGCCGAAACCAATTCGAACAATTCGAAGGAGAAGACTGGGGACTTAACCGCCGCAATGCCGCATGAATAACCGGGAGGCGGTACGAGGACACCAAAGGAGAGAGCGCTTATGAAATTTACCTGGTTCCACCTGATGCCGTACCGGTTTCTGCCGGATGACTTCAAGGAGAAGTATCGCAGCGTGTGGGTCGACATCCCGCGTAACCTGTACGATCCCAAGCTCGGCCATCGGCTCTACAACGACTACCTCGACCAGCTCGAATTCGCCGACCGGATGGGCTACGACGGCCTCGGCGTCAACGAGCATCATCAGAACGCCTACGGGATGATGCCGTCGCCGAACATCATGGCGGCGGCGCTCGCGCGGCGCACGCGCAACGCGAACCTGGTCGTGCTCGGCAACTCGATCGCGCTGTACAATCCGCCGATCCGGGTGGCCGAGGAGTTCGCGATGCTCGACGTGATTTCGGGCGGGCGGCTGGTCGCGGGCTTCCCGGTGGGCACCTCGATGGATACCAACTTCTGCTATGGTGAGATACCGGCCACGCTGCGCGAGAAGTACTACGAGGCGCACGATCTGATTATCAAGTCGTGGACCGAGAAAGAGATATTCGCGTGGAACGGCAAGTACACGAAGCTTCGCTACGTGAACCTGTGGCCGCGCCCGATCCAGCAGCCCCATCCGCCCATCTGGATTCCCGGCGGCGGCTCGGTCGAGACCTACGACTTCTGCGCCGACCACGCCTATCAGTACAGCTTCCTTTCCTACTTCGGCTATATCGCGGGCCAGAAGGTCGCAGACGGCTACTGGGAAGTGATGGCTAAGAAGGGCAAGGAAGACAATCCGTACTCGATGGGCTTCGCGCAGGTGGTCGCCGTCTCCGAGACCGACGAGCAGGCGGAGAAGGATTACGCTCCGCACATGGATTACTTCTACAACCGGTGCCTGCACGTCTATAACGGGTTCGCTGACGCGCCCGGCTATCGCACGGTGAAGACGATCAAGGCGGGATTGCTCGGCCAGGTCGGCAAGCAGGCGGCGCTCAGGCGCGAGGGGCTCGGCTGGGGCGACCTCGTCGAGCAGGGCTACGTTATCGCCGGCTCGCCAAAGACGGTGCGCGAGCGGCTGCGCGAGGCGCTCAAGTCGCTCCGATGCGGCCATCTGATGCTGCTCATGCAGATCGGCTCGATGCCGCCGGAGCTGGTGCGCAAGAACACGGACCTGTTCGCGCGCGAGGTAATGCCGTACCTGCGCGACCTATGGACCGGTTACGAGGATCGATGGTCGCCCAAGCGGCTGCCACAGGCTGAAATCGCGATGCCGGCGCCGGTCAAGTTCGAACTCGAAGTAAAAACCAACGGCCACGCCCGCCATGGGGCTGAATCCGCAGCGGAAGTACGGGGTGCTGCGAAATGAAGACTGTCCAGAACGTAGCCAACGGGAAATTTTCGGTTGAGATGGAGGTCGTCGGCAGCGGCGCGCCGCTGCTGTACCTCCACGGCGCGGGCGGCCTTACCGGCATGGACCCGTTCCTCGAGGAACTCGGGCGCGACTTCAAGGTTTACGCGCCGCATCTGCCCGGTTTCGGCGAATCCACGGGCGGCGAGCATATCGACGACGTCCTCGACGCGGTCCTGTTCTACCATCAGTTGATGGACGAGCTCGGAATCGACTCGGCGTACTGGGTCGGGCATTCGATGGGCGGGATGCTCGCGGCGGAAGCCGCGGCGATCGACAACAGCCGGGTGAAGAAGCTCGTCCTCACCTCGGCGGCCGGCTTCTGGCTCGACGAGCATCCGATTCCCGACTTCTTCGCCGCGCAGCTCGACGAACTCGCGCCGCTTCTGTTCCATGATACGAACAGCCCGATCGCAAAAGCCTTCACCGCGATACCGGACGACTTCAAGGCGCTGGAGGCGATGTACGTCGAGCGGGTGAAGCGGCTTGCGATGGCGTCCAAGTTCCTGTGGCCGATTCCGGACCGGGGACTGAAGAAGCGCGCCTATCGGATCCAGGCTCCGACGCTCCTTCTATGGGGCGAATCGGACAAGCTGGTTCCTCCGGTCTACGTGGGCGAGTTCAAGAAGCATATCAAGAACTCGCGCGAGCACCTGCTCAAGGCCGCGGGACACATGCCGATGTACGAGCAGCAGGAAGCGTTCTGCTCGGCGGTGCGCAGTTTCCTTAAGGGCTGACGCGCACACGGCAAAACTCGCAACGGCGAAGGGCGCGGTATCGACACCGCGCCCTTCTTTTTTATTCGTGATTGCCGCGCTCCGTCAGGCGGGAAAGCCCCCGCGCGCCGCGGATTATGAAGCGCCGCCGGTTAGCGGCTGTAGCCCATCGCCATCAGGAAGTCGTCGAGATCCTTGAAGCGCATGTACATGTTGGTGCGCTTCTGGCGGCCGATCGTCGTGCTCGAATCGGAATGGTAGGCGTGGCCGGGATAGACAACGGTCTCGTCGGGCAGATTGCGAAGCGTGTCGTTCAGGCTATGGTACATCGCCTCGGGGTCCGAGCCGGGCAGATCGACGCGCCCGCAGGAATCGACGAACAGCGTGTCGCCAGAGATGAGGTTGCCCTCGACCAGGAAGCATTGCGAACCCGGCGTATGGCCGGGCGTATGCAGGAACTTGATTTCCAGTTCGCCGACCTTGATAACGTCGCCCGCGGCCATCCTGACGATATCCGATTCGGAAAGCCCGGCGACCTTTCGCGCGCCTTCGGCGTCATGCTTGTTCAGATGGATCTTCGCCTTCACCTTGGAGAGCATCTCGGCCGCGCCTTCGATCGAATGCCCCATCATCCTGCCGCCCAGATGGTCGGGGTGGTAATGGGTAACGAGGATTTTGTCGATTTCGTAGCCGTCGTTGCGCACCAGTTCGATAATTCCGTCAACGTTCCATGCGGGATCGACGACCGCGGCCTTGCGGGTCGCGGGATCGCCGATAACGTAAACGAAGTTCGCCATCGGCCCGATCTGCGCCTGGCGGAGATGGATTCGATTCTCGTTCGACATTGCGGATGTCCTTGCGGCCGTTTAGTCACGACTCGGAGGGGTTTTTCTTTTTCGCGGCGCGCCGCTCGTCGATCCTGAGCCCGCGATCCCACAGAAACTCGGCGTCGCCGAGCCGCTTCGCGACCCATCGCGACTCGACGAACAGATGGTCGGCGAGGCGGTTCAGGTAGGCGAGCAGATGCTCGTTGACCGGCTCGCTCTCGTTGAGCGCCCAGCATACGCGCTCCGCCCGTCGCGACACCGTGCGCGCCAGATGGAGATAGGCGTTGAGCACGCCGCCGCCGGGAAGGACGAAAGTCTTGAGCGGCTCGAGTTCGCGCTCCATCCGATCCATCTCTTTCTCGAGCTTTTCGACCTCGCCCGGCCCCATCCGATGCATTCCTTCGTAATCGACCTCCGGCGGCGTGGCGAGTTCCGAACCGACGTCGAAGAGTTCGTTCTGAACACGCCGCAGCATCTCGAAATACCACTGGTAGTCGGCGCCGAACTTTTCGCGATACTCGGGCAAGAAGGTGCGCACGAGCCCGATTGTCGAGTTCAGCTCGTCAACCGTGCCGTAAGCTTCGATCCTGGCGCTGGTCTTGGGAACGCGCTTTCCGCCAACCAGAGCGGTCGTGCCCTTGTCTCCCGTGCGCGTGTAAATCCGGTTGAGCCGTATCGGCATCGAAGGACGCCCCCAGCGAAAAACCGTTCAGCGGCCGGCCTTGGCCCGCAGCGCCCGGTAGGAGCGCTCGCCCGGATGGGATGAAATCGGCAGTCCCTCGTCGCGCCATCCGACGACCACGACCGTGCCGCTCTGATCGCGCTGGCCACCGAAGCCGCCGAGCACATTGATAAGGTCGGCGTAGCCGGCCTCTTCGAGGATTTCACACGCACGCGCCGAGCGCCCGCCGGAAAGGCATCCGACGATCAGCGTGGTTTCCTTGGGGATGATCTCTTCCACCACGGCCACGAAGTCGGGATTCAACTCCATCTGGCCGGGGCCTTTGATGAACACGACGGGAACGTTGAGTGCGCCCTCGGGATGTCCCTGGGCGAATTCGTCCTCGGTGCGAACGTCGAGATAGACCGCGCCGGGCGTTTCCTTAAGTTTTTTATGAGCGTGAGCGGGCTTATGATGCTTAATCGCCATCCTGTAAAACCTCGCGATGCGAAAAATCAGTTGCGAGCGTCCCCTACGGCACCCTACGCACGCGATCCTAGCAGAAAGAGCTGCGGCGCGCGCCACGAAAACCGCGCCGGCGCACTCACGGCCTCGGATTCCCGTAGCGCTCGTAATGCACGACCTCGGACCGCTTTTTGAGCGGTCGCACCTGCGCGGCGGTTTTCGGATCTGGATAGCCGAACGGCAGCACGGTGAAAACGACCCATCCGTCCGGCACGCCGAGCAGCTTCGAGATGCGTTCCTGGTCGAAATTGCCGACCCAGCATGTGCCAAGGCCGAGCGCCCACGCCGCAGTCGCCATGTTCTGCACGGCCTGCGCGCAGTCGATATCGGCCCATCGCGTATTCGACAGGTCCTTCAGGACAACGATGGCCGAAGGCGCGTCGGCGACGAAGCGTCCCGTCGAGCATAGCTCGCCGAGCGCCTTAAGCGTGGCGCGCTCGCGCACGACGATAAACTGCCACGGCTGCATGTTGCGCGCGCTCATCGCGTGGCGGCCAGCGTCAACGATTTGCGCGAGCTTTTCCGCTTCGACGGGTTTTTGCGCGAATGTGCGATGGACCTTGCGGGTGGTTATCGCCTGGATGGTATCCACGCGAGTCCTCCTTGTTTCGATTCGAATGGCGCGGGCGCGTGCCGTCCCGGGTACGCCCTCGCCGGCCTTAGGCCTGCCCCAAAAACTTTTGTAGTATCGGCGGGCGGATAATTCCAGTTGGAAATCGGCTTGGAGGTAAAGGTCGAGATGCGGCTAAAGGACAGGATAGCGCTGGTCACGGGCGGAGGAAAAGGGATCGGACGGGCGATAGCGCTCGCGTACGCGGCCGAGGGCGCGGACCTTGCCATTTGCTCACGAACGGAGAGCGATCTTCGAAACGTCGCCGAGGAAGTGAAACGGCTCGGGCGGCGATGCTTTACGCGGCGCGCCGACGTGACCGTCAAGGACCAATGCGTGGCGATGGTCGAGGCTGCGCTCGCGCATTTCGGCCATATCGACATCCTGGTCAACAACGCCGGCGGCGGCGACGTCGCGGATTATCGCACGCTGCTCGAGATGGACGACCAGTGCTGGTTCGACAATATCGCGCTCAACCTGCACGGCACGTGGTATTTCACCAAGGCGCTGCTGCCGCACATGGTCGAGCGGCGCTACGGGCGAATCGTGAATATCGCCTCGGTCGCCGGGTTGCAGGGAGTGCCGCGGCTTGGCGCATACGCGGCGGCCAAGCATGGCGTTATCGGGCTGAGCCGCACGCTCGCGCTCGAATGCGGCGAGTTCGGCGTCACCTGCAACGTGATCTGTCCCGGGCCGACGCGCGCGGGATGGACGATAAGCGACACCGGAGTCGGCAAGATAGCCGAGCGCTACGGTCTTTCGGTGGACGAATACAACGCGCGCGCGGTCGCGGGCGGAGCGATAAAGCGGATGGTCGAGCCGGAGGAAGTGGCGGAACTGGCGGTTTATTTCGCGAGCGAGCGGAGCGGAGCGACCACCGGACAATCAGTCTCGGTGTGCGGCGGCTTCAATATGCACTGAGAACGGCGCTTCGGCGGCGCGGGCTGGACCCTCGCCGCCGGCCCGTGGAAATTTCAGTCGCGGTTGCGGCGGTAGATGCTGAACTCTTCTTCGAGTTTCGCGACCCGCTCCTGAACCGACGGCAGGCGTTGCGTGCCGAGCAGAAACTGGACGAGTTCCTCGTGCCCGACCTGTCCGCCCGGGCTCAGCGCGTCGGCCAGTTCCTCGATCAGGCCGGGAAACTTCTCGCTCGGGATGTAGTAGTTGGCCCACCCGAAGTTGCAGTGACGGTGCAGGATTTTCGCGATCGTTTTTTCCAACATGCTTCGCTGATCGCTTCCGCGGTCTTGTTCGCCCCTCAAAATAAAACTCTCCGCACTCGATGGATTTTCGCTAAGCCTGCCGTTTTACCGCGGCCGTTTCGTCCTGGTCGTCGGCCCACAAGATCTTCCGATAGTCGAATCTCAGGCTTTCTATAACATTGAATTTGATTATTTCGAAATACGGCGACACGTCAAAGTCCCGCGGCGTAATCAGCGTTGGCGATACTCGGCGCATCACGCCGTAGATCGCCGCGGCTCCGCCGCGCCCGAGAAGCCGCGCGAGCAGACTCCCCGAATCGCCGTTAGGCGGCTCGACGAACTTGGGCATAACCGGAAATCCCACCCGGTCGAAACACTCGGCTATAAGGCTGGAGCATATCACACGCGTCGGCTCACCGCTGCCGAAATGCAGCGCCTGGCGGCGGAAACGCCTCGGCACCATTGAGACTGGCAGGAAATAGCGTCCCAGATCGACGATATTCTTGATGTCGTAAGTGTCGCCAACGTGACTGAGCGCCTCTTCAAGAACCACGCGCACGTCGGACGCCGTCAGGTTGTATGGACGACACACCCGGATGTTGAAGTCGCGATATTTGCTGAGCGGCGAAAGCACCACCCCGCGATCAACCAGCGCCTCGAGTATCAGGTGCTCGGCGTCCTCGCCGAATGTCGCGGTAAACTCCGCGCGGCGCGACGGTTCCCTTCTCAGCGGCTCATCGCCGACGTAGAGCGCCGCGTGAGACCACGAACTCTGAGTGAGATACTTGATACATTCGCTGATACGCTCGTTGCCCTCGACCAGGATCACGTCGCCCTTGCGCACGTGACGCTTGAGCCGCGCCATGTCGTTCGGAATGTGAAGCGTGTAACTTTTCAGCGGTTTCGTCAGCAGGCGAACCGCGAAGTTCACGACAACGCCCCGAAGGAACGTGAAGGGGTTAAGGCTTCTTCGCCGGACCATCGATGACGCCCCGGAGCTCGCCCGGGCAGGCCGGACCCGGGTCACTTACGATCAAGAATTTAGGGTCCCGCTCGAATCGAAACAAGCCGGGCGAAAACCGCCAAAGAGCGTCCTCGGCGGGACTACGTCAGGTCTTGAACTGGCCTACGATGCCATAGAACGGCAGGCTCAGGGTCTTTTGGGTGGAATCGTCGGTCTTGATTGTAAGCGCCCCATGGACCTGTCCATCGGGCGCACTTCGATTGAGCTGGACCGTGATCCTGAACTCCCTGCCCGGCTTTACCGGCTCAGCCGACGCGGTCACGCTCGCGCTGCTGCTGGAGATCCCCAGCACTTTGACCGGTCTTGAACTGCTGTTTGTAAGCCGCACGATGCGGATTGCTCCCTGGCCGGGCTGAACTATGCCGAACGATACCTGCGCCGGAGATACGCTCAGATCACCCTCGACCGTGCCGAAGACGTCGATCTGGAGCGGCACGCGATTGGTGACAACCTTGATCGTATCGTCGAACGGCCCCACCGGCATCGTGTTCAGCAGCGTGACCTTGAGCTTGTCACCGGGCTTATGGTCCTTGCCCGGCTCCTGCACGACTTTTATCGCCGGGCTCGAGTTTGACACCGGTCCCACCTTGAATCCCTTGCGGCCGGTCAGGTCGCTTATCACGACTTCTTTCGTAATCTCGGTTCCGCGCTTGACCTTGCCGAAGTCGAGCTGCGAGGGAGCCGCCGCGACCTGCTGCTTGATATCACCCTGCAGCGTCATCGCGGCCTGCGGATTGGCGGGATCATTGGTGTAGAGCGTGATCGTGCGGACCTGATGGCCCTTCTGAAAGCGCGTGTCGAAACCGACCGTTACCTTGCCGACCTCGCCGGGCGCGAGGTTGGTCTTGGTGGGAGTCGCTGCGGTGCATCCGCACGAGGTCCTGACGCCACGAATCACAAGGCGTCCCTTGCCCACGTTCTTGAACTCGAACGTATGCCTAACCATCTGGCCCGAAAGCGCGGTACCGAAGTTGTAAAGCGGGTCAATGATCTGGATCTTCGGCTGCGGCTGCCCGGGCGGCGCGGCGTTCGCGCCGGGAATCATCGGCGCTCCCTGCGCCATCGCGGACGCACCGGGAAGTACGGCCAAGGCCGTCAGCAAGGCTATCGCAAGGGCAATTCGTTTCATCTCGATCGAAAATCCGCTCGGAAACAATGCGCCGACGCCTCGGGTCGCGCGTCGCACGCTTTATTTCTATCAAGCCGAAGGAGGGATGCCGAGGTCAAGAAGCCGCCTTGGTCCCCGTGGCCGCGGCCTTGGCGGGTTCCGAGGACGACTCGTAGCGCGACAGGAAATCAGTCGCGAATTCGCCGGCCACGAAGTCCGGATCGTCGAGAATCCGCAGATGGAGCGGAATGTTCGTCTTGATACCGTCGATCTGGTACTCGCGCAGCGCCGCCTTGGCGCGCGCGATCGCAAGCCTCCGGTCGTCGGCATGCACGATAAGCTTGGCAACCAGCGGGTCGTAATGCACCGGCACCCGGTACCCGTCGTAGAGCGCGGTTTCCACCCTGACGCCGAGTCCGCCCGCCGGATGATGGTTCGTCACCACGCCCGGCGACGGCATATGCGTGTCGGGGTCCTCGGCGTACAGCCGGAACTCCATCGAGGCGCCCTTGATCTGCACCTGCTTCTGCTTGATCCCGAGCGATTCGCCGGTCGCAATCCGGATGCTTTCCTTGACCAGGTCGAACGAGGTCACCATCTCGGTGACGCCGTGCTCGACCTGGATACGCGTGTTCATCTCGATAAAGTAGAACTGCCCATCCGGCGCGAGCAGAAATTCGACCGTGCCGACGTTCGAATAGCCGACCACTTCGGCGGCGCGGACCGCGGCGCGGCCCATCTTCTCGCGAAGCCGCGGAGTCAGCACCGGACATGGGGATTCCTCGATCACCTTCTGGTGGCGGCGCTGGATGGAGCAGTCGCGCTCGCCCAGGTGGATCACGTTGCGTTTCTGGTCGGCGAGGATCTGGAATTCGACATGGCGCGCGCGTTCCAGATATTTCTCAAGGTACATCGTGCGCGAACTGAACGCGGCTTCGCTTTCGCCGCGCGCAAGCGGAAACAGCCGGGTCAGTTCCTTCTCGTCGCGCGCAACCCGCATCCCCTTGCCGCCGCCTCCGGCCGCAGCCTTTATCAGGACCGGGTAGCCGAGCCTTTTCGCGTCGGCGATCGCTTCCTTGAGTTCGGTGATTCCCTTGCCCTCGCTGCCGGGCAGGACCGGGACTCCGGCGCGCTTCATTATTCTGCGCGCGCGCGGCTTGTCGCCCATCAGCCGTATATGGCGCGCCAGCGGACCGACGAAGTGAAGGCCCGAGCGCCGGCATGCCTCGGCGAAATCGCCGTTCTCGCTCAAAAAGCCGTAGCCGGGATGCACTGCGTCGGCACCGTAGGTGAGCGCGGCGCTGATTATCGACGGAATATTGAGGTAGCTCGCCTCGGCCTGCGGCGGTCCGATACAGACCGATTCGTCCGCCATCCGGACGTGCAGCGAGTCTTTGTCCGCGGTCGAATAGACCGCGACCGTCGGGATACCGAGTTCGCGGCACGCGCGGATTATGCGGATAGCGATAGTGCTGCGGTTTGCGACCAGGAGTTTTTTGAACATCGGTCCCACCGCCTTATCCGATTTCGAGAATCATGAGCGGCTGCCCATACTCGACCGGCTGTGAATTCTCGACCAATATTTTGACCACGCGGCCCGCCGTGTCGGACTCGATCTCGTTCATCATCTTCATCGCCTCGATGATGCAAAGCGGCTGGCCCTTGCGCACGTGCGTTCCGTCCTCGACAAAAGGCGGCGCGTCGGGCGACGGCGAGCGGTAGAACGTCCCGACCATCGGGCTGGTAACAAGCTTCTGATTCGGCGCGAGCTGGATTTCTCCCGCCGACGCTCCCGGCTCCGAAGGTTTCTCTGCGGCGACCGGCGCGGTACGGGCCGCAACCGTGGGCGCGACTGCGACCGCAAGCCGCGGCTGAGGGTCGTTATGGGTCTCGGTGGTGGCGCGCACCAGGCGGACCTTGCCCTTTTTGTCTTCGATTTCCAGTTCAACGAGCCCGTAGTCCTGCATCAGGGACAGCAGGGCCTTTAATTCGCGGACTTCCATCAGGTCTCCAGCTCTATAGGGATGGCCCGCGGCGCCGGTACGGGCCCGGGCGGCGCCACTAGCTTTGTTTTGCATTCGACGATTCAACCAGGCTCCTCACCGAACGAAGTGCGAGCACGTAACTCTCCGCCCCGAAGCCCATAATTCTACCCGCTACTATATCGGCTATCGTCGAGCGATGCCGCATCGGCTCGCGCCGGTAAACGTTTGACAGGTGAACCTCGACGGTGGGAACGCCGAGAGCGATTATCGCATCGCGAATCGCCACGCTGGTGTGGGTGTAAGCGGCCGGGTTGATAAGCAGCGCATCGGCCTTGCCGCGCGCCCTCTGGATACGGGTTACGATCTCGCCCTCCCCGTTCGACTGGAAGGTTTCAACTTCAAGTCCAAGCTCCCCGCCGAGTTCCTTCAGCCCACGGTCGATATCGGAAAGCCGCGTCCTGCCATACACTTCCGGCTCGCGTTCTCCGAGCAGATTCAGATTGGGGCCGTGTATGACAAGCACCCTGAGCGTCGAAGGACGTTCGGTGTCGGTTCCCGCCGGCCTGGATACGCCGCCCGCTGGCCTCTTCGCCATCCCCACAATACCCGTCTTCGGGCATTGAACCGTACCCGGGCCGCGACTGCAAGGTCGCGAAAACAGGCTTTCAACCGTTTTCAGTGCTCAGAATCGGCATCGCCGGGCTCGCGCTCACCGCCGTGACCGGCCTTTAGAGCCTCGTTATAGACCTCGCGCCGGCTCCTTCCAGTCAGTTTCGCGACGACCGCGCTCGCCTGCTTGAGACTGAGTCCCGATTCGAGCAGCAGAGCGATAGTGACGGCCTGGCGCTCGCCCGTTTCGGACGCGACAGCCTTGGCCGGCGCGCCATCGACCACGATCGTCACTTCGCCAAGCGCTTCTCTGGAAGCGAAAATTCCGGCAAGCTCGCCGAGGGTCGCGCGTATCGTTTCCTCGTGGATCTTGGTCGCCTCGCGCACGACGGTGGCCTCGCGCCCGGCGCCGAACACGTCCGCCATCGCGGCGAGCGTCTCAGCCAGCCGCCGCGCCGCCTCGAAGAAAACCATCGTGCGCGTCTCCGCTCTGAGCGCTTCGAGCGCATGGCGCCGCGCGGAATCGCGGGTGGGCAAAAAGCCCTCGAAGGTGAAGCGATCGGTCGGGATACCGGCGACCGAAAGCGCGGCGAGCATCGCCGACGCGCCCGGAACCGCCGCGACACGGACGCCTTCGCGATGGGCCGCGCGGACCAGGCGAAACCCCGGATCGGAGATTCCCGGAGTTCCCGCGTCGGTGATAAGCGCGATCTTCGCTCCCGCGCGAAGCCGCTCGACAAGCTCCGGGATCCGTTTTTCCTCGTTATGCTCGTAGTACGAGACGAGCGGCTTTTTGATTCCGTGCGAGGCGAGCAGAAGCCAGGCGCGGCGCGTGTCTTCGCAGGCCACGATATCCGCGCCGCCGAGCACTTCGAGCGCGCGCGGGGTAATATCGGCGGGATTGCCGATCGGAGTCGCGACCACGTAAAGCACGCCCTGGCCGCCGCGCGCGCGTTCGCCCTCCTGCTCCGTGCGGGACTTTGTGATCGGCATTGTCCAATCGTGACGCGCCGGCGAGCGCTCAACAAGCCTTCGCCCGCGCGAGATCGCGATTGTTTGCGGCAGGCGGCGAGCACTACAATTCAACTGCCCCATCGGGCGAAAGGGTTTGACGGCGTGGCAGGCGACAAGGCGGTCCTACTCATCTCGTGTCTCGATCAGCGCGGGATTATTGCCCGGGTCTCGAACCACCTCTATCGGCTCGACTGCAACATCATCACATCCGACCAGCATACCGACGACGAGGACGGCCATTTCTTCTGGAGGATCTCATTCGAGAGCCAAAGGCTCCCGGTCCCCGAGATTCGCGCGGAGCTGGAACGCTCGATGGATTCGCTGCTGCCGGGACTCGGCCTCAAATGGCGGCTTTACGACGCGGCACGCCGCGACAGGATGGTCCTGATGGTATCGCGGCTGCCGCACTGCATGAGCGATCTGCTGAGCCGCCGCCACGTGGGCGAACTCGACGCGGACATCGTCGCGGTCATCTCGAACCATCCCGATCTCGGGCCGCTGGTCACTCCGTTCAACGTTCCGTTCACGGTTATTCCGGTCGAGAAGGGAGCGAAGGCAAAGGCCGAGGAGACGCTGCTTGGCGAGCTGCGCGCCCTAAATGCCGACACGGTCGTGCTCGCGCGTTACATGCAGGTGTTGTCGGGGGATTTTCTTCGGAAATGGGGCAAGCCGATCGTCAATATCCATCACAGCTTTCTGCCCGCGTTCGCCGGCGCGCGTCCGTACAAGCAGGCGCATGATCGCGGCGTCAAGCTAATCGGCGCAACCGCCCATTACGTGACCGAGGAGCTGGACGCGGGGCCGATAATCGCGCAGGCGACGACCGAAGTCACCCATCGCGACACGGTCGCGGACCTGGCGCGCAAGGGCAAGGATATCGAGGTCGCGGTGCTCGCCAAGGCGGTCAGGGCGCATCTTCAGAAGCGCGTGCTCGTGCACGGTAACCGCACGATCGTGTTCGACTGAAGCGGCCGGTCGGCGAGCAGCCCGATTCGTTTGCGAGCGGGAGTCGAAACGAGGACTCGCGTGCGCGCGGCGGCGCTTACTTGCGTGCTTTGAGTGCGGCTTTAAGGGCCGCGATTTCAATCCAGGCGCCGTCGCCCGACGGGCAGGCAAGGAATTCCACGTCGCCTTCCTTGTGCGCGACGAGCGGCCGATTGCATCGCGGGCACATCAGGACGGTCTTGCCCTTCTTCTTGAGCTTTTCGATCAGTTCCGCGTCGCGTTGGCGCGCCCACTGGTCTTCGCGGGCGGCCTCGACGTCGCGAATCTTTTCGCCAAAACGATCCCTTTCGTCCGCCATATAAAAACCGCCTGACTGTCACGACCCGCGCGCTCTGCCAGCGACGCCCGGGTCCGTCAGGTCATCTCCTTGATCAGTTTGCCGCTGCGGGCCTTCTCGACCGTCTCCTCGAATTTGGGGCCGAGATCCACGCCCATGTCACGCGCGCGCTTCTTGGCCCAAAGGCCGACGTTGCGCGAGTCCCGGTAAAACGATTCGTCGCGCGGCTTCGAGGTGTCGAAGTTCGCAAGCCGCGACGCCTCGCTTTCGACCACCGCAAATGACGACATCACGCGCCGCATCCGCGCCGAGCCGCACTGCGGACACGCGGGGCGCTCTTTGCGCTCCGAGCCGATCATCACGTGCGAGCTGACCCGGCCGCACCGGGCGCATTCAAACTCGTAAATCGGCATACAACCGGGAGAATATCGTTCCCGCAGCGACCGGGCAATCGACCATGCCGGGCGCGCTTTCGCAAGTCCAAACATGCGGGAAGATGGGTAACCTGGTCCGTGCGGGCGCGAGGAAATCGCGCCACTCCGGTCAGCGACGTCCGGTGACCAGATCGATAACCGGACTCCCGACAAACATCACCGCGCCAATAAGTCCGACCACCACTCCCGTCCCGATCCACCATCCCGCGCCATACATGAGCCCAAGCACGAGCATCACGATTCCCCACGCCGGGAGTACGAGCGAAACCAGGAGCCGCATCAGGACACTAAGCGCGTGTTCGGTTTTTTCGCCGGAGTCAGCCATCGAGTCAATCATTTAGCGTGCATGGGCCCCGGTTTCAAACCCCGATGCGTCCCGGGCATCGACATGCCGGGCATCTCCATGTGATTCATCGGCATATGCATCTCGGGCATCATCATGTACAGCGACGGCGGTCCGGCTCCGCCTGCGACGCGATAGGAAGCGACCCGCATCAGGCGCTTGCGAAATTTCCCGCCGAGGCGCCCGAGGTCTCGATTGTACGCGAAGATGTAAAGCGGCGGTTTTTCGACCGCCGGAGTCCTCCGCCGCCCTGTGAGAAGCGGGGGGATCGCCTTGCCGCAATAGTACGACAGTTCGTAGTTTCGGCCCGCAACGATATAGAACGGCTGGTCGCCGACGATTCGCATGGCGTCGCGCGCCGCGAATTCAACCGTGCGCCGCACGTCGGCCTCGGGCCGAAGTGAAGCGGTGAACAGGAGCACTCCCGCGAGGCTTAGCGTGGCGAGCGCCGCGCCGAAAAAACCCGCGCTTCGCCGCCGATGTCCCATCCATACGAGCGCCATGGCGGCGGTTGCGGCGATGACCATCATCGCGAATGCGGGGCTGAAACTTCGCGCGTGTTCCAGAAAGATTCGCGCGGTCAGATTGTCGGGGCGCGCCTGAATCCCGAAACGGGCGAGATTGAACCGAGCGCCGAACGCTTCGAACAGCCACGCGACGAAAATCCCGAGGGCCATCACGGCGACGATTCCCGCAACCGTCACGTCGCGCAGGAGCGTCGCCCATCGGATGCCCCGTTCGGCAGCCGGTTTCTTAAGCGCCGTGAACAGCGCCGCGAATCCGATGGCGAGGCTCGGGAGCGCGGGCAGGATATAATCGTCGCGTTTGGCGCTCGCAACGCTGAAGAAGATCAGCACGGTCAGCGCGAAGGTAAGCTGATAGAGAGCCGGCCTTCGCGCTCGCTCGTCGAAGGCGCCGGTCCAGAGCGCAACCAGGAGCGCGGGCAGAAGAAAACTTATCGGCATCATCCCGCCAAACATGCGAAGCGCGATGTAATAGATCGGGCGCGCGGCCTCGCCCGTCCCGCCCATCGCGCGCGGCAGAAAATGCCCGTAGTTTTCCTTCACGAAAATCTCGAAAAAATGAGCGCCACCCGCGATCGACGCCGGGACGTACCAGCATGCGCCGAGCGCAACCGCAATCGCCAGTATCGCCCACGGCCATCCACGCTTGAGCGTCGCCAGCGCGCGCGAGCGTTTCCTGAACAACAGCCACAGTCCCGCGGCGATTGCCGGAAGCACGATCGCAACCGGCCCCTTGGTCAGAACTCCAAGGCCGAGCAGGATTCCCGCGGCCGGCGTGCGCCATCGCGAGGCGTCCCGGTCTTCGAGCTTCGGATACAGCAGGCACCATACGGTGAAAATCCAGAACGTGAGCAGCATATCGGTCAGCGCGAGCGTCGCCCTGGAAGCGAATCCATAGGTTCCGAGCAGCAGGAAGAACGCGAGCCATCCGCTCGCCACGCCCATCTGGGCGGCGCTCCAGAACAGCACCTCGACCGAGAGCGCCGCGGCAGCAAGCCACGAGACCGCGCGCGAGTTCACTTCATTGGCGCGTCCCCCACTCGCGGCGGTTATCGCGCCCGAAAGCCAGTAGAAAAGCGGCGGCTTGCGATCCATCTGGCCGTAATAATCAAGCGGAATCAGAATCCGGCCGTCCGCGACGCTCTGAACCCATTGGGCGGACTGCGGCTCGGCGTCCTTCACGAAAGGCGCGTTGATTCCCTGCGCGAGAACCGCAAGCGCAAGCAAGAACGCGAATGCGCCGACACGAAATGGCCGCTCAAAAGCACTCATCCTGATTGACTCCGCGCGAAACTTCACTCGCGCACAACGCCGCGCCGTTATGACCCCGGCCGCCCGGTGAGCGGTTCGACCCATAGCTGGCGGATTCCCGCGCGCGAATCGTAGATCCCGACCTGCATGCTTCCCGCGTTGTGCGCGTAACCGATTCTGCCGCGCCGGTCGACGATAACGATTCCCGCCTCCGCACCGCGAGGCGCAATCAAGGAAGCGATCGCGCGCCGGGCGACGCGTTCGGGATTCGACCGTGCAAGCGCGCCGACCGCCGCGCGGCAGAGCGTGGCCATTATAATCGCCTCGCCCTCGCCGGTCGCGGAGGCCGCTCCGAGCGAATCGGCGAAAGTCCCCGCACCGATTATCGCCGAATCGCCGACCCGCCCGGGCATCTTGCCCGGAACTCCGCCCGTTGAGGTCGCGGCGGCCATTTGCCCGCGCGCGTCGATAGCAACGGCGCCGACGGTGCCATGAGCGGCGCCCGCACCGCCCTGGCGCGCCATCCGCTCGCGCCATCGCTTGCGCGCCCGCGGACTTATCAGTTCCTCAGCACGGCAAAGCTCGATTCCGGCCCGGCGCGCGAGACGCTCGGCGCCGCGCCCGACCATCAGGAGATGCCTCGTGTTCTCCATCACGGCGCGCGCGAGCCGGACGGGATTTCGCACCCGGCTGACCGCCGCGACCGCGCCCGCCTTGACGTCAAATCGCGCGGCCTGGTTCTCGGCCGGCGTCGCAACCATCACCGAGGCGTCCATCTCGACCGCGCCGTCGGTATTGAGCAGCGAGCCGTAGCCTGCGTTGAAAAGCGGATGGTCTTCGAGGACGACGACCGTCGCGACCACGGCGTCAAGCGCGCTTCCGCCCTGGCGAAGCACGCGCGCTCCGGCGCGAATCGCCTCAAGCATCCCGCGTCGGCGCTCGGGCCGCTCTTCGCGCGGTCCGACGGCGCCCGCGCCGCCATGCGCGACAAGTGAAACTTCGGATGCGCGCCGCGTCATCGGGTCAACGCGCCGGTCGCGTCGCCCAGATGAACAGGCGGCGGAATGGAAAAACGAGCGGTCCCGACGTCCCGTATGCGTCCGCGAGCCGCGCCGCGAGTGCGTCAAGGAAGCGCGGATGCTCGGAGGCGGGAATCGCGCCGAGCAGCGGCCGCAGCGCCGTCGCGCGGCTCCATTCGACGATCTCCTCCGTGCTTCGCATCGGATGCTCGAAGGTCCGGTAATAACAATCGATCCGCTCGAAGCCGAGCTCGGAAAGCATCGCGCGGTAATGCGCCGGGCCGGGCACCGAGCGCGACGCAACGCCGACTCCCGAGAGCGTCGCGCGCCACGGTTCTTCGCCGCAAAGCGCAAGAATCGTCATCTGCGTGGTCTCGCTCTCGTTCGCCGGCATCTGGACGACGAGCCGTCCGCCGGGCGCGAGCGCGCGATAGAGTGCCGTGAAAATCCCGCGATGGCCCGCGACCCATTGAAGCGCGGCGTTGGAAAACACCACCGCGTATTCGCCATCGGCGCGGAATTCGCGGATATCGCCGACTGTGAAACTGACGCGCTCGCCGAGCCCGGGTTCGCTTCGGCCGAGCAGCGCGCGCGCCGCGTCGATCATCGACGGAGACGAATCGAGCCCGAGCACACGGCTGTCCGCACTTCTGCGGGCGAGTTCGAGCGTGTTCTCGCCGCTGCCGCATCCGAGATCGACGATCCGTTCGGCGCGGCCAAGCGTCAGGCGCTCGAGAATTTCGAGAAACGGCTCCGCGCGGTAGGCGCGAAAGCGGTTATAGAGTTCGGGATTCCAGTCCTCCATCGATGCCGATGCAGCATAGGCAGCCACGGGCGGCCGGACAAGCGGCGCCGCGCCGGCGCTCGCCGAACGAGGGGAAACTTTGCCGCGTACGCCGATCGCGGCCCGGCGCAAAAGTTGAATTGTGCGGCGAAGAGCGTGCCCGGACGACGTTTCGAGCCGAACGGGCACGCTTTGGCGCGCGGTGTGCGCGGTTACATCCGCGGCGGAATCAGATCCTGGCCGAGCGTGGTCTTGAAGACCTCGGCGAGCTTGTCAACGTCCCACGGCCCGTTGTTGTAGATGATCTTGTCGGGAACGATGTGGGTCATGCGCTGGATACGATAGCCATAGGCGCCGAAGCACTGTCCGGTGACGTTGGCGGCGTCGTCGCTCGCAAGGTACACGACGATCGGCGCGACGTTTGCGGGATCGCGCGGCGTGCCTTCCGCGCTTTCGCTGGTCACCCCGGTCACGCCAGGCATCCGGCCCGCCGGAATCGTGTCGGTCATGCGCGTAGCCGCGCCCGGCATGATCGCGTTGACCGTGATGTTGTACTTCTGAAGCGCGACCGCGCTGCTGTAGGTAAGGCCGAGGATTCCCGCCTTGGCCGCGGCGTAGTTCGGCTGTCCGGGGCTGCCAAGCGCGGAGTTCGAGGAAAAGTTGATGATACGGCCGTATTTGCGCTCGCGCATATGGGCCGACGCGGGACGCATCGTGCAGTAGTGGCCCTTCAGATGGACCCGGATCACGTCGTCCCACTCCTGCTCGCTCATGTTGAAGATCATGCGGTCGCGCAGGATGCCGGCGACGTTGACCAGGATATCGAGCTTGCCGAACTCCTTGATCGCCTGGTTGATGAGTCCCTCGCCGCCCTCGACGGTCGCGATGTCCATATGGTTGGTGACGGCGGTCCCGCCGGCCGCCTTGATTTCCTTGACGACATCGTCGGCGGGTGAAGTTGTCTCCCTCTGGCCCGCGACCGTAACTCCGAGGTCATTGACCACGACCGCGGCTCCGTGCGCGGCCATCAGTTTGCAGATTCCGCGGCCGATACCGCGTCCGCCGCCCGTGACGGCGGCGACCTTACCGTCGAGCTTGCCCATTACTCACTTTCTCCCTTGCCTTTATGATGTCGAAATCGAATCGCCGGAATTCCCCTTTTGGATTCCCGAAGCGACGACCCTCACGCGGCGTCAGTCCCGCGCGCAAGCCATCCCGCTTATACCGCAAAACTCCCGCAGGCGAACAGGAGAAACGGCGTCGCGGCGCGGCGAGTATTTCCGCGGGGTGCGGGTGGCTCGCGTTCAGCCGATTTCGGCGCTTGGCGGACAGGCGCTCAGCGCGGGAGCCGCCTCGGAAACCCTATCGCTCACGAACCAATACGCGGCGAGAAAGCCGAGCGCCTGCGCGACCATCGAAAGTTCCGCGATCGCGAAAATCGACCCGACCCTGAGCCGCATCGGCGTCAGCGGTACAATCGTCGCAAAGACCAGCGACTGAACCGGCCACGCTATCCAGCTTGCGATCGCGGCCCATACGGCGCGGCTGCTCGCGACGCGGCGGGCGGCGCCGTCGGCGATTAACAGCAGCGGAATGAGCATCAGGACCAGGTAATGCTCCCACGCGGTCGGCGCTACCAGCACCATCGCGGCGATCCATAGCCCGAGCGCACGGCGTTCCTCGTCGTTCCAATCCGGGTCCTGCCCCGCCGCGTTCCGGCCCGAGGCAATCGTCGCGCGCGCCACGATCGCGAGCACCGCGAGTTCCGCGGCGGTGGCCGCAATTCGCCTGGCCATATCGGCGACCGGCCCAAGCCTGCCGCCCATCGAATACCAGAACAGCCGGGAGACGAATGCGCCGAGCGAAATGTCCGCGGGACGGGCGAGGAACTCACGGCTGGTAAGAAACGGGATCACTTTTAGGAAGTACAAGCCCGTGGTCCCGGCCGCGGCGAGGGTCATCGCGCCGATCGCAACGCCCCATCCCGCCGTCCACGCAAGCGCGCGCCATCGTCGCCGGCACATCAGGTAACCTGCGAGAATCACCGGAAAGACCCTTAGCGCGACAGCCGCGGCGAGTGAAAAACCGGCCAGCGAATCGCGTCCGCGCGCGAACGCACGCATCATAACGACCACAAGCAGCAGGATCAGGAGCTGGCTCTGTGCGTACTTGTAGTGATACCAGACCGGCTGATACAGAATTGCCAACGCAACTATCAGCGATTCGAGCCGCCGCTCGAAATGCACCTCGGCCGTCAGCATCAGGTAAAGCGCGAGCGCGAAGCACAGAGTCGAGAAGCCGGTCCACGTCCAGTAGGCGGCGCGCGCAGTGAGAAGCGTCAGCGGCTCAAAGCAAAGCAGAAAGGCCGGCGGATAGCCCGCTTTTCTGATGGCCCTGATGTCCAGGCCCAGTGGCCGGGCGAGCGTCTCAAGGCGCGTGGTGTACGGGTTGAGGCCTTCTCGAAGCGCAAGCGCCGAAACGTAATAGTGGCTGAAGTCGAGCTGATTGGAACGCGCGGGAAGACTGACTGCGTGCGCCAGCACCGACACGAGCGTGGCCGCCAGGATAATCGCAAGAGGGCCGGGCTGACCGAGAACCGCAAGCATTTTCGGCGGCTTCCACGGCCGCGCGCTTGAACCGAAGGTTTTCATTTCTAGCTTGCCGAATCACCGCGAAAGCAGAAACTCGGTTATCTTTCCGGCGGTGGTAATTCGCCCGATTATCCCGGCGGGCTCGGTGAAGTAAAGGTTTCCATCCGGGCCAAGTGTGATAAAGGCCGGCGCGAAGCCGGATTCGGTCCCTCCGAAGATGCTGACCTGGCCCGACGGACTGACGCGATATATCAGATGCCCACGCGGCGCGGTAACCCACAGATTCCCGTCAAGGCCGGCCGCGATCGAAAGCGGCGGATCGCTTCGCGGCAACCTGAATTCGACGATTTTGCCGTCGGGCGTTAGCTTTCCGATCTTCGCGGCCCTGAGCTCCGTGAAATAAACGTCGCCGGCCGCGTCCACCGCAAGCCCGCCGGGAACGCTGTCCGGAGTCGGAATAGGGAACTCGGTTAATTTGCCAGCGGTCGAGAGCCTGCCGATCCGGTTCGCCCGGTCCTGAGCGAAATACACGCCCCCATCGGGCGCAACCGCGATCGCACCCGGTCCGCTGCCGGGCGGCAGCGTGAACTCCGTCAGCTTTCCGCCGGGCGAAAGCCGTCCAATCCTCGATGCCGAATGTTCCGAGAAATAGATATAGCCGCGGCCCGCCGCGATTCCCGCGGGCCCGCATCCTGGGTTGGGCAGCGTCACGTGGCTCACCCTGCCCTTTACGGTGATACGGCCGATTTGGTTGCCGAGCGGATCGGAAAACCATAGCGCGCCGTCCGGTCCCGCCGTGATTCTTTCCGCAAAGCCCTTCTCGGCGATTCGAAACCGCTTGACGTCGCCCTGCGGCGTCATCCGCCCGATATACGGCGCCTGGTATTCGGTGAACCAGAGGTTTCCGTCAGGTCCGGTGGCGATCGCGAACGGGGAGTGCACGAGGATCGGCGCCATGACCGCACGGGGAGCCGGCGCCTCTGCGGCCGGAAGAGCTTTTCCGCGCAGGGCTGCCGGTCCGCATCCGAACAACAGCACGGCAAGCGCGACAAGGGCGGCGAGAGCCGGGCGGCAAAGGCGGGCGCGGATTCGGCCGAGGTGCCGCTCGTGATGACTCATCGCACATCACCGGCGAGAGCGCCCACGTAGACGGACGCCTCGGCGGGAAGGACCGCTCGGAATACCGGCGGTCCCGTCTCCCGCTGGTTGCGCGTCGTTCGAAACCGCTTCATCACGCCCTCATACGGGATGCGAGCATCATGCGGAGTTGGAATTCGGCGAAGCAGCGCTTGTCCTTCACGGCAAGCAGCGGGCCTGGCGCCGATTCAGGCGCCCGGCGCCCGCGCTTCGCTGTCAGCCGCAACCGTCTCGGCCGGCTTCAGAACGGCGATCAGACTAAGGGGAGGAACCGGCAGAAATTTGTCAAACCTGCGCATCAACGGCGTGAGCAGGTTCAGCATCCAGATCTGGAGCAGGCTGAAACTCCGGCGGCGCATCAGCTTCCCGTTCAAATACCAGGCAAGCGTTCCGATCCGGTTGAACTCGATGAGTTCGCAGACCTCAAGCCGGCAGTCGTCCGCAAGGCGCTCGATACCGCGGCGAGTGTAACGGCGGCGATGGCCCAGGACCTCGTCGAGTGTCCCGTAGTTCCACGGACCGTTCGGCACGAGAATTATCGCCCGGCCATTGGACGAAAGCACCGACTTGATGTTCATGAGCGCAACCCGATCGTCGTCCACGTGCTCGATCACATTGAGGCAGATCACGGTATCGTAACCGCCGGACATGACCGGAAACGAACTCAGATCGTTCACGTCGCAATACGCGGCTGTAAGATACGGCCGGCCGATCGAAAGATTGTTCAAAGTCTGGAGATACAGCGGATTAACGTCGCTGGCGACGTACTTCGCCCGGGGCATCAGGGCGCGCCCCAGGTTGCCAACCCCGCTGCCGATTTCCAGCACCCGATCGCCGCACAGCGGACGGATCGTGTCCGCCATCCAGAGATTGAAGCGCGGCGCCCGGGCAAGGCGGCCGAGTATTTGGCTTCCGTAGCTATCCTCGCAATAGACGTAGTCGCTTGCGCCAAAGCGAGCGATTGCGAGTAGCGCGCGAATACCGTCGCGCCATCCGATTTTTTTGCCTTCGCGATAGGTCCGGCCGTAATAGCTTATCGGCACCTCGAAGACTCGCGCTTCTCGCTTGGCAAGCTTGATAGCTATCTCTGGCTCGATTCGGAAGTCGTTGCTGACCAGCGGAATCGACTTGAGCAACGAGGTCCTGACCAGTTTATAGCAGGTCCAGACGTCGGTCAGGTTCAGATTCGAGACAAGGTTGCACAGGAACGTCAGGGCCCGGTTGCCGAGTTCGTGCCGGAAGAACAGGACGCGGCGCACCTCGCCGCCGGCGAAGCGTGAGCCGAAGACCGCGTCCGCCTGGTTCTCCACGTAAGCCCTGAGCAATCGAACGATATCCGCGGGGTCGTACTCAAGATCCGCGTCGTGGATTACTACGGTGTCGGCCGTTGCGTGCGAAAGCCCGGTCCGGATCGCGCCCCCCTTGCCACGGTTGCCCTCGTGGCGCAGGAAGATCCACGACATCGGCGCCACTTCGGCGTCACTTTCAGCGCGACCGCTCCCTGCGTCGCACTCGCGCGCAAAGGCGTCTATAACCTCGGCGGTGCCGTCGCTCGACCCGTCGTCAACGACGATTACTTCGACCCGCGAAATAAGCGGAGATTTTTCGAGGACCCTGAGCCGCGCAAGGGATTCGGCGACAAGATATCGCTCGTTGTAGACGGGAACGATTACTGACAAAGAGACCTTGCCAACCTCTCCGGAAACCCTGCCTCCGTTCTCCGCCACCCGCAAAAGATAGCCTTTTCGGCAGGCGCGGCAAATATCAGCGCCGAGCGGTTGGGGGCGTGCGATAATCAGCCGCCCACGGTCATGGCGCCAGGCGGCCGGTGCGCTTTGCGATTTCGAGCAGGCGGCGCTGGCGGCCTCGGATCGCTTCACTCTCGGACATCCGCTCGATCGAAAGCGGCAGGCGGTAGGTCCAGTTGCTATCCGAGATCGTGCCGGGGCGATTGATGCGCGACTCCCATCCGAACAAATCCTGGATCGGCAGGATCGCCAGGAACGAACGGCCCGCATAAAGAGCCTCGATCACCGCACAGAGAGCCGCGTCCTTGAGCGGAGCCTCGGGATTCACGCGGCCGTCCAGGTTCAGCGCATGCACCAGCTTCGTTCGCTCCTCGAGCGGGCATTCGCGCCACCATACCGCGAGCGTGTCGGTGTCATGCGTGCCGGTGGTGGCGAGCGAAAGTTCGGGGTAATCCTGCGGGCTGATGAACGGTTCGCCCGGCTTGTCCCATTCGCGCTCCCACATCATCACCTTGTAACCGGGAACCCCGAGCGCGGCGAGCGACTGGCGAACCCACGGCGGAACGGTGCCGAGATCCTCAGCGATAATCAGCGCGTCGGGCGCCTCCTCGATAATTGCGCGGATAACAGCTTCGCCCTGCGCGCGTTGCTCTTCCTCGGCAGGGGGAAAAAACGTTCCAGGATCGTCGGGCTCGGAGCCGAACGAGAACGTGCGATACATCCCGACCACGTGATCGACGCGAAGCAGATCGTAAAGTCCGCGCACGTGGCGCACGCGCGAGCGCCACAGCTCGAAGCCCTCCGCGCGCATCGCCTCCCAGTTCGGCATCGGCAGGCCCCATCGCTGCCCCTTGGGATTGAACTGGTCGGGCGGCGTGCCGACGGTGCGCGAGAGATCGAACATCTCCTGATGCGCCCACACCTCCGCGCTGTCGCGCGCGGGTGAGAAGGCGAGATCGCCGCCGATAAACGCGCCCCGCCGGCCCGCGTACTCGCGCATCGCTTCCCACTGCGAATGCGCAACGAACTGGAAGTACAGATACTTCCTGACGTTCGCGCCGAGTTCGCGCCGCGCGGTCGATATCGCGCCCGGCTCGCGCTGCGCCAGATCGCGCGGCCATTGCTCCCAGTCCCGGAATTCGAAATGGTCCTTCAGGGCGCGAAACAGCGCGTAGTCCTCGACCCAGTAGGAGTTGCGATGGACGAAATCGTCGAAGGCCTGGCGCTCGGCGCGACGCGCGCGCGAGGAAAAGGCCTCGAATGCCCGGTCGAGAAGTTCGCGCTTGATGCCGGCGTAGGCCGCGTGCCGCACGAAGCGGGCCGAGGACGAGGGATCGTCCGGGTGCGCGTTCGAAGATCCGTTGGACGACTTGCGCGCGCGCCTTAGCGCGAGCCGTCCGACACCTGGAAGTTCGCCGGCCGAGATATACAGCGGGTCGATTGCGAACACGCTCAGCGCGCTGTACGGACTTGCCTCTCCCGGCGCGGTTTCTTCGATCGGCAGCAATTGGATCACGCGATGACCCATCGCGAGCGCGAAATCGATCATCGAAGCCATCTGCATTATCTCGCCGCGCCCCAGGTCGTCCTCGGTCCTGAGCGAGAAAAGCGGAATCAGAATTCCTGCCGAGCGCGGAAACATCGCCCCGATGCCTTGTCGGCCACGTCGGTCCGCGCGCTCAACCGCGCGGGCCGCAGGCGCGGCCACGGCGTCTAGATGACGTAACCGCCGTTCGGGCTCACGATCTGTCCGACCATGAACGAGGCGTCGTCCGAGGCGAGGAACAGCGCCGCCGAGGCGATTTCGCGCGGCTCGCCGAACCGCCCCATCGGCGTCATCGCGATCACCGCGTCGCGCATCGGGCCCTGGATCGGCGCGGTCATCGGAGTCTCGATAAATCCGGGCGCGATACAGTTGACCAGGATTCCGTGGCCGACCACCTCGCGCGCGACGGACTTGGTGAAGCTGATTATCCCGCCTTTCGCGGCGCAATAGCTCGACGCGAACGCGAGTCCGGTCGTTCCCGCGATCGAGCCGAGGTTGATGATCCTGCCGGACCTCTTCGGGATCATCACCTTGAGCGCCTCGCGCGTGCAGTAGAACGTCGAGTCGAGGTGCGTCGCGATCATCCGATGCCAGTCCTCGTCGGGAAGGTCGGCGGTGCCGATAACCTCGCCGCCCTCGCGCGTGCGTCCGATTCCCGCATTGTTGATGAGGATGTCGATCGTGCCGTAGGCGGCGAGAAAATCGGCGAACATCTTTTTCACCGCCGCGCTGCCCGATACGTCGGCGACGAAAGCGCGCGCGCCTTTCCCGCCCACGCGTTCGATCTCGGTCACGACGTTTTGCGCCGATTCGGGCCGGATATCGTTGATTCCGACCTTGGCGCCCTCGCGCGCGAACGTAAGCCCCATCTCGCGGCCAAGGCCCGAGCCTCCGCCGGTTATCAGAACCACCTTGTCTTTCAGTTTCATCCGCGCCTTAGGCCTTCTGCTTGCCTTCCTTGAGTTGACGTTTCCAGTCGAGCCGTCGCGCCTCCGCGCCCGCGGCCTCGGCTTCCTTTATCATTCCTTTCTTCTGGTAGAACATGCTGAGGTTGGTGAACGCCAGGATGTCCTCGGGCTCCTGCTCGATATAGCGCTTCGTCACCTCGATCGCGCTGTCGAGGTCGCCCTTGGCCTGATAGCAGAGCGCGAGGCCGTGCATCGCGTCGGCGTATTTGGGATCGATTTCGAGCGCCTTCCGGTACAGTTCTATCGCTTCGTCGAATTTGTCATCGGCGAACAGATCGACCGCCTCGTCGTACAGTTCTTCCTTGTCAGGCATCGAGAAACCCTCCGGAACGATTCGCGCAAGCAAACCCACGCTCAGGCGCCCGCGCGCATCGTGTTTTGCCGGTACTCGCCCTTTTATATACTAGTTCCAGTCGTTATCGAGAATTGCGCGGGGCGGCGCAACTCCAATGCTCTCGGAAGCGGAAATCTACGAAGTGCTCGCCGAATGCTACGATCCGGAGATCCCGGTCAATATCGTGGAACTCGGGCTCGTGTACGGAGTGGCGATCGACGGCGCGACGGTCAACGTCAGGATGACGCTGACGAGCGCCGGATGCCATCTCGGCGACCTCATCCGCGACGAAATCGAGGCAAAGCTGCTCGGGCTTCCCGACTGCGAGCGCGCCAACGTCGACCTGGTATGGGAGCCGCGATGGACGCCGCACATGATGTCGTCCGAGGCGCGAAAGAAGCTCGCCCTCGACGATGACTGACGCCCCGCCCCGCTTCAATCTCGCGCAAGCCACCGCTTACGGATCGATCAGCACGCCGGGGTTCAGGATCGCGTTGGGATCGAGTGCGCGCTTGGCCGCCTTGAACGCGCGTGCGAATCCCTCCGGCCGCTGGCGATCGTACCATGGGCGATGGTCGCGGCCGACCGCATGATGATGCGTGATCGTGCCGCCAAGCTCGATCAACAAATCCGAAACCGCCTTTTTGATTTCGTCCCACTGCTCCATCTCGGAGCCGCGGCGCCCCGGCGCAAGGACCGTGTAGTAGGGCGCGGGGCCGTCGGGATAGACGTGGGTGAAGCGGCACGTGACCGTGCCCTTGCCGCAGATTCGGGCTACCGCCTCGCGCGCGCATTCCATCACGCGGAGATGGAACTCGGGAAAGCGCTCCCAGGTGATCGCGGTCTCGAATGTGTCGCTCACCATTCCCATCGCAACCACCGTGTCCCTGAGATACGGAGCGCTCAGGAACGCCTGCCGCCACGCGCCGGCGGCGCCCTCGTGGGTCGCGTCGGCGTCGGTGCGGGTCTTTATCTCTTCTTTCGGAACCCTGCCCTTGTGATCGGCGCAGATTTCGAGCGCGCGCTTCATCCATGCGTCCAGCGGATGGTCGGCGGATTCGAATGCGAGCACCAGCACCGCCTCGTTGCTGTCGCTTGCTCCCGAATTGAACGCCTCGCCCTCGTCGAGCACGCGGCAGTTGGCCGGAAAAAGCCCCGCCTGCGAAATCACGCGAACCGCCTGTGCCGCCGAGATAAAATCCGGGAACGGAACCGACGCGCCGATCCGGAAAGTCGGCCGGTCCTGAAGCCGCATCCACGCCTCCGTGATGATTCCGAGCGTGCCCTCGGACCCGATGAACATCCGGTCGGGACTCGGACCAGCGCCCGAGCCGGGCAGGCGGCGCGATTCGACGATTCCGCTCGGTGTCACGACCCGCAGCGATTCGACGAAGTCGTCGATATGCGTGTAGTTGGTCGCGAAATGTCCGCCCGAGCGCGTCGCGATCCATCCGCCGAGCGAGGAGAACTCGAACGATTGCGGAAAATGGCGCAGGGTCAAACGATGGGGCTTCAACTGCTCTTCGAGCGCCGGGCCTAGCACGCCCGCCTGGATCCTCGCCGCGCGCGAGGTGCGATCGATTTCCAGCACCTTGTCGAGAGCGCCGAGATCGAGCGAGACCGAGCCGCGGTAACGGTCGTCGCTCGGGGCCTCGACGCCGCCCACCACGCTGGAGCCGCCGCCGTACGGCGCGACCGCGATTTTCGCGCTGTCACACCAGTCGAGGATGCGCACGACGTCGTGCTCGTCGCGCGGGAAGGCGACCACGTCGTGCGGATTCGGATAATAGCGGCGAAACGCGCGCACCACGTCGCGAAAGCCGCGCCCGTAACTGCGCGCCGCGCGATCGTAGGTGCTCATCGAGCAGATCGGCTTGAGTGAATCGGGCGGTGAGACGCGCGGCGCGCGCAGATTAAGTTCGCTCTCCCTGGGAGGCGGCGTAATCGTGAGCGGACCGAGGCCGAATCGTTTCGCCATCCGCTCCGCCATATGCTTTTGCTGCTCGGGATTCGGACCCTGGTCCTCGTAACCCCATCCCCAGAACTTGCGCCTGCGCTCAGCCATCGCTCTTTCACCTCGGTTTCGGCGGGCTATCCGGGGCGATTTTGCCCCGACGGCACGCGCCAGAGCAACCGCCTTGTCGATCGCTTGCGCAACGGCCCGACGCGCCGTATCTCTTGCAGAATCCCGGGAGGAGAAAGCTAAGTTATGGCCGAATCCGTAATTTCCGCGGCCGACCCATTTCCGCGCAAGCGGCTTCGGCTGCTTGGAACCGAAATGGCATACGTGGACACGGGAAGCGGCGAGCCCGTAGTCTTTCTGCACGGCAATCCCACTTCGTCATATCTCTGGCGCAACGTCATCCCGCATCTCGGCGCGAGCGCGCGATGCCTCGCGCCGGACCTGATCGGAATGGGCGACTCGGGCAAGTCATCGACCGGCTCGTATCGCTTTGTCGATCACGCGCGCCATCTGGACGCGTGGTTCGACGGCCTTGGGCTCACGCGGCGCGTCACGCTAGTCGTTCACGATTGGGGTTCGGCGCTCGGGTTTCATTGGGCGCGCCGTCATCCGGACGCAGTAAAGGGCATCGCCTACATGGAGGCGATCGTGCGCCCGCTCACGTGGGACGAATGGAGTCCGCTGGCGCGCGACCTGTTCCGCGCGCTGCGCAGCGCGGCCGGCGAAGAGATGATCCTCCAGAAAAACGTCTTCATCGAGCGGATCCTGCCCGGGAGCGTGCTCCGCAAGCTCGGCGCGGACGAGATGGCGGTCTATCGCCGCCCCTATCTCGAACCGGGCGAGTCGCGCCGCCCGACGCTCACATGGCCGCGCGAAATTCCGCTCGACGGCGAGCCCGCCGACGTCGCGGCTATCGTCGAGGAATACAGCCGATGGCTTTCGGCGAGCCCGATACCCAAGCTCTTCGTCAACGCCGACCCCGGCGCGATCCTGATCGGCGCCCAGCGCGAGTTCTGCCGCAAATGGCCCAACCAGCGCGAGGTGACGGCCAAGGGAGTCCACTTCATTCAGGAAGACTCGCCTCACGAGATCGGCACGGCAGTCGCCGAATGGAACAAAACGCTCTGAACCTGCGCCACCGGAGAGAGTGTGTGATGCAAAAGTTCTCAACGCTTCTGCTCGAGATCAAGGACAACGTCGCGCACCTGACGCTCAACCGCCCCGACGCCGCCAACGGGATCAACCTGGAGATGGCGCAGGATCTCGATGAAGCGTCGCTCAAGTGCGACGACAATCCCGACGTGCGCGTGATTTTGATAAAGGGCGCGGGCCGGATGTTCTGCGGCGGCGGCGATTTGAAAACCTTCGCCTCCAAGTCGGAAAGCGAACTGCCCCGCTATCTCGAAGACGTCACCAGCCATCTGCATCGCGCGATCGCGCGTTTCGCCCGCACCAAATCGCCGGTGATTGCGGCCGTCCACGCAAGCGCGGCCGGCGCGGGCTTCAGCCTCGCGTGCGCGTGCGATTTGGTGATCGCCGCGGAGTCGGCGAAGTTCACGATGGCCTACACGCGCGCCGGGCTTACTCCCGACGGCTCGGCGACGTACTTCCTGCCGCGTATGGTCGGATACAGGCGAGCGGCCGAACTCATTTTCCTTAACCCCGTCCTGAGCGCGAAGGAAGCGCATGACCTCGGGATCGTAACGCGGGTGGTGCCGGACGCGGAACTTGACGCGCACGCCAGCGCGATAGCCGCGGAACTGGCCGCGGGGCCGACTCGCGCCTACGCCGGCATCAAGAAACTTCTTATCGAGAGCGCAACCAGCGAACTCGACGAACAGATGGGCCGCGAGACCGAAACGATATGCTCGGCGGCGTGGACCAGGGACGCGCGCGAGGGTATCGACGCCTTCGTCTCCAAGCGGACCCCCAAATTCATCGGCGAGTAGTCCTCGCGTCCCGTTCACTTGGCCGGCAGTTCGGCGATCCGCGCGGCCGTCTTCACCGGGCGCGGCGCTTTCGGCTTGTGGATATAGAGCGACTCGGCGCCCGGCCGTTTGCCGTTCCATTTGACCGGCGGGCGCATCGCGTACTTCACTTCCCTGAAATGGTCGGCGTACTGGCGCTCCGGATTGTACACGCGGTTGAACTTCCACAGCATCGAAAGGAAATTCGTCTGCCCCTTGAGCGCAAGCCGCGACGCTATTCCCGCCACGTCGCGGAGCCCTCGAAGCCCGAGATGCTTGCGGTTGAGCACGCTCTGCGTGCGCACCAGTTCCTCGTAAAACCTCTTGAGTCCCATCCGGGTCGGGAGCACCGCGTGCTGGATATCGAACAGCCGGTAATCCAGCGTGGTGAGCTTGCGCGATTCCGTGAACCATAGCTCGGTGCCCGGATAGGGCGTTGCGACCGTGAGATGCACGACCTCCGGGATGCTCATCGCCCACCCGCGCACGGCCTCGAAACGGCGCTCATCCCAATCGGGATCGGCGATCAGGTTCAGCGCGACAGTGACGCCGATTTCGCGCGCGATCTCAAGCGCGCGCAGGTTCACGTCCATCGACGAGCGCTTGCGATGCGCCCGCAGTCCCTCTTCGTCGATCGCTTCGAGCCCGAGGAACATGTATTCGAGTCCGAGCGTTCGCCAGTACGCGAAGATGTCGCGGTTGCGGCATAGAACGTCGGCGCGGGTTTCCAGATAGTACTTCTTGCGGACGTTGCGTTTTTCGATTTCGCGCCCGATCGCAAGCCCGTCCTCGGGATGGATGAACGCGACGTCGTCAACGATGAAGACGTTCGGCTCCTTAATCGACGCCATCTCCTCGGCGATCGCTTCGGGGCTGGCCTTGCGATAGCTGCGGCCATAGAAAGTCCACGCGCTGCAGAAGGAACAGTCCCACGGGCATCCGCGCGTGAACTCAATCGACGCGCACGGATCGAGAATCCCGATGAAGTACTTGTGGCGCCGGCGTCCGAGGTCGCGCGCTGCCACATAGCGATCGAGACTGTCGAGCATCACCGGCGCGGGTCCGCTGCCGCGCGTGGTGACCGCGCCCGGCACCCGATCGATCCGGCTGTCGCCAACCGCTTCCATCAGCATCTGCGCGCCGGTTTCGCCCTCGCCGCGCAGCACGCAGTCGATCGCGCCTTCGCCGTGCTGCAGTATATCGCCGGCAACGAACGAGGCGCTGTGCCCTCCGACGAACACGAAGCACCGCGGCAGGATGCGCTTGGCGTCCTTTGCGAGATCGACAATCTCCGGCACGTTGGCGAGATAGTTGCCCGAAAACCCGATTGCCTCGGGCCTGAAATCCTCCAGTTCGCGATGGAAATCGCGATGGCTGAAAATCTGCAGATCGAGGATACGCACCTGATGGCCGCGCGACCTCACCGCCGCCGCGACCCGTTCCATCCCGAGTGGTTCCAGGCGCAGGTATATCTCGCTGTACATCAGAGGACTGGGATGCACAAACAGGACTCTCATCCGCTTCTCCATCCGCCAGAGTGATGATTCAACCGCGCCGGCCGGAGGCGCGCTTACAATCCAAAGGCGATATAGTCGGCCCGCCGACAGAGCTCGAAACGAGATTGCACCGATCATAGCCCCGCCGTCGAAGTTAAAGGAATACTCGTAATCGCCGGTCCTGCTTGACATCGCGGCCCGATTCGCCCGAACCTGAACCGTCACAACCGCCGCGGCGGATCATGCCGGGTCATGATTCGCGGGGCCGCAACCGCAAAGATTCGGTGGGCAAAATGGAATATACGAAGCTCGGCAACACGGGAGTTACCGTTTCGCGCATCTGCCTGGGATGCATGAGTTACGGCGACAAGAAGTGGCGCGAGTGGGTGCTTGACGCGGATGAAGCGCGCGATCATTTTCGCGCCGCCCTCGAGGCGGGCGTCAATTTCTTCGACACCGCCAACGTCTATTCGCTCGG
>JAKAVC010000091.1 GCA_021817345.1 Deltaproteobacteria bacterium | reverse complement strand
TGATCGGCAAAGCCGTTTAGTCAACGTCTAGGCCGGACCCGGCGGAGGTCAGGTCTGGTGAAACATGCTCTCTCGTTCACGGTCGCGGCTTTGCTGATAGTTCAAACCTGTGCCGCGTGCATGCAGCCGCCGCCGAGCCTGACGGGCGGAACCTCTCCCGCTTCGACCGTCGGGAATCTCGGCCAAACTGCGAACCCCGGTCTCGGCGCGCCTCCATCAACGCCGTCCGTGAACGCTGCCACACTGTCCAACGCGGCGCTGGCCGGAGCGCTTACCACTTACCTCAAACATCATAAACTGCCGCTTGTCGGCGCCGACGTCGTGACCAAGCCCGACGGCACGCGCCAAGTCATCCTTTACGGCTTTACCGCCACCGACTACGGTAAGTCGGACGCGGTGCAAAAGACCAGGCGGTTTCTCGACGATCCCTCAATTGCGATCGCAAACCGGATCATGGTGCAGCCCTCGCTCGCACAGGCGCGCCCGGCACAGTCGCAGCCGTGGAGTGGCGCCGCGGCCGGTACGGCCGGCGCCACGGCCGGTGCCGGCATGCCTGGCGTGGGAAGCCTGCAAAGCTACGGGAGTTACGGCACCGGTTTCGCGAACTCCTCGCAGCCGGCCGCGAGCCAAAGCGGGAGCAGTGGTTGGTTAGGTACGCTGCTGCCGTTGGTCGGGATGGCGGCGCTCGTGGCTGGAGGGCTGGCCTTGGGTGGCTTGGGTGGTTTCGGAGGGTACGGCGGATACGGGGCGTACCCGGGCTACGGATTCGGCGGCTACCCGGGGATGTTCCCGTGAAGTGTTAATGGGGCAATTTGGACTTGGCGCGACGCATGCGGGTAGCGGATTGATCGCCAGCGCCCGAGGTGGTCAGCTTATGCAGCCCCGCATGGATGCAGGCAAGCTCAGCCGCGGTATCGGAGGGATAAAGTTGCTCACAATGGCCCGCGATTTCCGCCCCCATCATCCGGTACCTGCTGCGCGCGTCAACGGTGCCGGGAAACGCGGCGTGGATGACTTCCCGCAGGCAGTGGATGTTGTCGCCGGGCTTCGTTGCATATGGAAACCGGGCATTGCACGAATGCATCCCGTCTTCGAGCAGCCGTTTCTGTCTCGCGGGCATCCTATCCGAGACCGACTTCATGCATCGACCCCAATCCAGAGCCCGTTGCCGCCACTGCTCAGTATTCTGCGGCGGCGCGGACGCCTCGGCCCGCGCATTGCACGCCCGCACGCGGGCGATGAAACTTTCATACGTGAATGCGCTGGGTGCGCTTGTGGCCACGCAGGCCGAGCTGGCGGCCAGCAGAACAGCGACCATGCCGGCCGTTGGGCGAAATAAGTTCCTCGCGAGTTTCACTTGATGCCGAAAACGCAACTGCCACGCTCGCACGCTCTGACCGTCCTGGACTCGCTTCCTTCCGGCCCGCCGGCCGAATCATGCCGCGTCAGGTCGTTGGCCGGAATGCTCCCTCAGCATGAGGACCGGGCAAGGAGCCTCTCGAAGCACCGCTTCGGCAACGCTGCCCAGAATCAGGTGCTTCAACCCTGTGCGCCCGTGGGTCGCCATCACGATCAAGTCAACCCGAAGCGCTCGCGCCGTGTCCAGCACTTCGGTTTCCGCGATACCACTTACGACCTCGACCTTGTAGGGGATTTTTTCGGCAAGCGTGTCATGGGCAAGCCGTTCGAGCCGCGCTCTCGCCTGCTGTTCCCACCACGGGTTCTTCGGTATAGGAACCGGGCTGTCCATATCGGCGATCGGTATGCGCGCGACATGAAGCAGATACAGCGAAGCGCCGTTAGCGGTCGCCAGGTCGCGTGCAAGCTCAAGCGCCGCCAGCGAGTTTTCGTCGAAGCTTATCGGACACAGAATGTTCGCAAACAGTTGCATGATATTTCGCCCTATTCGGCTGACTCAGTGCCTGGCTATCGCAAACCGGCGCCGCAAGCGTATCCGAAAAGCGACACACTTGATACCTTCCGCGGCCGCGTCATCACCACCTTTATGAGTATAAACCCGGGTTCATCAAGTCGGCGCTCGGCCTGCAGTCAAGATCCGCCGCGGGAAACCGTTCCGCGGGCGCTTGCAGTGCTGGAACGAAGGCCTTCTCGCCGTTTATCGGGCGCTTTCCGCCGCTTCGCGCTACTCGAGGATATTTGCTCACATTCGGCCGCTATTCAAACAAGCCATAATGCGCCGCCCAATGGTACGTGAGCAAACGACGGCGGTCGAGGGCGTTTGGGCGTCCGACATCGGCCGGTTTTGAAAACGTGCGCCGCGAATTTTACCCACTGGCATACGTCTTAGGTCTGACGGCGCCCTGAATGTTTCCGCTTGGCGCAATAACATCGTGCCATGACGCGAGCTCATAGGCTGTTATAGCTTCGGAAGAAGGACTCCCATGAACAGAAAGAGTTTCATTCATCTTTTACTCACCTGCGTGCTGATTTCGGTAATCGGCGCGTTTCATGCCACGGCGCACGCGGCGGCCGCTTCGGCATCGCGGATGCAGGGTACGCCGACCGTTACAGCGCCGGCGACGATGAGCGCGCCGGCGACGATGAGCGCGCCGTCGGCTGCCGGCACGGCTTCTTCCGCGGCGCAGGCTATGGCAGGCGTACCGACAACGCCCATAGCGCCTGGGAGTATGCTCACACTCAAACAAGCCATCCATATCGCACTGCATTATTTTCCACGGCTCAGGCAAAGGCGCTCGGAGAGCTCGGCGGCGAATGAAGAGGTTGGGGTGGCACGCTCGTTCCTGGGGCCGCAGGTCTATGGAATCTCGCAATATCTGCGCAGCACCGAGAACGGCATCGCCAATACGAGTTATTATGATCCGATGGGCATTTTCCCGCGCATGACCGGGCGCAACCATAGCCTCCCGTCCAACGATTTTTCGCAGAGTTGGGACACTAGCAACAACTACATGAACGGACTCGCCATCTCCCAGTTCCTGTTCGACTTCGGCCGCCGTCGCGGATTCGTTGCCCAACGCCGATTCGACGCCCAGGCCGCCGGCAAACGCGCCCGTCTTTCGGAGCTACGTCTGATCTTTGAGGTTTCGCAGCGCTACTTCGCGCTGCTGCGCGCCAAGCAGCTCGTCCGCGTCTATGAGAAGGCGATCGAGCAACGCGAGTTTCATCTGCGCGAGGCCCAAGTCAAGGCGAAGGTGGGACTGCGCCCCGAGCTCGACGTGTACGTGACCACCGCCGAACTCGAAAGAGCCAAGCTTCATCTGATAGACGCGCGCAACGAACAGGACGATGCCAAGGTTGCGCTGGACAACGCTATGGGCCTCAGCGAGGAGTCGCCCCAGTACCATGCGGCCAACGTCTTGACTTACTCACCTTTCAACGGGAACGTGAGGAACCTGCTGAAAACCGCCTTCACGCTTCGGCCCGATCTGCAGATGCTGGAGGACGAGGCGCGGGCGATGGGCGCGCAGATCGTCGAATATCGCAGCGATTACTTTCCGACCGTCAATGCGGTCGGCGGATACGCCGGAATGGGCACCGGGTTGCCGGTGGCTAACAATTTCAACGTCGGCATCCTGATCACCTGGCCCATCTTCAACAGCTTCGAGACGACTCACCAAGTGAGTGAGGCGCAATTTAGAGAGCACGCGCTCCAGCATGCGATAGAAGACCTTCGCCAACAAATCATTCTTCAGGTCCGGACCGCCTATTTGAACGTGCAAGCCGCTCTGCAAAGAATCCAGCGCGCGGAAAAGGCGCTTGCGGCCTCGCGCGCCGAACTTGAACTGTCGGAAAAACGCTACGAGGCGGGCCTGACCAACATCGTCGAGCTTGAAGACGCCCAGCGCCACTTTACCTACGACGACGCAAATTATGCGCAAGCCCTGTATTCCTACTCAGTAGCCAAGGCGGCGCTCGGAGAGGCAACGGCCCAATCCCTCAAGCTGGCGATGTAGATAGTCACTTCTGATGAAGTGTTGATATCCTGTTTTCGCGAGGTTTTATAAACTTAATACCGGGTGTCAAAGCGGGTTGGCGCATTCAACCATATCCGGGTCGTGGTCCGCGCGAATTCGTCCATGATCGCGCTCAAGACACCGGCGGCGACCAGGGAAAGACATGGCTCTGGCACGTAATCGTGCACTCGCGCCGCTTTTTGCCGCCGGCCACCATCCATCGTGAGGGCACCGCGTACGCTTGGCGCACGCCGACTCTTTTGAGGCCGCTGAAACGCCCGCCGCGGTGTGGGCGCGGGCGACTTCCACGCCGGCGCAGGCAACCGGAACTCATGTCGTTCAGCCTCCGGCGCGGGCTGTGCCGGCGAGGTCTTGCCTTGAGTGTCGCGCACCGGAATGCCTTCGCGACGGAGACCGCTGCAGGCAACAGGGCAGCCGGGCGCGGCCGCGCGGGCGACGCTCAGCTCCGGAATTTGGGCTTCAAGACCACTCTGGCGCCGATATTCAGGACAAACACCATGAAGATCAAAATCAGCGCGCCGCCCCATGCCTGCTCATGCCATGAGCGGTAGGGCGAGATGGCATAGGTAAAGACCTGGAGTGACAACTCAGCCATCGGGTTGTTCGGGTTCAGTTCCCAGAATTGACTCCCGAAGGCCGTGAACAGGAGTGGCGCCGTCTCGCCGGTAACGCGGGCCATCGCCAGCACAATTCCGGTTATGATCCCGGAGCGGGCCGACGGCAGGATGATGCGCGTTATCGCGGAATGACGCGGCACGCCCAGGGCGAGCGCCGCCTCGTAAACTTCGTGTGGAACCCCTCTTATTGCGTTCTCGGTGGTAGTTATGATCACCGGCAGCATCAGAATCGCGAACGCGAAGGAGGCCGAAAAAGCTGAGAAATGTCCGAGCGGAGCCACCAGCACAGTGTAAGCGAACAGACCGATCGCGATACTCGGGATACCGGATAAAACGTCGGAGAGAAAACGCACCGCCGAACAGAAGCTGCCGCGCCCGAAATGCGTCAAATACACTCCGGTCAGCGAGCCAATTGGAATAGCCATCAATGCCGCGATGCCGACGATGATGGCACTACCGACAATGCCATTGGCGACCCCGCCGCCGGGTACGCCGATCGGGTGCGGTACTTGTGTAAGGAAGCCGATCGAGATTGCGCCGATACCCTCGCGAATCACGTAGCCCAGGATGAGCAGCAGAATTCCCGCTACTCCGCCGGCACAAAGTCCCGCGGTAAACACCCCGACGGCGCCACGTAACCGTCGTGAACGGAGGGAAATCGCCTTCATTGCGCTCCCGTAGTGGTGAAGACCTTCCACAGCAGGAGCCGCGCGACCCCATTTACAATCACGCTTATCACGAAAAGGAGAAGGCCGAGTTCGATCAACGCGCTCAGGTACACCTGGGTCGTCGCTTCAGTGAATTCGTTCGCGATCACGCTCGAAATGCTGTAACCGGGGGCAAAGAGAGACGCCGAGATTGCGGGACGGTTGCCGATCACCATGGTGGTCGCAATCGTCTCGCCCAGCGCCCTGCCCAAGGCCAGGATGCAGGCGCCGAAGACGCCCGCACGTGCGCCCGGCAGCACCGCCATACGGAAGCCTTGCCAGCGCGTTGCGCCAAGCGCCCAGACAGCTTCGCGCTGGCTCTGCGGTACCGCGGCCATCGCGTCGCGCGAGATTGCCGTTACCGTTGGCACGATCATGATCGCCAGAATGACACCCGCGGTGAGCATTCCGACACCGTAGATAGCACCGGAAAATATCGGCAGAAATCCGAACCAGCTCTGGAGGAACGGCTCGATATAGACACGCATCAGGGGCGCCAGGACGAACAGCCCCCAGAGTCCGTAAACGACGCTCGGTACCGCTGCCAAAAGCTCGATCAGCAGACCCAAAACCTGCGACAACCGGGGCGGGCAGAACTCGGCTAGAAACGCTCCACTCATCACGCCCGTAAATCCAGCCAACAGAATCGCGATCGCCGAACTGACCACCGTACCGTAAACGAAAGGCAGCGCACCAAACTTGCTGGTGACCGGATTCCATTCGCTGGTCCACAGGAACGAGAAGCCGAACGTGGAAATCGACTGGCGGGAGCTCCACAGGAGCTCAACGAATAGTCCAAGCACGAGCGCCAGGAAGACTAGCGTTGAGCCGTGAACCAGCGCGTCAAACGCGGTTCCGGCTGCTACCTTTGGCATCCGGACGGGCTGTTCGAACGCGGGGCTTTCGACCATCCCCGCAAGCGTCGCCTCGCCGCCGATCTGCGGTTTCGCTGGCAACCCGGAATCAGGGGAGGGCTGATTGTCTCTGGAACTCTCCATGGGCCTCAACTGAAGGTCCACTTTTTATCGCGCAGTTCGCGACAGCCCGTCCAGTCCGCCAAGTCCACAGCCTAGCGGTCGTTCACGCCTGCATCTGGCCGATGATGCTCAGCGCCTGATGCTGGACATTTTGTGGAAGTGGCACGTAATCGACCGACTCTGCGACTTTCTGGCCGTCGCTAACCAGCCACGTAAGAACGTTGCGTACCAGCTTGGCACGTCCCGGATTGGTTGGCTTCTTGTAGACCATGACCCACGAATAGCCACTGATAGGATATGAGTCGGCACCGGCGGCATCAACGATAGAAAAGTCGGTGGCGCTGACGTTGGGCTTGGTGGCCGCGGCGGCCGCGACGGTCTTTATCGATGGGTAAAGCCACTTGCCCGCTTGGTTCTGCACCCGTGCGTAGGTCATTTGATTTTCGAGCACGTAGGCGAGTTCGATATATCCGATCGCGCCCGGCGTTTCGCGCACCTGCCCGGCAACTCCCTCGTTGCCTTTGCCGCCTATACCGACAGGCCACTGCACGCTTTTCCCCGCACCCACCTTTTGCTTCCACTCCGGAGACACGTGGCTCAGAAAGTCCGTGAAAATATAGGTAGTCCCGGAGCCATCTGAGCGATGGACCACGGTGATCGGCATGTTCGGCAGCTTGACGCCCGGGTTGAGACGCGCGATCTTCGCATCGTTCCACTTGGTCACCTTGCCCAAGTAGATCTCCGCGATCAACTGGCGGGTCATCTTCAGTCCCTTGCCAACACCCGGCAGGTTGTAACCTATCGCTTCGCCACCCAAGGTGATTGGAATCTGAAGTACGTCCCCGCCAGCACGCTTGAGTTCTTCCTCATTCATGGGAACGTCGGAAGCTCCGAAATCGACGGTCTTGGCGATGAATTGCTGGATGCCGCCGCCGCTTCCGATTGACTGGTAATTTACCGTCAGGTCGGCATGCTTCTGGCTGTATTCGTAAAAGGCCTTTGAAAAGAAAGGATAATCGAAGGTCGAGCCCGCCCCGGTTAGTTGGGTGGCGGCCAGGGCAAGAGACGCCGTGAGCGCCAGGATGCCCACAGCCAGAAATCCGCCGGCCCTGCGAAGAAACGACCAATTGAACATCAACGCTCCTCCATGTTTGAGGTTAAACCGAGGGTAGACTGGCAGCGGATTATGATCTGCGAACGGTCGGACCATTACAAGATTGTTAAGTTCTGGGCCGAACTGCCGGCCAGACGCCGATATTCGCCTTAAATCGCCTTCTGCCGGTGCAGCCCGATCTTGTTTTGGATAATGCAATCAGCCTCTCGCCGAGGTTCAAGCGGTACCTTCCGAACGTCTGTCGGCTGGCATGGTGACGTTTCAACCCTGGCCGAAGAATAATTGACGGCGCAGGCATCGGGGCGCCTGCGCCGTCGCAGGGAGGGGCCAGCGTGGGGAACCGCTCAGCCTCCGGGACAGGCTTTTTTCTGGACGGTCAGCGCGACCTCGCCCGTTTGGCCGCCTGCTTCAAGCGATTCAGAGCATCACGCGACTGCCCGCGACCATCGGGAAGGCCGCTACGGCAGAGAGCAGGGCGCGCTTGCTCATCGTTGTCCTTTCCTTTGCCGCTGTTTTGTGTTTTGCAAGATTCGCTGCAAATGGTTTTATCCTGCGGTGGCCAAACGCTACCAAGAAAAGGTTACGCGCACGTTAACTGGGAATTGCCGCGCGTTGAATTCCGGCCGCCCGCCAAAACTGGCGCGTGCCCGGATTTGATCGCGTAGCGCAGCTTTGATGAGAATCGGTTCGGGCGCTGAACAGGGCCTATTCTGCTTCGGCTTCGAATCATCACGGGGCTTCACACATGACAAAGGCGCTAAGTGGAATAAACGTCGTCGAATTCCATTCCAATCTCGGCGCGGCGTACGCGGCGATGCTGCTGGCCGAGCAAGGCGCCGAAGCGATCAAGGTGGAACCGCGAGGCGGCGCGCCCGAGCGCGGCACGGCGCACTTTCACGCACTCAACCGCTCCAAGCGCGCCGTCTTTCTCGACGTTGACTCGGGCCGCGAGCGCGCAGAAATTGAAAGCCTGCTGCGATGGGCCGACGTGGTTGTAACGGGACACACTCCGGCTCGGCTTGGCGCACTCAAGCTGGATTTCGCTTCGCTTGAGGCGCTCAACCCGAACATTCTCGCGCTCAATATCTCGCCCTTTGGCGCCCGAGGACCCGAGGCCAATTTCGAGGCCAATGAGGATCTCGCGGCCGCACGAGGCGGAATCACGGGCAATCAATGGGCGCGCAGCGCAGCCCCGGTCGCCCTGGTGTTCCCCGCCGCCAGCTACTCGGCCGGCGTGATGGGAGCGAGCGCGGCGGTCGCCGCATTAATCGCGCGCGAGCGGCTCGGCCGCGGGCAGTCGATCGAGGTATCGCTCATCGCGGGTGCGCTCTCGCTTCAGACCGGCGGCGTCATCCGGCACGAGCGGATGACCACGCTGTACCACGGACCGCAGGACCCGCTCGGCCCGATCCCATGCTATCGCCTGTTCGAGGCCGACGACGGCAAATATCTGTTCGTAGCGTGCGGCAACGGAACCTTCTGGGGCAAGTTCGCGCTCGCGATCGAGCGGCCGGAGCTGGTATCCGATCCCCGTTTCGAAAACGCTCCATGGGGAATCGCCGCTGAGAACTGGCAGCCGCTCAAGGATATCCTCGAACCCATCATCCGCACCCGCCCGCGCGACGAATGGCTCCGCATCCTGCGCGAGAATGACGTCCCATGCGCCCCGGTGATGACGCGCCAGGAGTTTATCGAGCATCCGCAGGTGGCGGCGCTCGCGATGAGGCGCGAGATCGACGATCCCATGCTTGGCCGCACCGTACAGTCGGGTATCCCAGTCGGACTCGGGGAAACTCCGGGCCAAATCGTGGGACCGGCGCCCGCCGCGCCCGGCTCCGCGGATGCCGGACGGCTCACGGTGACGGACAGCGCCGGCGCGTCACGCAAATTCACCGCCGCGTCGAAGCCCGATCGCGCCGGCCCGCTCGACGGTGTCATGGTCCTCGACTTCGCAAGCTACATCGCGGGTTCCTACGGCCCGATGATTCTCGCGCAGCTTGGCGCCAACGTGATCAAGATCGAAAGCCTCGAAGGCGACTCCTTCCGTCATTTCGGCTTCGGCTTTCTCGGATGGAACCAGGGCAAGCGCGGCCTTGCGCTGAATCTTCAGGCTCCCGAGGCAATTGATATCGTTCGCGGCCTTGCCGAGAAGGCCGATATCGTGGTCGAGAACCTGCGCCCGGGCCGGATGAAGCGTTTCGGGCTCGACTACGAGTCGCTCGCGCGGCGAAATCCGCGCCTCATCTACATGTCGGTCAACGGCTTCGGAAATCGCGGCCCGGAGCACAATCAGCCCGGCTTCGATCCATTGCTCCAGGCGCGCTCGGGTGTGATGGCTGCGCAGGGCGGCCATCACGGGCACCCGGTCTATCTCACCTGCGCGATCTGCGATTACGGTGCGGCGATGCTTTCGGCGTTCGGATGCCTGCTGGCGCTTCATGCGCGCAAGCGGACCGGACGCGGCCAGTTCTGCGAGACCTCGCTGCTGCAGGCCGCGATGGCGTTTCAGGCGGGAGAGTTCATCTTCTACAAGGGACGGCCGGATATGGAGAACGGCAACGCCGAATATCGCGGACGCTCGGCGCTGGTGCGCGCGTACCAATCGAAAGACGGCGAGTGGCTGTTTCTTTGCGTCGAGACCGCGCGCGAATGGGATTCGCTTCGCCGCGCTTTCGCGTCGCTGCCCGCACTCGCCTACGAAGCCGCCGCCTCCGAGCCCAACGACAGCCGGCTCGCCGAGGCGCTCTCGACCGCATTCGCGGCGACCGAGCGCGCCGAAGCGCTCTCACGGCTTGCTGGTGCGGGCGTGCGCGCAACCCAGGTTCATCACTTTAAGGATTTGTTCGACGATCCCCAGATCGCGGCCAACGATCTTATCGCGGAACTGAGCCACTCCGAGTGGGGAAAAGTCTGGCAGACCGGCATGTTGATGAAGTTTTCCGAGACGCAGGGCCGAATCGAGCGCGCCGCGCCGCTGCACGGCGAACACACCGACGAGATCCTGCGCGATTATCTGGGCTTTGACGACGAGCGGCTCGCGGGATTGCGCGCGCGCGGGATAATCAAATAGCGGTGGCGCGAGTCACACGGCGCCCACGCCTGAAGCGTGGCGAAGAGGCGCATCGCTCGCGCCCGTAGCCCCCGCGCGAAGCTGTTCGCGACCTGCCGCCGCGAGCCGGGGCTTCGCCTTTGCGGCGCAAAGTTGTATCAAGGCATTGCTGCGAGCGTTGTCAGGAGGTGTCTCTTATGGCCCAGATGACGGCCGAGACCATACGGCGTCTTGCGCGCGAAAATTTCGATTACGAGATTGGCCCGGAGGTCGCCGAGGCGATGGCCGGCAGTATCGGCGCGCTGCTTGCCATGACCGGTCAGTTCCTGGCGCTCGGCCTTGACGGAATCGAGCCTGCCTTCGGCTACTCGAACCTGGTCCGCGAAGCCGAAGCTTTGGCCGGCAGAGCAAAGTGACTCTTTGCCGAATCCTCACTCACCACGGCAACAAGAGGTAAAAGCTCGATGGCTTCCGCTGACATGCTCGATTTCGATGTCGCCACTCTTTCCGAAAAGCTTCGCACCAAACAGGTCTCGCCGGTCGAGGTGACCGAGGCTTATCTCGCTCGTATCGCCGCGACCGATGAGAAACTCCGCGCCTACATCACGGTTACGGCCGAAAAAGCGCGCTCCGCGGCGCGCAAGGCCGAGGCTGAAATCGTCGCAGGCAATTGGCGCGGGCCATTTCATGGCGTCCCGGTCGCGCTCAAGGATCTGCTCTATACGCGCGGAATCCGGACCACCGGAGGATCGAAAATCCTCGCCGACTTTCACCCGGACTACGATGCAACCGTATGGGCCCGGCTCGAGGCCGCCGGCGCCGTGCTTCTCGGCAAGCTCAACCTGCACGAGTTCGCCTACGGCGTGACTTCCTCGAATCCGCACTGGGGATTCGTCCGCAATCCCTATTCGCTCGAGCGGATTCCCGGCGGTTCCAGCGGCGGGTCGGCGGCGGCTATCGTCGTGCACTCGGCCGCCGCAACGATCGGCAGCGACACCGGCGGCTCGATCCGTATCCCGGCAGCGCTCTGCGGATGCGTCGGAATGAAGCCGACCTATTCGCGCGTCAGCCGCCATGGCGTTATCCCGCTCTCGTACACGATGGACCATGTGGGCCCGATCACGCGAAACGTCCGCGACGCCGCACTGATGCTCGGCGTTATCGCCGGATACGATCCGAAAGATTCGACCTCAAGCCGGGAAGCGGTGCCCGATTACACGGCCGGGCTCGAAAACGGCGTGAAGGGAATACGAATCGGGGTTATTCGCGAGCTGAGCGACGGCCTGTCGGAGCAGGTCTCGCGCTCGTTCAACGCGGCGCTGAAGCAGTTTGCTTCGCTCGGGGCTTCGGCGGACGAAGTTTCGATACCGTCGCTCGCGATGGCCACGGTGATAAACGGTGTCGTCATTTACACCGACGCGCTGGAGTATCACGAGCGATGGATGCGCGAGCGGCCTGCGGATTACGGCGAGGATGTTCGGCGGTTGCTCGAAGCCGGAATGCTCGTGAGCGGGGTCGCTTACGTGCGCGCTCAGCGCGCGCGCGCGCGGATGCTCGCCGAGGCGCTCGCCGCCCTGGCAAGCCATGACGTGCTTGTGGCGCCGACCAGCGCCGTCGAGGCCCCGCCGATTGGCGGCGGGCCTCTGTTCGAGCAACAGGCATCGGAGGCGGACCCGGTAAGCGACATCCTGCGTTTCACGGCGCCGTTCGACTGCACGGGACAGCCTGCGCTCGCGATTCCGACCGGGCTTTCCGACCGCGGTCTTCCGCTCTCGATGCAGATAATCGGACGGCCGTTCGACGAGTCAACGGTGTTTCGCGTCGCCGCCGCGTACGAAAAGGCGCGCGGTTCGCTCCCGTCGCCAAAAATGTAGCTGCCGTTGGATGCGTGGCTCGACCGGCTGCGCCGCGACGGTCCTCGCGCATCAAGACAGCTTTTACAGGTCGAGATCGACCGCGATAAAGTCGTGGTCGGAGACCCGCGCCGACAATAGCGACGTACGCGCGGGAATCACCCGGGCCGAGCCCGCGACCGGCTCGATTCCGCGTAGCGCTATCCAGTCGAGCCGCGGACGCGCTAGCGGCGGGATGAAACGGCTGAACGTGAAGGTCGGACGGGTGGCTTCGTTCGAGCCGTCCACTTCGAATCCTGCCTCGCGAAGCCTCTCGAACAGCGGCTCATAGAACTTCGGCGCGCGAAACCGGCCCGGATGAAGCAGCATCCGGAACGGCAACCTGAGCGCCGCTTTCGAAGTGTGCAATTCGGTGGTGGTCGTATTCAGGTCGCCGCCGATGAGCGCACGTCCGACGCGGGGAAGGTTCGCTATCAGTGCTTCCATCTGAAACGCCCGTCCTTCGGGAGCGCATCGGCTGTCCAGATGGGCGACGCAAACCCGGAGCCGCTCGCGTCCGACCTCTATCGTCGCGCTCAGCGCCGCCGGTCCGCCGACCGCCCTAAGCGGCCTGATTCCACGGAAGGTTCTCTTGATGGGCGCGGGAAGGCTGATGATTGCGACGTCTTCCAGCGGATAAGCCGACAGGATCGCGTTGCCGAGATAGGCCCGGGGCCTGCCAGTGGCATCGACGAGACCGAATTCCGGTACATAGCCGACGCTCATCCCAAGGTGACTTGCCAGCTCAGCCGCGACCCGCCGTCCGCGCGAGCGACGGGTCTCGAAATCGACCTCGCACAGCAGCACGAGCGCGGCCGAGGCAAGCGGTTCGCGCTTTAGACATTCCAGGATTCCCGCGAAATGCACCCCGCCGCGCGCGTTGAACGCCACGACTCGAAACGGGCGCGCGACACGTCTGATGCCGCGATTCTCAACCTGGGGCGGATACGGATGCTCGCGCGAAAATACGCGACTGGCGGCGGAAACCGCCTGGTCCCTTGCGGCGCGGTCCCCGCCCGCGGGTCTGGACGCCTCGGTATGCTGTGATTGCGCGGACACCTGCGATCGAATTTTACCGGCTTTGGCGCGCGCAGACGACCATGCAAGCCCCTCCGGTCCGTGGCGCGCCACGTCGGCAAAGAGCGCTGCGAATCAACCGTTCAATTCGTCTTGAAGGTCTTTGAACGAGGTAAGCGGCGTCGAGCATACGCGCTCGCGGCATACATAGGCGGTCAGCCGGCCGTCAGCCTGCGATTTTCCGCGCGCCTGCTCGGGAACGAATCCGCTTTCGGGCCCGGCGGGATCGACCGCGAAGAGCGCAAGATTCGGGACGTAGATGAGTCCGAGCCGCTCTATCCATTCGGTGAATTCCGCCGAGCGCCGGTCGCCTACCAGGACAATCTCGGTCGGCCCGCGCATGTAGCGGTCGAGCGCCTCGAGCATGTGCGCGAAGCCGAACGGCTGTTGCGTCATGCTTTCGCCGAAGAGCTTTAGCGTGCGCTCAGCTTCGCGAAAATATCGCTCGTCGCCGGTATAGGCGTGAAGTCTCAGCAGCGCATGGACCGCCGCGCTGTTGCCCGAGGGTGTCGAGCCGTCGAAGGCGGGTTTGGAGCGCGCAATAAGGGCTTCGTGATCATTCGAGGTGAAGAAAAACCCGCCTCGCTCCGCGTCGAGGAACCGCTCCAGTATCACCGCGGCGAGCGTTCGCGCGTGCTCCAGATAACGCGGCTCGAGCGTCGCCGTGTACAGGTCGAGCATCGCGCCCGCGAGCAGCGCGTAATCCTCCAGGTAGGCGTTGAAGCGCGCGACCCTGTCCTTGCAGGTGCGCCGAAGCGCGCGCCCGTCCCACAGCACGGACATCGCGAACTCTGCGGCCTTTTCCGCGGCCTTGAGGTATCGCTGCTCGTGCAGCGCGCGATAGCCTTCGGCGAACGCCGAGATCATCATCCCGTTCCAAGCCGCGATAATCTTCTCATCGCGCGCCGGGTGGACCCGCCGCTCGCGCGCCGCGAAGAGCTTCGAGCGGATTGTCGCCAGCGCGTTACCAAGCTGTTCGGGCGAGCGGTTGAACATCCGCGCCGCCTCACCGGTGTCAATCGTGCGATGCAGGATGCTCTTGCCGTCGAAGTTGCCCTCCTCGGTCACGTCGAAGTAGCGCTCCGCTAT
>JAKAVC010000025.1 GCA_021817345.1 Deltaproteobacteria bacterium | reverse complement strand
GCACGTCTCCGACCCTGGCGAGCCGACGTACAACCTCGATTCCCTCGGGCTTTTTCAGGTCCACCGTGATGCTGCGTTTGCCGCGGTTCATCGCGATGAAATAATGCGAGACCTGCGCGTTCCTGACATTGGGCCCACCGATAAGCATCGCGAGCATGAAACGGCTGAGATCGCCGGTCTCGCGATTCTCGACCTTGATAACGTCCGCGCCAAGGTCGGCCAGGAACAACCCGGCGAACGGTCCCTGTATTTCCTGCCCGATCTCGATGACCTTGATTCCCTCAAGCGGTTTACTCATCGCAGCATCCTGTTCGGCCGGACGAAAACGTCCGCCGTGGTAGTTGTTCGGAGGCGTTGCCCCGCGCGGCGCATTATCAACCCGACCAATCTTCAATCTCAAGCGCGAAATCAAGGAACTTCGCCGATTTGGTCCCGCTCGACGGGCGGGGTCGGCTGCCGGATGCATCCGTTTGCCGCAGCTTTCGATGCCATCGGAATCACCTCGCCGCCCGGCCAGTGCGGGACACCGAATGTTTGTCGCAGCGAAAGGCGATGGCATGGACTATGCGGAACGCACACGCGGGGCACTTCACCCTAAACGATTCAGAAAACGGGGATCTGATGGGGCGCGAAAAACTCGCCAATATCATCGGCGTCGGAATGACAGCATTCGGACGCCACGAAGAACGTTGGCTCGAATCTCCGGCCGGCGAGCCGGTTCGCGCGGCACTTGCGGCCTGACAAGGAACGCTTATGGCCGAGCAAGCTACGTATCCATCCGAGATTCTCGCCCGTCGGGCAAGCACCGAGGGCGACAAGGTTTTTCTTCTGTTCGAAGACCAACGCCTCACCTGCCGCGAGCTGAACGAGCGCTCGAACCGTGTCGCCAGCGGGCTTGCCGCGCTCGGCGTCAAGGCGGGCGACGGCGTCGCGCTCATGATGCCGAACCGGCCCGAGTGGCTGTACGCGTTCTTCGCCACGCAGAAACTCGGCGCTTACGCGGTGCCCGTGAATACCGCGCTCAAGGGCGAAGGACTCGCCTACATACTGAATCACTCCGAGAGCAGGGCGCTGATAATCGGCGCCGAGCTCTTCGAGCAGTTCGCGCCAATCCGATCGCGGCTCGCTCTCCTGAAGCACGTGATCGTCGATCTGAACGCGCCCGAGGTTACGCTCGCCGGACCGCCCGCCGGCTCGATCGCGCTTTCCGATCTGATGGCGAAGGGAGCGCCCGAAGATGTGGCTCGGCCGGTCGCTCCGGACGCGATCTCCAATCTCATGTACACCTCGGGCACCACGGGTCTGCCCAAGGGCGTGGTGATGCGAAATCACGCGATGAACCTGTCCGGTCCCGGGCTGTTCTCGATAGGAATCTATCGGCCCGACGACATCCTCTATACCTGTTTGCCCCTGTTTCACGGCAACGCGCTCTATCTGACGACGCTCAGGGCGCTCGCCAACGGGCTTACGGTCGCGCTCAGCCGGCGCTTCAGCGCAAGCCGCTTCTGGGACGAAGTGCGCCATTACAAGGCGACCACGTTCAACGCGCTTGGCGCGATGATCCCGATTCTGTTGAAGCAACCCGTTCGACCCGACGACGCCGACAATCCGGTGCGCGTGGTGCTGAGCGCCGCGACCCCGGCGTGGGCGTGGGAAGAATTCGAAAAGCGCTTCAATCTGACCATCTGGGAGGGTTACGGCGCGGTCGACGGAGGCGGCTTCAGTCTGATCAATCCGGGCAACGCGCCCAAGGGCTCGATGGGCAAGCCGCCGCCGGGAGTCGAGGCCGGCATTTTTGACGACGACGGCAACGAGCTTCGCCCGGGCGAGGTCGGCAACCTGGTTTTCAAGGTCGACAATCCCGAGGCGCGCCGCGTCGAGTACTTCAAGAACGAAGAGGCCTCTGCGGCGAAGTTCCGCAAAGGATGGTTCTACACGGGAGACCTCGCTTATCGCGACCAGGACGGAAATTTCTTCTTCGCCGACCGCAAGACCGACTCGATGCGCCGCCGGGGCGAGAATATCTCGTCGTTCGAGGTCGAGAAGATCGTCAACCAGCATCCCGCCGTCCTCGAATCCGCCGCCTACGGCGTTCCTTCGGAGCTTGGCGAAGACGACGTGATGGTCGCGGTCGTGCTCAGGCCGGGACAGACGCTCGCGCCCGAAAACCTCGTCGCGTTCTGCGAGGAGCGGATGGCGAAGTTCATGGTTCCGCGCTACATCGACGTCCGCGAAAGCCTGCCCAAGACGGGAACCCATCGGGTCCAGAAAGCGGAACTCAAAAAGGAGGGCGTGACGCGCACGACCTGGGACAGGGAAAAGTCACGCGCTTCGGCGCCCGCCGGCTAGCACTGTCGCAAGGACGACCAGGGTCACCGCGCGTCTTGAGGTCCCCGTGTCCAGACTTGGTCGGGCGCGGCGCTCAGGCGCGATCGATAATCCGCCGCGCGCCGGCCAGGCTCAGCACGTCGTTGGTTCCGTCCTCGATAAGCGAAGCGCGCGCGTCGCGGAAAATCTTTTCTATCGGATAATCGCGGCTTAGGCCGTTGCCGCCGAAGAGCTGAAGCGCGTCGCTCGCGACCTCGAAGGCCGCCTGCGTGCAGAAAGTCTTCGCCGCGCACGCGTACTCCAGTTCGGGAATCGCCGCGCCGTCGTTGTGCGCGAGAACCGCGCGTGACAGCGTCCGGCACGCCTGCACCTTGGTGAACATCTCGAACAGATGCTTTTGGACGAGCTGATGCTCGCAGATGGGAACGCCGCCCTGCACGCGCTGGCGCGAATATTCGAGCGCCAGGTCGAAGGCCGACCTCGCCACCCCGGTGAACACCGCCGCCATCGTGCTGTTCGCGCCGGTCAATGTCGCCGCCGCTCCGTACTCGAACGTCTCCGGCGTTATCATCACGTATTCGGCCGGGACCCGGACGTTGTCGAAAAATATCTCGCCCTGGTTAAGCGCCCGCTGCCCAAGTTTGTTCAGCGGCTTGCCTTTCGACACGCCCGGAAGATCGAAGGGGATGAACGCGACCGCGCCGCCGCCCTGCCGCCCGCTCGATGCCGGCTCCATCAGGTAGGTAAGTCCATGCGTCGAGATCGTGCCGTTGGAGACCCATGGCGCCTTCTGGCCGCTGATTACGTAACCGTCACCGTCGCGCCGGATCGTTGCGCGTCCGGGAGTGGCCGGATCGTAATCGGCCGAGAGAGCCATCGCCCAGTCCGAGCCGTGACTCGGTTCCGTCACCGGCCAGCATCCGATGTGCCGCGCCTCCCGGTCCTGGATGAACGGCGTCACGTACTCATCGATCAACCGCGGATTTCCGGTCATCGCGAGCGCGCTGAACGGAAAGCTCGCGACGCCGAGGCTGAGCGCCAGGTCGGCGCTGCCCCATCCGAGTTCCTCGAGAAAGACCTGCATGCCGACGCCGTGAAGGCCGAGGCCGCCATATTCCGCCGGAATCGTGACCGTGTGGTAGCCAAGCGCCCAGGCCTGCTTGAAGAACTGCCAGAGCCGCGAGTCGGGCGCGATAACCTGTTCAGGGCTGGCCAGCTTGTCGAGCGCGACGGCGGCGGGACGCAGAACGTCGCGGGCAAAGCGATGGACGTTTTCCTTGAGTTCGCGATATTCGGGTGCCAGTTCCTTGTCCCCGAGTTCCAGGTACTCCATTGGCGCTCTCCCCAGGATGTGGATGTGTTTCCCGCCTGGGGACGAGCATAGGCTGTGCCGGACGAGATTTGGCGCGATACGCGCTCAAGGGCGATAGCAAACCCCTGCAGTGGCTCGCAAAGAGCCAACAGTGCTCCCTTAAGCATCAGAGGCGCTACGATTTGAATTTCAAATCTTGAGAAGTCGGACTCTACTCAACCGCACACTCAGCGGAGCCAAATTAACTCAAGTTGAGTTTGACTTCTTCTAGGCTATTTTTTAAGGTCACTAGGCGATGTCAGAGAGAGTTCCCAGCAGTTCAACGCTGCATAATCAATTTGCTCAGAGTTAGCTCCAACGAGTCCGGCGGCTAAATGGATCAGGCGCAAAAATCCGCGCGGAGGTTCTCCAATGCCCAACCTTCGAGTTTTCCTCATCGTGGCGCTCTCTGCGATGTTGGCTTTGCCGATTGGTTCGGCTATCGCCGCAGGTCCCGCGCCGCAAAGCGTGCTTTTGAAGTCCGCAATGCTGGTCAATGTGAATCAGGCGCCGCAAGCGCCGCGGGGCGGGAAAGCGACGCCATTGCGTTATTACTATGCCAACCCGTCGATGGTCGGCCTGATAAAGGCGGCGCTGGCGAGAGGCATAACGCCGAGCAAGGGCAAACCGGGCGGCGGAGGCGGCGGCAGTGGCGGAGGAGGTGGCGGCGGTAGTGTTACTCCTACGCTTCCGAATCTGCCAGGGATCGCACTGGGGTCGAGCTTCAACGCGCTCGGGATGCTGGACGGCGGTGGCTATGAACCGCCCGACACTATCCTTACCGCAGGCGTCAACGGTACCAGTGCGGCGACGAACGTGCTGGAGGCGGTCAACCTGGAAGCCGAGGTTTTCAGCACCAGCGGGACTTCGCTGCCAGGAGTCAGTAGCTTTTCGCTCTCCGCATTCACTCCCGACTACCTGACTGACAGCGTCAGCGATCCGCGGGTTCTTTACGACGCGGCGCCGCAAAGATGGTTCATCAGCCTTGTCACTTTCTCGCCGATTAGCGACGCGGGATGGGATCTAGCGGTTTCGGCGACCAGCGATCCCACGACCGGGTACTGGGTGCTGTTCTATTTTCCCACCGCCGGAGTGACGAATCCCGACGGCAGTGTTGGTAATTTTCCCGATTTCCCGAAGATCGGGTTCAATGGCGACAAACTGGTACTGACCGGCGACGCATTCTCCGTGAGCCAGAAAGGTCGATTCAGCGCCAGCTACAAATATCAGGGAACTGAGTTCCTGGTAATCAACAAGAGCGAACTCGTAACCGCGGCGAACGATATTTACGCGAACATCAACAACTCGAGTTACCAGGCGCCGGTGGTTTGCACTACGTTTTTTCCTCCGAACCAGGGCGCGGTCGCGATTGAGCCCGCGGAGAATCTCCCGCCCAACTCGACAAGCAGTGACACTCTCTACATGGCCGCGGTGGATTCCAGCGTCTCATCGACGAAAACGCTCGACATCTGGACCGTCACCGGCAACGCCGCTTCGACGAGTTCCACGACGTGTGCCACCTCCACGGCTCAGGCCTCGCTTGCTCAAGTCGGCATCAATACGATTTCGCTTCCGCCGAACGCGCAGCAGGAGGGCACCAGCACGCTTATCGACACCAATGACGATAGCCTGCTGGATGCCATGTTCCGCCCGTCAACGTCGGACACGTCGGATACGACGGGCACGCTGTGGGTGGCAGCCAACGATGCCTGCGTGCCGGCGGGCGACAGCTCGACCCGTTCCTGCGCGCGCTTCATCGAGGTGAATATCGGCAGCGGCGGCTCGATGAACGTCGCGCAGGACTTCGACCTCGGCTCTCCCGGGTACTACTTCTATTATCCCGCCGTTCGGACCGACAGTGCGGGCGACCTGGTGACAGTGTTCTCGGGCTCTTCGAGCACCAGCTTTGCGTCGGTGTACGCCGGGATGCAGAAGGCGGGTGGCAGCGCAAATGAACTTGGTTATTTTCAGACGGTCCAACTGGGTAATTACCAGTACACGCTTTCGCCGCCGCGATGGGGCGATTACTCGGGCGCAAGCACCGATCCCACCGACTCGAGCATCTGGATCGGCGGCGAGTACTCGACCGACTACCCGCTTCTGGGATCGATCTGGGGAACCTGGATAGCGAGCATCACCCCGAGCGCGCAATAGACGGAAGCCGGCGAGCGACTCGTTCGCCGGGTCTCGCGAACGGAAATATCGGCGGGCGATTGGCGCGGGCTAGTTTGGTGTTCCGCAGATAAGTTGATGAGATGTCGCTCGGTGGAATGAGGTTCTTCGCTTCGCTCAGAATGACAGGCGCGCGCACGGTTGTTGGTCATTCTGAGCAAAGGCTGCCGAAGCGAAGAATCTCATGCGTCCGCTGTAAAATTATCAATGGGACGCCGCACTAGCTCGCGCGCCGAGTCTTTCGCCGGGACGCGCGCGAGTCTCAAACCGGGCGCGTTAGCGCGGGAGATGCGCCGTGATGTCGAGCGCGCGAGGATGCCATCGCGAATTGCGGCGTTCCAGGATATGCACTGAACCGAGTTCCACGCTCGGCTCCTCGGCGGCGAGCGCGGAGACGATAGCGCGGATAACCCCGCGATGCGCCACAACCAGCGCGCATCCGCCGTCCGACTGTTCATCCGCGAGCATCGTCAGCATCCTGTCCAGTCCGCGCCGGACCCGCTCGGCAAACGCGCCACGGTTCTCGCCGCCCGGATAGGTATAGGCCGGGGCGAGCGGGTCAGCGCGCCATCGCGCGAACTCCTCGGGATAGCGCTCGCGGATCTCCTCGGCCGTGAGCCCCTCGAACAGCCCGAAGTGGACCTCGGCGAACTCCTCGATCGTGACGAGCGTGGCGCTGCCGCCCGCGATAAGCCGCGCGCCTTCGATTGCGCGGATGAGCGGGCTTGAAAACACGTGCGCGAAGGCGGTTTCGCCGAGCCGCTGCGCAAGTTCGCGCCGCGCCGCGCGCATCTGCGCGCGCCCGAGTTCCGAGAGCGCGACGTCAGTGCGGCCGTGGTAGCGGATGCTGGATTCGCCCTCGGTTTCTCCGTGGCGAACCAGCGCCATCGTGGTCAGCGCAATAGTCCGTCCGCCGCTCATCGCCGGTACGTGCAAAATTCCCGCGTTTCGGCCGTCTCAGCGCGCGTCGAGCGGGTTCAGGACCAGCCCGGTCAGCAGCTTGGGATGGAAGTATGTGGACTTCTCCGGCATCGTCGCGCCCGAGTTGCAGACCCGTTCGACGTCGCCGATCGACGGCGGGTTCATCAGGAATGCGCCGTCGGCGCGGCCTTCGGCTACCGCCGCGAGAGCGCCGCGCCCGTCAATCGTGTACTCGATATTGCCGCCCTTTTTTACCTGCTCGCCCTTGATGCCGAAAATCCGATCGAGCACGAGCGCGTGCAGGATCGAGACGTCAAGTTCGCGGACCGCCGGCGGAGTATCGGGAAGCGCGGTCTTGAGCGCTTCCTGCGAGCGCAGCTTGAGCAGCATCAGGCGGTTGCGTCCGCGAAGCGCGACGCCAAGCGTGCCGCGCCCGCGACGCGAAAGCTCGACGAGAAACGAGCCGCGCTCTTCGGTTTCTGAAATCTCGAACGTCCCGGCGGCGCGTTCGACGAACTTTTCCGCCGCCGCGGCGTCGAGCTTCGCGACCACGCGATGGGTCGGCAGGATCACCAGTCCGGGGTCGTCGAACGCAACCAGCGTCATCATCGTGTAGTCGTACGGCCGGACTTCCTTGGGGTTGCCTTCGGCCTCGCGGCGCATCCGGCGATAGTTGAGCGCGGTCTCGTAGCGATGATGCCCGTCGGCGATAAGGATGCGCGTGGTTGCGAGCGAGCGCTGGACGACGGCGATTTCCGCCGGGTCCTCGATCGGCCGAAGCTGGTTGCGGATGCCGAGATCGTCGACGATGTCGATGAGCGGCTCGCGCGCGCCAACCGCGCGAAGCATCGCGGCAAGCTCCGGATAGGCGCCCGGATAGAGGCCGAAGATGGAACTCACGTTGGTTTCGAGCGCCTGCAGGAGCCGAAGGCGGTCCTGCTTGGCGGCGGGAAAGGTTTTTTCGTGCGGCAGGATTCCGCCGCTTGCGAATTCCTCGAGCCTGATGCGGACGATGAGGCCGGTGCGGCTCAGCTTTCGCCCCTCGACCTCGAATTCCTGGACGTAGTGATAGATTGCGGGCCGTGGGGCGAACCTGAGCGCGCCCTCGCGCCGCCATCGCGTCATCGTTTCGGCGGACGCCGCGTAGCGATCGGGGTCGCGCGCAAGCTCCAGGCGCACCACGTTGTACGGGCTTCGCTGGTAGAGTTCGCTCTGCTGCCGCTCGTTGATCAGATCGTAGGGCGGGGCGACGACCTTGCGCAGGTCGCCGACCTGTTCGGGGTCATAAAGCAGCGCGCGCAGCGGTTCGATACGTTCGCCGAAGCCGCTCATTTGAGCGCTCCGGTCGAAAGTGCGGCGATAAGTTCGCGTTCGACGATCGCGCCCGTGCGAATAATCCGGAATCCCTCGTCCTCGCACGCGACCACCGTGCTCGGGGCCGGCGCGCGAAGCGTTCCACCTTCAAGATACACTCTCACTCTGTCTCCAAGTGCGGCGCGAGCCGCGGAAAGGGTTGATGCGGGAGGCTGGCCGGAGAGATTCGCGCTGGTCGCGGTTATGGGACGTCCGAGTCCGGCGCTTAACGCGCGGGCGACCGGATTCGGCGAGACTCGCACGCCCACGCCGCCGGTTGGCCCGATAAGCGCGGCGGGGATACCGTCGCGCGGCGCGAGCACAAGGGTGAGCGGCCCCGGCCAGAACGCTTCGGCGAGAGCGCGCGCGGACTCGGGTATCGAGCGGGCCAGGGCGAAAGCCATCGGCGCGTCGGCGGCGATAAGCGCAACGGGCTTTTCCGGGTCGCGTCCCTTGAGCGCGAAAAGACGCTCCATCGCGGCCTCGGAAAACGGATCGGCGCCCAGCGCGTAAAAGGTTTCGGTCGGATAGACGACCAGTTCTCCCGCGCGAAGCGCCGCGAGCGCTTCGTCGAGCCCCGGGATTTCTGATGATGCTGCGGCCACGGCTAATTCATCGCTTGCGTGCGAGATAATCGAGCGCGCGCCGTCCGATATCGCGGCGCATGTGCTTGCCCTCGAATTCTATCAGATCGGCGCCCTCGTAGGCGGCCTGCAACGTCTGCTCCAGCGTCGGCGCCATCGCGGTGACCGCGAGCACGCGCCCGCCGTCGGTAACCAGTTGGCCGTCGCGAAGCGCGGTGCCCGCGTGAAAGACCTTGACGCGCACTTTATCAAGCGCCCACTTGACCTTGAGCTCCGACGGCTCGGCGCCTTCGATCCGCTCCAGACCCGTGATCGGAATTCCCTTGCGGTATTCGCCCGGGTATCCGCCCGAGGCGAGCACGACGGTTGCGGCGCTTGCTGGCGAAAGGGTTATCGGGGTTCGAGCGAGCCTGCCTTCGGTCGCAACAAGCAGCGCTTCGGCCAGATCGCCCTGAAAGCGCATCATCAGCGGCTGACATTCCGGGTCGCCGAACCGCACGTTGAATTCAAGAACGTTGATTCGCTCTCCGTCCACCATCAGGCCGACGAAGAGCACGCCGCGGAACTCCGTCCCGCGCGCCTTCATCGCGCGAAGCGTCGGCTTGATGACTTCGTCGAGCACGCGCGCTTCGAGCGCGGCGTCGAATTGCGGCACCGGTGAATACGCGCCCATCCCGCCCGTGTTGGGACCGCGGTCGCCGTCGAAGGCCGCCTTGTGATCCTGGCACATCCCAAGGGCGAGCGCGTTCTCGCCGTCGCACAGCGCGAAGAAGGAGAGCTCCTCGCCGCGCAGCACCTGCTCGAGCACGACGCGCGCGCCGGCGCCGCCGAACCGCCGGCGCTCCATCGCGTCGGCAAGCGCGTCAAGGGCCGTTGCGCTGTCCGGGCAAACGGTGACGCCTTTTCCGAGCGCGAGACCGTCGGCCTTGACGACCATCGGACCGGGATGCGCCGCGATGTAGCGGCGCGCCGCGTCGAAGTCGTCGAAGACGGCGAAGTCCGCGGTCGGAACGCCCGCCTCGCGCATCACCGTCTTGGCGAATGATTTGCTCGTTTCGAGCTGGGCGGCAGCCGCGGTGGGTCCAAAAATGGGGAGGCCCGCCCGGACGAACTCGTCAACGATTCCGGCCGCAAGCGGGTCCTCGGGGCCGATTACGGTAAGGTCGATCGAATTGTCGCGCGCGAAGCCGAGCAGGCCCGCGATATCGCCGGGGGAAAGCGCGACCGGCTTTGCGAGCCTGTCGATGCCGGGATTTCCGCTCGCGCAGTAAAGCCCGCGCACCGTCTGGCTCTGGCTGAGCCGCCAGCATAGCGCGTGCTCGCGCCCGCCTTTTCCTACTACCAGGACCTTCATCCAGGACACGCCTTAATGGCGAAAATGACGCACCCCCGTGAAAACCATCGCAAGGCCGAAACGGTCCGCCGCCTCGATAACCTCGTCGTCGCGCACCGCGCCACCGGGCTGGGCGATAGCGGTCGCGCCCGCCTCGGCGGCGAGTGTCGGGCCGTCGGGGAAGGGGAACAACGCCTCTGAAACCAGGACCGAGCCGTGCAAAGGAACCTTAAGCCGTGCGGCCTTTTCCCGCGCCGCGTACACAGGGTCGATACGCGAAGTCGCACCGCCGCCGACCGCGAGCGTGCGATCCTCGGCGACGAATGCGATCGCGTTGGACTTGATATGTTTGCAGACCTTGATGCCGAACGCCATCGCCCTGAGTTCCGCCTCGGTCGGCCTGCACCTGGTCACCACTTTGGCCTCGCGCGGGTCTTCGATCGCGAGGTCGGGCGTCTGGACGAGAATTCCGCCGAGCACGCGCTTCAAATCGACCTCCTCACGCCGGATCGCCTCCGGGTGGAACCGCATCACGCGCCGGTTCTTTTTCTTGCGCAGGAATTCGAGAACCTCGGGCGGGTAGTCGAGGCCTATCAGGACCTCGGTGAAAAGTTCGTCAACCGTGCGGGCGAATTCGAGGTCCCAGGGGCGGTTGGCGATTATGATTCCGCCGAAAGGCGAGTCGGGATCGGTCGCGAACGCCTTGTCCCACGCGCCCTTGAGCGTATCGGCGACGCCAACCCCGCACGGGGTGTTGTGCTTTAGGATCGCGACGACGGCGCGCGGCTCGCGCTGGAATTCCACGATAAGGTTAATCGCCGAGCTGATATCGACGACGTTGTTGAAGGACAGCTCGCGGCCGTGGAGCTGTTCGGCGATATCGAGAAAGTCGCCATAGAGGGCGGCCTGCTGATGCGGATTCTCGCCGTAGCGCAGCTTCTGCTCGCGCGGGAACGAAAGGCTGAAGGTTTCGCCGAGCGGCGCCGATTCACCCTCGGCCTTCGCGCCGAGATAGTTCGAAATCGCGCAGTCGTAGGCGGTTACGCGGGCGAACGCCTTTCGCGCCAGACGCCATCGCGTATCCGCGCTTATCGCGCCGCGGTTGGAGTCGAGTTCCTCGGCCAGCGGCGAATAGTCGGCCGGATCGACGACGACCGCCACGTCCGCGTAGTTCTTGGCGGCAGCGCGAACCAGCGTTGGCCCCCCGATGTCGATATTCTCGATTGCGTCGTCGAGCGCGACGTCCGGGTTCGAGACGGTCTGCTCGAACGGGTAAAAGTTGACGACCACCAGGTCGATCGGCTCGATTCCGTGCTCCTTCATCTGGCGCTGATGCGACGGTTCGGCGCGCCGGGCGAGGATTGCGCCGTGAATCTTCGGATGGAGGGTCTTTACCCGGCCGTCGAGCATCTCGGGAAACCCGGTGAAATCCTCGACCGCCTTGACCCGCACGCCGGCCTTCTCGAGCGCGGCCTTGGTGCCGCCGGTGGAAAGGATCTCGACCCCGTGGCGTTCGAGCACGCGGGCAAACTCCGCCAGGCCATTTTTGTCCGAGACGCCGAGCAGTGCCCGCCGTATCATGACCTTGTCCGTATTCATCGAATTCAGCTCCTTGCGATTCGCGGCACGCGCCGTCCCACCGTGCAGAGCATCTCGTACGAGATGGTTTGCGCGATTCGGGCCACGTCGTTGACGCTGATGGTTTCGTCGCCGCTGCGTCCCCAGAGTATCACTTCGTCGCCGACCGCCGCGCCGGGCACATCCGTCAGATCGACCATCGTGAGGTCCATGCAGACCGCGCCGACCACCGGAGCGCGATAGCCGCGCACCAGCACTTCGCCGCCGTGCTGAAGCCCGCGCCGGTATCCGTCGGCGTAGCCGACCGGCAGAATTCCGATCAGGCTCTCGCGCGGGGTTATAAAAGTATGGCCATAGCTGACGCCCGAGCCGGCCGGCACGCGCTTGGTCTGCATCACGCGGGTCTTGAAGGTCATCACCGGAACGAGCGTGATCTTCTCGCGCACCGCGGCTACCGGCGGCAATCCGTAGAGCGCGAGCCCCGGCCGGACCATGTTGTAGCGGCAGTCCTCGCGAAGCACGAGCGCGGCCGAATTGGAGACATGGGCTATCGGAGGATCGAATCCGGCCGCGCGTAACGCCTTAAGCGCCCCGTCGAAGACTTTCAGTTGCGCCTCGGTGATTGGGCTTGCCGGATCGCCCGCATTGGCGAGCAGCGTACAGGCGCCTTCGAGGCTCAGCGACGGCGCCTGGCGCAGATGGCGCACGACGGTTGCGAGTTCCGATTGCATCACGCCGAGCCGCGTCGCGCCGGTGTCGATTTTCAGGTGGATGGCGAAGTCGCGCCGTCCGGCGGCCTTCGCCGCCGCCTCCATGGGAGCAATCAGCGCCGCGTCGAAGACGAAAGGCGTGAGGTCGAGCGCGACGATCTCGGCAGCCTGCTCGGCAAAGAATCCGCCGAGCAGGAAAAGGCGCGCGCGAAGCCCGGCCGAGCGAAGCTCGCGCGCCTCGCCGATGGTCGCGACGCCGAAATAAGCGCATCCTTCCTGGGCGAGCGTTCGCGCGACCGCGACCGCGCCGTGCCCGTAGGCGTCCGCCTTGACGATCGCCATCATCCGAGCCGCGCCCGCGAGCGCGCGCAGCGCGTGATAGTTGTGCCTGAGCGCGCCGAGATCGATCTCGGCGACCGTTGGGCGTTCGATTTCAGAGCCTGTCACGCGCGTTTCCGAATCCCAGGGTTCTTCCGCAAGGCGCCACGGACATTATCTCCAAGCGAAAGCGTCCGAGCCATTGACGAAGGCCCGGACGCGAGTCCCACGGGGACGGTGACTCCGGCAGATGCGCGAGGTGCAATCCGCCCCGGTGGAAATAACGCCCGTCGAGGAGCGGGTTCAGATAACCATTGACCTGAAGTGCAGTCAATGTTGCTCCGACATGCAGGCCCGCAGCGCCTTGACGCTGGTCCTTGCGCGCGCTTGCGCCAGGGTTTGCGAGGCTTGCGCTTTAGCTTTCTCGTCGATATCCATTTTCCTTTCCTCCATCTTGGCGGCGCCGTGCGCTGCGGTCTATCATCGGCGCCCGCGTGAGTTTCGGAGACTCCGCGGATTTTGTCGGGACTTGCGACAGCACCGGCTTGCGGCGACCCGCACGAGCGGGCGAATCCGCGGGTGAAAGATTTTTTGACTATGCGCCAATCGCGGTGGTATAGATTTGATTGGTTGGCTGGGGGTGCGTCGGCAGGCGCTGAGATCTCCGGTTTGGAGAGACCCCTCGAACCTGATCCGGGTTATACCGGCGTAGGGAAGCCGTGCATATCCGGGCGATGGCGCGGCGATCGCGGCCGCGCCTGAAGCCGCTTCCCAGGCGCCGGGAAGCGGCTTTTTTGGATGCCCTCGAAAATGTCCCAGGTTTCTTCCTCCATCACCGTGCAACTGAATGGCGAGCCGTGCCGTATCGAGGGCGATCCGCGTCTTGCCGCGCTTATCGAGAAGCTCAACATGAAGCGCGGTAGAATCGCGGTCGAGCTTAACGGCGAGGTGGTGCCCAAGGCCGAGCACGACAGCGTTGTGCTGCGCGACGGCGACCGTCTCGAAATAATCAATTTCGTCGGAGGAGGCTGAACCGGGCGCGCGCCCGGCTCCTTACAAAAATGCAGGATACTCCTTTCAGGATTGGCGAGCGGAGCTTCAAGTCGCGGCTTATCGTCGGCACCGGCAAGTACAGGGATTTCGCCGAGACCCGCCGCGCGGTCGAGGAAAGCGGCGCCGAGATCGTCACGGTCGCGGTAAGGCGCGTCAATATTACTGACCGCGGCAAGGAAAACCTGCTCGACTTCCTCGATCCCGCAAAGTTCCAGATCTTGCCGAACACCGCCGGATGCTACACGGCCGAGGAGGCGATTCGCACCTGCAGGCTGGCGCGCGAGGTCGGCGTCGGCGCGATGGTCAAGCTGGAGATAATCGGCGACCAGAAGACGCTGTTTCCCGACGTTCCCGCCACGATAGAAGCCGCGAAAATACTTGTGAAAGAGGGCTTCACGGTGCTGCCCTACGTCACCGACGATCCGATCGCGTGCAAAAGGCTCGAGGAGATCGGATGCGCCGCCGTGATGCCGCTCGCGGCGCCGATCGGCTCGGGCCTCGGAATCCGCAATCCGTACAACATCCGGATCATAGTCGAACAGGCCAAGGTCCCGGTTATCGTAGATGCCGGAGTCGGCACGGCCTCGGACGCGGCGGTCGCGATGGAACTCGGGTGCGACGGCGTGCTGATGAACAGCGCGATCGCGGGCGCGAAAGACCCGATCGCGATGGCGCGCGCGATGCGCCTTGCGATCGAAGCCGGCCGTCTCGCCTACCTGGCCGGACGAATCGAGCGCAAGCTCTACGCCAGCGCGTCGAGTCCGCTGACCGGCCTTATCGGCTGAGCGCGCGCCGGTCGATTCGATGGCGCGCGCAGGGCGTTTCTCGCTCTATCTCATAACCGATCGCAAGCTGGTCCGCGGTGGCGATATCACCCGGGCACTGGCGGAGGCGCTCGCCGCGGCGCGCGAGGCGGCGCCGGAGATCGGCGTTGCGGTGCAGCTTCGCGAGAAGGAGCTGACGGGAGGCGAGCTTTGCGCGCTTGGCCGCGAAGTCCGCGCGCTATGCAGGCGATTCGGCGCGCTTCTCACGGTAAACGATCGGGTGGACGTAGCGCTTGCGTGCGAGGCCGACGGCGTACATCTTCGCGCCGACTCGTTTTCGCCCGCCGAGGCGCGCCGTCTGCTTGGTCCCGAGCGTCTCGTCGGCGTTTCGGCCCATCGGGTCTTGGACCTCGAGCGCGCCGAGCGCGAGGGCGCGGACTTCGCGGTGTACGGCCCAGTCTACGCTCCGCTCTCCAAGACCGGTTACGGGGCTCCATTGGGGCCAAAGGGCCTTGCCGAGGCGTGCCGCGCGACGAACCTTCCGGTTTTCGCACTCGGCGGTGTCACGGCCGAACGGATCGGGGAACTTCGCGGCTCGGGGGCGGCAGGAGTTGCGGTTATCGGCGCGGTATTCGGCGCCGATTCGCCCGCCGAGGCGACCCGCTCCCTGCTCGCCGCCATCCGCCGCAATCTCTGAGACGCCGGCGAGTCCGCGCCGCATGCGCTTGCCTTGCAAACGCCTTCGCGCCGTTCCTCACACGTCGAAAACGATCCGCGCGCGCCACAGGCCGCGGCCGCGCTCGACCCGGAGCTGGTGATAGGTGACGGCCTTGATTTCGGTGAGCAACTGATGGCGGTGCGGGTCGAAGCGCTCGCCGCGAAGCGTAACCGCGACGCCGCCGGGACGCTCCTCGGCGCGGGCTTCGCACCAGATGAAGCCGTCGGCAAGGAAGACATTGAGAGCGGCGGCGAGCATGTCATGCATCAGGTCTTCATCGCTTTCGGCGGAAGTCTCGACGAGGCGGCTCTCGCGCGGGGAAATTCCCTCCGCCGCGACCATCAGATGCGCAAGCGCGAGCGCGGCGTTGGCGAACAATTCGAGGCGGGTCGGAGCTTCGAGCTCGATTCCGAGGTCGCCGGTATGCTCGAACTCGCGGAAGAGTTTACGGTCGTTGCGCTGGTTCATTACGCCTGACCCCCCGGCGCGCGGGATTTTCGGCGCGCGCGCAAGTCGTCCGCGCCTGCGAGGATGAATTCAGAAATGCTCGGGCTCGTGGTCGCGGCGGCTGTCGCGTTCGAGCTGGACGGTCATGTGCCGGATCTTGAACTTGTGCTCGAGCAGCCGATACATATCCGAAAGCACCCGATCCTGGTCGACCTCGGCCGCAACCACCGCGTGAGCCGAAAGAGCGAACTCGCGGCTGGTCAGGCACCATACGTGAAGATCGTGCACTTCCTCGGTGCCGTCAACCGCGAGCAGGTCGCTTCTTAGCTGGTCGAGGTCGATTGCCGACGGAACGGATTCCATCAGGATGTCCACTCCCTCGCGGACCAGTCCCCACGAGCCGTAGAGCACCAGGCATCCGATTCCGATACTGACGATCGGGTCGGCCTCCCACCATCCGGTGAACTGGATTATCGCCGCGCCGACGAGAACCCCCGTCGAACCGAGGAGATCGGAGAGCACGTGAACGAACACCGCGCGCACCGCCATCCCGCGCGCGCCCGCTTCGGCCGCCTGATGTGTCATCCACGCGGAGAATGCGTTTACCACGATTCCGCCCGCGGCGATCGCCATCACGGGAAGCGCGTCGATATGTTCGGGCGTGCGCAGCCGGCGCACGGCTTCGATCCAGATGAAGACCACCAGGACCCACAGGAAAAGCCCGTTGAGCAGCGCGCCCAGTATCTCCGCGCGCAGATAGCCGTAGGTCTTTCCCGGCGTCGCCGGGCGCATCGAGATCCACAGCGCGAGCAGGCTCAGTCCGAGCGCGGCCATGTCGGTCAGCAGATGGACCGCGTCGGAAACAAGCGCGAGGCTGTTGGTGAAGTAGCCGCCTATGAACTCGGTCGCGCAGTAGGCCGTGGTTACGGCCAGGACCGCCAGCAGCCGCCGGCGCTCCGAGGCAACGATGCGGTTTCTGTCATTGGCAGCGCGCATGCACCCTTCCCGTCAGACGGGCTCCACGCCGGCCGGCGCGTCGAACGCGGGGTCCGCGCGATTCGGGCGCCCGGCCGAGCACCATCAATCATATTGAACCAGCGAGGTAACGTTCACTCCGGCGAGCCGGGCGCGGCCGCCCAGCGCGGAAAGCTCGACCACGAAGGCGCATCCCACGACCTGGCCGCCGAGCCTTCTGACCAGGCGAACCGCCGCCTCCGCGGTGCCTCCGGTCGCGAGCAGATCATCAACGAGCAGCACGCGCGCCTGCGGGGCGATTCCGTCCTGATGCATCTGGAGTTCCGCGCGGCCGTACTCGAGCTCGTAGCCCTCCTCGATCGTTTGATAGGGCAGCTTGCCCGGTTTGCGCGCGATCGCAAGGCCGACCCCGAGCCGGTAGGCGACCGGGGCGCCGACGATGAATCCGCGCGACTCGATACCGAGCACCACGTCGACCGCTCCGAGATAGGGTTCGGCCATCTGGTCCACGACCGCGGCCAAGCCACGCGCGCTGCCGATAAGCGGCGTGATGTCACGAAACATGATTCCCGGCTGGGGAAAATCCGGGATGTTGCGAATAAGCTTTTTCAGTTCGTCAGGCGTCATCGGGTTCTTTCAATAATCATGATGCGGCCGGCTTTTCCGGGCGAGCCGCCGAAGCCGCGGGAATCGCCGCGCTAACCCGGTTCAGGGGCGCGGTCGGAATCACCCAAGATACTAGGGCGCGGCATTGCTGGCAAAGCTTATCCCGTCGGAAGTGGCGGGTTCGGGCAGGTATGCGAGCGGGTTGCGCGCGATATTGTCGCGGCGAATCTCGAAATGCAGGTTCGGTCCCGTTACCCTGCCGCTGCGTCCGATTTCGCCGATTATCTGCCCGCGCCTGAGGCGCTCGCCCTTATGCACATAATTGATATGGTCGTGCCCGTAAACGGTCACGTAATACGGGTTGTGGCGCACGATAACCACCCGGCCGTAACCGTGCAGCCATCCGGCGAAAATCACCACGCCGCCGGCGGCCGCGCGCACCGGAGTTCCGACCGGTGCCGCGATATCCACTCCGTCATGCATCGTGCCGTTGCGTATTCCGAAGCCGGACGAGACGACCCCGTGCGCCACGGGCCACATGAAATGCGGCGCCAGCGGGTCATGCGAGTGCGCGGGGATTTGCAGGTTGGATGCGTATGGGATCCGCGTGGTTGCGCTCGGAATCACGAGCACTCGCCCGGCTCGCAGATCGCGCGCGCTGCCGATTCCGTTGGCCGCCATCAGGCTGTACACGCTTATATGGAAACGCCTCGCGATTCCGTAGAGCGTGTCGCCGCGTCGGACCGTGTAGGAACCGGCCCGGGCCGAAACGGCCGGCGGGGGCGTGCTCGGCGCGTTTCTCGAAGAGCATCCGGCAAGGAGCGCGCCGAACATGAGAAGCGCAAGCGCTACGCCGCAGGCTTTCCTTGTCCTCGTTTCCTCCTCCACCACCGCCAGACCATCGCCGCCGCAACCGCGCCGCGGCGCCCTTTCCCGAAGGGCGCTCAGTCCGTGAATCCGTACTTGCCCGTCATCCTGACGAACCGGCATTCGCCGAAATATTCTTCCTGCCAGTGGCCCTTGATACGCCGGATACGGACGAGAGTTTGCAGCTCCTGCTCGCCGATCGGCGCGATCAGCCGGCCGTCAGGCTTGAGCTGGTCGAGCAGCGCGATCGGGATACCGGGCATCGCGGCCGTCACCACGATTGCGTCGAACGGCGCCTCCTCGGGCCATCCGAACGATCCGTCGCCGAGCCGCACCTGCACGTTTCGGGCGCCCACGCCGTTCAGGATTACGCGCGCGCGGTCGCATAGATGCTCGATACATTCGACGGTGCGAACCTCCGCGGCAAGGCGCGAGAGAACCGCGGCCTGGTAGCCGCTTCCGGTGCCGACTTCGAGAACCTTTTCGAAGCCGTCGAGTTCGGCGACCTCGCATATGAGCGCGACCATGTAGGGCTGCGAGATGGTCTGCGACCCGCCGATAGGCAGCGGCGCGTCGTCGTAAGCATGCTCCACGAGTTCGGGCGGGACAAAGCGATGGCGCGGCACCGAACGCATCGCGTCGAGCACGCCGCGGTCGGAAATTCCGCGCCGCATGAGCTGCTCGACGATCATGCGCTCCTGGGCTTTTGCGAGGTCCTCATCCATAGGACCACAATATTATAGCGATGGCCGGAACAATGTTGTAGGCCGATATGGACGAGCGCGACGGCTCGCCCGGCGGGGATTTTTGCCCTGCGAGCCGATGCTCGCGCATAATCGCGCGCCGCTATCCGGGCGAAGACGGGGGACAGGATCGCATGAAGCATCCGACTCAGGTCAGGCTTATCCGCGAGGCGCTCGCGGCGATCGAGCGCGGCTCGCCGCCGCTTGCCGAGACCTTCACGAAGAATCGCGCCAGCGTTTACACCGACCCGCGGCGCGCGGCGATGGAACGCGAAATCCTGTTCGGTGGTTATCCGATAGTGGTCGGATTCAGCTCCGAGTTTCGCGCGCCGGGCGATTACGCAGCGGACGATCTCTCGCCTATGCCGACGCTGGTCGTACGCAATGAGCGCGGCGAACTGCGCGCGTTCGCCAATATCTGCCGCCATCGCGGCGCGCGCCTGGTTCAGGGGACGGGCCACGGCGCAGTGCGCTTCACATGCCCGTATCACGCATGGTCGTACGACACCGACGGGCGCTTGCGCGCGATTCCCGACGAGTACGGATTTGCGGGGCTCGAGCGCGAGCGATGCGGGTTGGTCGAGTTTCCGGTCGCGGAGAAATACGGGATGGTATGGGCGATCGCGAAGCCGGGCGCGCGATTCGAAATCGACGAGCACCTCGGCGGCCTCGCCGAGGACCTGGAATCGTATCGGCTCGATTCGTTCGAACTTTACGAGCGGCGCGTGCTCCGAAGACCGATGAACTGGAAGCTCGTGAGCGACACGTTCTGGGAGGGCTACCACATCAAGGTGCTCCATCGCGCGACGATAGCGCCGCTCTTCGTGCGCAATCTCGCCCTGTTCGAGCCGTTCGGGAAGAACCACCGGCTGGTCGGAGTGCGCACTTCGATCGAAAAGCTGCGCGGGCGGCCCGAGAACGAATGGGACCTGCTGCCGCACGCGACGATCCTGATGAACCTGTTCCCGAACACGGTCGCGGTGATGCAGAGCGACCATCTGGAAGTCTTCAGGATCTTTCCCGCGCCGGGAAGAGCGGACGAATCGATCACCGAAGTGAACGTGCTGGTGCCGCGCAGGAATACGGCGGGCGCGCCCGAGCGTCAGTGGAGCCGCGTGATGGAGCTGCTGCTCGGCGTCGTTGAGGAAGATTTCGCGGTGGGAGAACAAATCCAGCGGAATTTCGAATCGGGAGCGGTCGGCGAAGTGATTTATGGGCGTTTCGAGCCCGCGCTGGAGCATTTCCATCGCTCGATTCGCGACGCGCTCGGCGAGCGCGCGCCGGGCTGAAAAAACGTCGGCCCTTTCCGCCGATCAACCGATTGGTTGGTTTGTAAAACTGCCGAAATCTGTGGTAGCTGCTCTTTTTAGCGCGTCGCTTCGCCGCTTCCCACCAGACGCGCGGGGACATTAGTTGGATGGCAGAGAAAGTTTCCGGATTTACCGAGGAAACCGTCAAGGTCGGCGCTACCAGCCTGGTCGTACTGAAGGGCGGAAGCGGAAAACCGCTTCTCGTCCTGCACGAGGAGCTGGGCTTTCCCGGATGGCTCAGGTGGAACGCGGAGATGGCGAAGAATCGCACGCTCCTCATCCCGATGCATCCGGGTTTCGGCCGCACCGAAAAGGCGGAATGGATTTCCAGCGTCCGCGATCTGGCGGGCTTCCATTCCCGATACCTGCGCGAGCAAAAGCTCGCCGGGATCGACGTGATCGGCTTTTCCTTTGGCGGATGGGTCGCGGCCGAGATGGCGGCGAATGATCCGAACCTGTTTCGCAGGATGGTGCTGGTCGCACCGACCGGCATCCGTCCGCCGAACGGCGAGTTGCGCGACATGTTCGTTACGCCCGCTCGGGTTTATCTCAGCGCGAGCGTCAGGAATCCGGCCGCGACGGCGGAGTTCGGCGCGCTGTTCGGCGGCGACGAGACTCCCGAGCAGTTCGAGGCGTTTGAGGACGCGCGGGCCGAAGTGGCGCGGCTTGCCTGGCAGCCCTACATGCATAATCCGAGTCTGCCCCATCTGCTCGAAGGAGTGAGCGGACTGCCGACGCTCCTTCTCTGGGGACGCGAGGATGGCGTGGTTCCGCTTTCGGCGGGCGAAGTTTATCAGCGGGCGCTCAAGGATTCCCGCCTGGTCGTATTCGACAATTGCGGCCATCGCCCCGAAGTCGAAAAGACCTCGGAGTTCGTGGCCCAGGTAAACGAGTTTCTTGCCTAATCACCCGGAGGTGGCGCGATGCACATAATGTGGTTTACGGAGCGGTCGTATCATTACGACCCGGAAAAGGAGCCGGAAAAACTTCGCGAACTCGAAACCGAGGTAATCAGGCATCGGAGCTTCTTCGGGCTTCGCAACGAGCTGTTCGACGCGAAACTCGGCTCCGAGCTTCTCAACCAGTTTCTCGACGAGAAAATCTATTCCGACGAACTCGGATTCGACGGCGTGATGCTGAACGAGCATCACGGCACGCCATTCTGCCTGGGCGCTGTGATGGACGTCGAGGCGGCGGTGCTCGCCAAGACCACCCGGCGCGTGAAAATCGTTCTTCTCGGCAACCCGGTTCCGACCGTTGGCAATCCAGTCAGGCTGGCCGAGGAACTCGCGATGATCGATCTCATCTCGCGCGGACGGCTGGTGCCCGGATGGGTGCGCGGCGCGGGCAGCGAGCAGTTTGCCAACAACGCCAATCCGGCGAACAATCGCGAGTTGTTCGAGGAAGGAATCGATTTGATCATCAAGGCGTGGACGCAGCCCGGGCCGTTCCGCTACGAGGGCAAGCATTTCCACTTCCGCTTCGTCAATCCGTGGGTGCTGCCGCTGCAGAAGCCGCATCCGCCCATCTGGATTCCCGGCCTGGTCAGCCCCGACACGGTCAAGTGGTGCGCGCAGAAGCGTTTCCCGTACGTGGCGCTGGCGACCAAGCTCGAACCAACGGTCGAGCTCTGGAACATGTACACGCAGCAGGCGGCGCGCGAAGGCTATCAGGCGGGGACCGAGAATTTCGGCTACCTGCAGCCGGTGTTCGTGGCCGACACGCAGGAGAAGGCCGAGGAACTCGGCAAGCGCTTCATGTTCGGCGGCGCGTTCGCCCATTTCGCGCGTCCGGAATGGATGTTCCCGCCGGGATACAACTCCAAGGAGGCGACCCGCCGGCTCGCCAGGCTCAATAACGGGCCCAACCTTCCCGGAAAGCCGATCCACGCGGCCGGCGGCGACGAAGATGACGCGCAGATCGAAGCGATACGAAAGGCCATCTACGAAGGCTATCCGCAGTCGCGCAAGGATCTGCAGATGATCGCGGGAACGCCTGATTCGGTCATCCCGCAGCTTCGCAAGGTGCTCGAAGTGCTGCGCCCGGGAATATTTTCGTTCTGGATCGACGGTCCGATTCCGCCGAAGGACCGGATGCGATGTGTCGAGCTGCTTGGCAAGGAGGTCATGCCGAGGGTCCGCGAGATCGGCAAGGAACTGGACCTGGTGGATCCGTTCGAGCGCGCTCCGGGATCGACGCCGCTTGCGGCATCCTCCGAGCCTGAACCGGTTGCCAACGCCGAGGCGCTTGCCGCGCTCTGATTCGCGGCTACGGCCGAAGCACGCAACGGCGCGGCGGGAGTTCCCGCCGCGCCGTTTGATTATCCATCAGGAAAGAGCCCCTCGGTTTCGTCCTGCTTCCGGCGCATCCGCCGCCGGTACTGGAAGCTTCCGTAAGCGGAAGCCATCAGCATCGCTGTAAGTGTGGCCGTGACCACGAGCTGGATGATTCCTTCGGCTCTTCCAGGACCGCTTAGTGCGTACGCCACGTGGCCCGCGCGCGAGGATACATAGAGCAGTAATGCGACGGCCGCCGCGAGCGGACTGGTGCGATAGATGGCCCACCCAAGCATCAACCATCCGAGCGCGCCCACGACCGAAAGCAGCCATCCCAACACGCCAATCCGTATGGGCAATTCGTGAACCCACAGTGCCGTCGGATGCATATACGCGATCGACAGGCACGCCGGCAGCCCCAAGCGCGAGAGCGCCAAAGCGCCGTGCTTGGTGTGTATCCATGCGTGCAAATAGCGCGGATATACGACCCGCGACCCTCCAATCAACTTTTTTTGCTGGAGATTGGCCATGTCTGTAATCCCAGCAAGAGCCATGCCCCGTAACACGCAAGCAGTTCTTGCTTAACAAAGCATAAGTGAATCTTCCCCAGTCAGCAGCCCTATGTGCCCGAGATGGTCAGGAAATGCCGCATATCGTAAGTAAAAAATTCCGCAAAAACGTCGAAACCGAGCCGCCAGACGCCCCTTTCGCAGGCATATGCCACAATTAACGAAGAATCCAGCGGAAAGGAATCGCTAAATCGGGGCGCACGCAGTTGCGTCCGCATGTCCAAATGAGAATTCATTTGACGCCCGAGACCTTCAGGAAGCGCTCGATCATTGCATTGACCTGATCGGGCACCTCGAGTTGATGGAAATGGCCCGCGCCAACCGTCTGGCCGATCACCACGGACGGACATAGCTCGCGCAGCCGCGCGACGTCGCATAGCGGGTTTGTTGCAAGAATGTTCAGGAACGGCACCTTGCACTTGCGCGCCGCGCCTTCGGTGTCGGCTTGGGCGATCGCGTCGAAGCATCCGACCGTCACGTGATCGGGCGCAGAGGTCATATCCTTCAGGATGCGCTCCTTGCGCTTGGGGTCGTCGCTCGGGATGAAGAGCGCATCGGCGATAAAGGCCCGATGCGCCTTGCGCCAGTTGGGCTTGTGGAACTGTTCGAGTGTCGCGGCCATATTCGTTGCAAGTTGAGCGGGGACCACGATCGGCGAATCGCACGTCACGATTGTACTCGGAACGTCGGGATGCGAGCCAGCCAGCTCAAGCGCGACCATCCCGCCCATGCTATGGCCAACGACGACCGGCTTCTTGAGCCCAAGCTCGCCGCACATCCACGCGAGGTCGTCGGCGAAGCCGGCGATCGAGTACTGCTGCTCGGGTTTGCCGCTTTTGCCATGTCCGCGAAGATCGACCGATACGACGCGATGGCGCTTGGCGAAATACTTCTGCTGCGGCGCGAAGTAGGTATGATTGCAGGTCCATCCGTGCACGAAAACAATAGGCGGCGAGCCCCTTCCGCCCATGTCGTAGTAAAGCTTGACCCCGTCACGAACCAGATATTCCATCGCGTCATCTCTCCCAGGTTTTCCGGCGACAAAGTAATGGCGGCGGCGCGAGCCGTGACCCGACGTTCGCGGCGCGTCGTTTCGCCGGAAGGAATTGAGGAGACTCTGCGCTAAAACGCGCGCTCCGTCCACAGATGCGATGCGATTCGGGAGATAGGCTAACCTCGCCGATTTCACCGTAGCCGCCACGCCCCCATCCGAGATTTCCCGCCCGCCAGCGCGCGGACGAGCTATCCGAATTTGTCAATGCGGCCGAGTTGTTCGATCGCATTTTACGCTGGAGATCCGAATCCGTGTTCCTCGATCATGACCCTCCGGACCCTATGCGCCACTAAGCGTGAATTGACCTCCCATCAAGTTGATCCCAGCCGTTCGTCGGCCAACTCGCGCGATCCTCATCCGCTCTTGACAGGGGCTGAGTGTAACGATATTGAGAATTATTCTCAAAATCATGGAGGCACCAGAAAATATGAACCTTCCACGATTTACGCTGACCATCGCCTTCCTGGGGATTAGCGCCAGCTTCCTTTTTCCAAGCCCGTCACGGGCGATGGGCGGCCAGGAAATCCGCTTCGAGAACCATCACTTCATACCTCAAACAGTCGAGGTTACGGCGGGAAAACCTGTCGTTCTCAAAGTTATCAACGCCAGCAAGGAAACCATCGAGTTCGAGAGCTTCAAGCTCAACCGCGAAGTTGCGATGACGCCGGGCGAGACGATTACGGTCCGCCTGCCGGCGCTCGGCCCCGGCCGCTACGACTTCTATGACGACTTCCATCAGGACGTGCCCGAGGGCGCAATCGTGGCGAAGTAGGGTGGGTCGGCAACCGGTCGCGTGGTCGCTGGCGCGGGCTGCGGATTGTGACTTCATCACGAATCCCTCGGGCAGTGGCATTCGTGACAGTGGCGGTGCTGGCCGGAATCCAGTTTGTCCCGGCACAAAGAACTAATCCGCCGTCCCATGGCAAGTTACTCGCTCCGCCGCGGATCGACGAAGTTCTAAAGCGCGCCTGCTACGACTGCCATTCCAACGAGAGTCACTGGCCCTGGTACAGCCATGTGGCTCCCCTGTCGTGGCTCATCGTTCGCGACGTGGACCTCGGGCGCAAGGAAATCAACTTTTCCGAGTGGAGGAGCTACTACCCCGCTACTCGGCGGAGAAAGCTCGAATGGATGGGACGGGCGGTGCGCGAAGAGAACATGCCGCCCTGGCCCTATCGGCTGATGCATCCTGGCGCCCGCCTTACCAACGCCGATCGGGCCGCGCTGGAACGCTGGGTCGAGTCTGTTCTGACGACGTCCTCGCCGCGGAAACAACAATAAGTGTGAAAGGCCCTCTATGAAGAATCTTCTGCGATTAGTTGGGATGGGAGCCTTGCTGTTCACCGCTGTTCTGGGCGCGAGCAGCGTTCGGGCTCAGGTGGATCCATGGGAATTTGAGGTCTACCCCTACGCCACTGAGAGCCGCGGCACGATGGAGCTGGAGACCGACAACGCTGTTATCGCCAACGGGCACAGCAAAGGAGGCGAAGGCACCGCCGCCGGAACCTTCCGTAGCCAAGGGATGTGGTACAACCAGTACGAACTCACTTACGGGCTGACCGATCGGATCGAAGCCTCAGCTTATCTTCTAATGGCTTCGCCGAGCGGACATGGATACTGGTACGCCGGCTCGGAATACCGCTTGCGTGGGCGGCTATTTGACCCGGAGGTCCTGCCCGTTGACCTCGGCTGGTACGCGGAACTCGAATGGCATCATACGCCGCAGTTCGATGACGCCGATATCGAGCTCGAACTGCGCCCGATCGTGGAAAAGGACATCGGTCGATTCTCCTTCATAGCCAATCCAATTTTCGAGAAAGTGTTGAAAGGAGTTGGCGTCCACGAAGGTTTCGAATTCGGTTACGCAACCGGCGCCTATTATCGCTGGATGCGCTACCTGTCACCCGGCCTCGAATTTTACGGCGGGGCCGGATTAATGGACGACACCGACCCGCTCAACGCACAGCAACACTACATTTTCCCCGTGGTCTGGGGCGAGCTCCCGCACGGGATCGAGTACAATCTCGGCCCCGGTTTCGGCCTCACGCGCGGCTCGGACCATGTGATCATGAAATTTAACCTGGAACTGGAGCGGTTCGTGGGCGCGATCTTCGGGCCATCCTCAGAATCGGGATGGTTCTTCTAACCTGTCCGCAATCTCGGAGCGTGGAAATGGCGAGCAGAGACAGGAGGAACCACCGGAAAAGGCGGCTCGCGCGGCTCGTTTTCCGCTGAGGCGTGCGAATGCGGCGCGGCTGGTCGATTGTTTCTGGTCGGGGCGGCCGGATTTGAACCGGCGACCACACGCACCCCAAGCGTAAAAATGGACTTTTCGCCAGTATCACTTGGTAGCGCTCAATATGCGTCAAACGCTTGTCCCCCAAGGGCTTTCTCGCCTTCGAGCCGAAAGCCCGACCGCTACCGAGCGATACCGAAATTGATTGAGGGTCCCCACAAAATCCCCCACAGTCCCGAAGCGATACTCACTGGCTATTCCACTGGCTAATCAGGAATGCCCCGCGCGGGCACGGAAACGGCCCGCCAAGGCGTCCGCGGCCCGCCAAGGCGTCCGCGGCCCGCCTCCTGCCCTCCCATTGCTCCGAGCCCCTCCCGCGCGCGCCGCTCACGCCCAGAGCCGTGCATAGTTCCCGCGCGCTTCGCGATGGAGATTGCAATTCCCTGGCGACGCCGATCCGTGGCAGACTGGCGGCATGGTGGTCTTCAATTCCTGGGGCGGAGTCCGGGGCGGTTACCGCCCTTCGCGCTATGCCCCGCCCGTGACGCAACCGGAACGGGAACCGGAGCCGCCGCCCGCACGGCAGCGGACCGAGGCGGAGCGGAACTTCCGCCACGCCACGGGGACGGCAATCGCCCGCGCGAAGTTCACCGAGGCGCAGTGGAGCGAGATTCAGGAGCGCGAGCGCGACTATCGCAGCCGGGGGATGAAGCCGCAGCTGGCGCTGGCCACCGCGGTCTCCATGACGCTCCATCCCCGCAGCCGCGCCTGGGGCCGGTCCATGCTCGCGAAGCGGGCCAACAGGGCTCGCTGGAGCAAGCGTGAAAACCCTTCCCTAACGACGGGGACAGGCGTAATCTCTGTGCGCGCCGACGCTCGCGCCGAAGCGCAAGGCGGCCCGGTGGCGAAAGACAGCGCACCCGCGGTGGCGGATGGCTGGGCCGCGCTGAAGGCCACGCTTCGGGCGCTGAGGGAAGCCGAACGGCGCTCGCGAAGGTGAGCGGGGCACGCTCACAATGTTCAAGACAGATAACGATGGCGGGATGCGCGCTATGAAGCTAGGCCATGCCGCTGCGCTCGCGATTGCCGGCTGGTATCTGATGCTGGCGCCAACCCAAGCCGATACGGATATTAGATGCTCCCCCGAGTCGTGGCAAAAATTCGAGATGATCTGTGATTACGAGGCGACGGGCCCCGACTACTTCGCTCCGTTTTCCAAGTGGGTCCAGATTGGCACTTTTGAAACACTTTCGGGTTGTCGCGCATGGACACACTCGCGCCAGAGAATGGAACAAGAGCGGCGACAAGATGAGCGGCTTGCCAAAGTTATAATGGAAGACGCACGCAAGGCGGGTCAGCCGCTTGCCAAAGATTACGTCGATCAGTTTGTAGCGGGACAGGCTGAACGCCCAACGGCTTGCCTTGCGAGCGACGATCCACGGCTGAAATGAAAAGTGATGCTCACTCATGGTAAAAACCCGTGCCCGGAACCGGCCTTCCCTCGGGTTTGTGGGCCTCGTCTTGCGCTACGCATGAACGCCGACACAATCCGGCTCAGGATCGAAATCGACCGCGAGCGGGACGGCCGCTGGATCGCGGACATTCCGGCGCTTCCGGGCGTGATGGCTTACGGCGCGAGCCGCGAAGAGGCGGTCGCCAAGGCGAAGGCGCTGGCTTTGCGGGTGATCGCCGATGAAATCGAGCATGGCGAGCGGCCGGGCGATCCGTCGGGCGTGTCCTTCGACCTTGCCGCGTGAATCAATGGCCGGCCGCCAAGGCCAGGCACGTGCTGGCCGCCCAAGCTTGGCGGACTTGTTCGAGCGCCGCGCCCGATTCGACCATCGCGGCCGTGAAGCGAAGCACGCGCCAACCCGCCAGGGCGGCGGCGTTGTACTTCTCGCAGTCGGCCTCGAAGCCCCGGCCCCGGTTGTGGCGGCCGTGAATCCATGTCCCGCCTTCGAGTTCGACCGCAAGCTTCAGCTCGGGCCACGCGCAATCGAAGCGCCATCTTCGCGAAGGGTGGAACCGATGCTCGCGGACCGGCGCGGGCAGCCCGGCGGCGCGCAAGTGGAGCAGGAACGCCTTCTCAAGGCCGCTCACAGACGGTCAACTCCAGGCTCATTAGCAAGCGTACGCTGGCATGCCGAATACTGGTACGGGGTCGGGGTATGGCCGGTCAGCTTAACGAACGCCCGCTCAAGGCCGCTCACAGCTTAGCTCCAGGGCCATCAGCAGGCGCGTGGCGGCGTGCGCAAGGTGCGGCTCGCTTTTGTCCCCTTCGCGGTAAAGCCGCACGTGCCGCTCGGCCTTCGCAACGTGGAAGGCGGGCGGGTAGGCGCGCCAGTCGTCGCCGGGATGGCTCGCCGCGCCGCGAACCATGACGTCGCCGACGATGGTAAGCGCGAGAGAGAAGTCAGAAGGGGATGTCATCGCCATCGCGCGCCGGGGCGCTGGCGGCCGCCCGCTCGGTTTTCGGTTTGAAGCTGAGGCTCAGGAACCGCGCGCCGTTGCGGGCGGTCTTAATCCAGCCCGACAGCCAAAGTCCGATCCGCGCACCGCAGTGCGGACAGGCGAGATTGCCTTCGCCCTTGTAATCCCGCGAGGTGGGGCGGTCCTTGCGGTCCTCGCGGAACATGATCCCGCTGTTGGGATAGTCACCCATTGGCGCTTTCCTTTTCGCGCCGCTCGTTAAGCAGAGCGTCGTTGAAATCCTTGGCGTTGGGCGGGTACGCGATGCGGGCGTCCTTCCCTTCGCGGATGAAGCGATGGGCGGCTTTGATTGCGGCCTCGCGTCCCGGTTCGTCGTTATCGGCGGCGATGATTACGACCTTGACCTCGGGCGGCAGCTCGATGGCGGGCAGGTTGCCAGCCGAGACGGCGGCGGCGTAGCTCCAGCCCTCGAAGCGCGGATCGTGCCGGCACAGGAGCATCGTGGCGAGCGCAGTCTCGACGCCCTCGGCGACGGCGAGCGTCGCGGTCGGACGCGAAAGGTAGACGGCTGCGCCCTTCACGGCTCCGAGCGCGGCTTTGCGCGGCTCGATGGCGGCCTTGCGGCCGTCGGGCGTGATGAAGACCCGATGCAGGCCGCGAAGGCGAAGCATCCTTTCGCGATAGCGGCAGATGGCGGCAATCAGAGCGGGCAGGCGCTTGCCGGACGGATGCGGGCAGGCCGGGTGAAAGCGCAGGGTCGGCGGCCAGCTCGGGAGCGAGATTCCCCGCCCTTCGAGGTAGCGTTCGGCGGGCGTGCCGGGCAGGGGCTTCGCCTCGCGCCAGAGCCGGCGGGCGTGCTCGATGCGGGCGCTATCGTCGGCCGGGTGAATACCCCCACTGGGTAAGGGTATTGCCGGCCCGCTCCGCTGCGGCTCCAGCTCCAGGGCGCGAAGGATGGAACGGTAATCGCAGCCGGCGTGACAATGGAGCAAGATGCGGTCCTTCCCTTCGCGGATGGACAAGCTCGGGTTTTGGTCGGCATGAGCGGGGCAGCAGGCGACGTAGCCGCTCCCGGCCCGGCGGACGCCGCGAAGGCGGCCCAGCATGGTGTCCAGGTCAAGCAGCACGGCGTTGAAAGCGCAGCAAGTCGCGGCGCATTTTCACGATCTCGATGAAGTCGGGCGTGACCGCGCCGATCTGATCGTCCTCATCGAGCACGGCCGCCAGGCCGCGCGGGCAGTCCCAGAACCCGGCGCTCCAAAGCAATTCCGCTGGCCAGCCCAGGCGGCGCGCCTCGCCCTCGATGCCCTCTATCTTCCTGCGGACCTCGGGCGGGATGAGCGGCTGGCGCGAATTGGGGGTCACCTCGCGGGCCCAAGCGGCCCGGTCGGCGGCGGACGGCTCGGGCGCGGCGGGGGACGGTTGGGTCAGCAGGGCGCGAATTTCGGGCGCGTGTTCGCGGAGCCTGCTTTTCAGATCGGGCGGTACGCGGCCGGGCGGCGCGACCGCGAGCTTTCCGCCCACGATCAGTAACCGCGCGCCGTAATGCTGGGCTTGGTTGATCAGTTCGGCCGGAGTCATTCGATCTCCTCAAATTGAGCCTCGGACTCGCATCGCCCGCACAGCAGCGAGTCGTCGCCGTGCGGGCACGTCTCCCCCTCGTCGGCCAACGCCCTGTCGATTTCGGCCTCCTCGGCCGCCGAAACAGACATATTGGTGTCCATCCCCCCCTTTGAAAGTTCCGAAGTTCCGGAAGTTGTTCTCTCCGTAGGACAATCCGCAGTTTTCAAGGTTCCAGTGCATGGAACTTTGAAATCGTCGTTTTGTGCTACTCTCCCAAGGGTTTTATGAACTTCGGAACTTTGGTAGGGGGTATACGCGCGCGCGACATCTTTTCGGGCGTAACCGTTCTGTTTGCCGGCGTTGCGAGGATAGACTTCAAACTGTCGAAGCAGCCGAGCAAGCCGAGCTGGCGTTAGGGGTCTGCCGCGCGAAATCGTGCTCCAAGGGGAAAGCTCCAGAGCTACAAGCTTTTCGCAAAGCTCGGCTGACCCAATTAATTCGAGATGCTCGGCTTCGAAGATCGAGTACACGTCCGCGAGCATCTTGAGCGGCAACGAATCGGCCGTTTCATCCTGCTTGCCGCTCAGGGCGACGGCGGCGGCGCGGGCTCGCTTTGCCCAGTCGGGGCTGCCCAGGTTGGCGATCGCGAGCAGCAATTCCCAGTTGTCAACCTGCCGATCGCTATCCAAGGGCGGCGGCTCTGGGGTGGCATTGCGCACCGCCTCAAGGCTGTCTTGCGCAAGTCGGACCAACTTCGATGCCAGGGCCGCTGCTTGCGCGCGCGCGGCTTGATTCGCGCGAGTGAGACGCTCGACAGGCTGCGAGCGCAGTTTGCGCTTCATTGGAATCACGATGGCACGGTCCAGCCACGTTTCTGGCAGGCGGCCGATAGCGGCAATTGCGATCGGACACCACGTTGAAAACCGGCGCGGCGTCCATTCCTTGCCACCCTCTCCCGTGGGGACGCTTCTGATTACATAGGCGGCGGTTTTAGTGTGGCCGCTGTTGAGAAGGCCGCGCAGCTCGCCGTTTTCGCGCGTGAAAGTATCGGCTTCGTCGATCAGAAGCGTGCAAAAGCCGGCGTCGATTGTGCGGAAAATCGCGCTTGGGGTCAGGTTCGATGCCGCGATCGCGCTCGGACACAAAAGCCCAAGCAATTCGATCAAGCGCGTCTTCCCGCAGCGCTTCGTCGCGCTGAGAACGGCCAAGCGCGGGCTCACCTCGGCGATCTCGAAGGCGTGCGCGAACGCGATCCACAGCGCGACCGCGGTCACGGCGTGCTCGTCCAGCACGATGAAACGCCGAATGAAGGCGCGCAGCTCATCGAGCACGGCGGCTGGCTCGACCGGTTCGGGCCATGGCACCGGCGGCGGCGGCGCGAGTGTGTCGGCTTTCGCGGCGGCCGGTTTCGGCTTTGCCTTGTCAACCAGCTTGTCCAGCTCGCCGACCGGTACGCCTAGCGCCTTCGCAACGGCGCGCCGCTCGACCATGTAGCCCACATCATCCAGCTTCGCCAGCCGGGCGGCTTCGGCCCGCAACAGCGCGGCGCGGTCGGGCGGCCGGGCGCCGGCCAACTCATCGGTCGCGTCGATCTCGGGCGATCTCATCGACGCGACTCCGGCGCGGTGGGTATCAACGACGCGGCGATCAGCCGCTCGATTTCGCTTTCAGGGATTCGGACCGCGCGGCCGATTTTGCAGCGCGCGATTTTCCGCGTCGCAGCCCACATTCGCACCGTTACGGGCTTCATGCCAAGCCGCTCCGCCGCCTGCTCGATCGTCAGCAATTTGAGGGTTCCCATGCCGACGAGCGTAGCGGTCGGCAGCGCTACTTGACAACGCTCAACTAGAAAATTAGTGTTGGCGAGTAATGACTCGAATCATGCGGATGAGCGTTATGCCAAACTTCGAGACAGAATCCCCAAGACGCCTTGTGCGCGCAGCCGCCGTCGAGTGGGCTCCGACGGAGCGTGAGGCAAGGAAGCGGGTCGGAAAGAGCGACTTGAGCCGCCTCAAGTGGCTGCTCGGGTTCGCGTCCGCGCCCGCGCCCGCCCGCATGGATCGGGCCGCGCTGGTTCAAAGGCGCGCCGAAGTGTCGCTCTTTAGCTTGCGCACGGGGCATGCTCAGAATGGCGCAATGACCCTCCATGATCCCGCGGGGAGGGTGACAACCGTCGATTACGATCTAAGTGCAAGGGAATTGGCCGTGCTCGCGCGGGAGGCCGAGCATACTATCGCCGAGCTGCTGGGCGGCGGACATGTGGTTTTCGAGGTTGGCAAGGCGGGAAGAGTGTGGCGCGCCATCACGCAGAGCTTCACGTCCTCATGGGGCGGCGATTCCCGCGAAATCTTCCGCATGGCGATGATCGACGTGCTGGCCGCCGAAGGGCGGCGCCTCGCGCGATGCTCCTGGAAGCCTTGCAACAAGCCATTTGTCCGCCGCAAGCGCGGAGCCTACTGCTCTCGCGCATGTTCTCAGCGCGCGCGCCAGGCGCGCTTCCGAGAGAGGCATGGGGAAGAAGAACAGCGGAAGCGGCGCCATGCCTCCTACGTGCGTTGGGTGCGCAAGACCAAGGGCGCCGCCATCGCGGCTAAAGTGAGAGAGCGAACGAAGCAATCAAACGGAGGGTAAGCAGATGGCCGTTTACCGACGCGGCAGAACTTTTTGGTTCGAATTCGTGCTTGGTGGTTCGCGTGTCCGCGAAAGCGCTAAGACAAGCTCGAAGACTATCGCGCGGGAAGCGGAGCGAGCGCGCCGGCGCGAACTGGAGCGAGCTCTTAACGGGCTGGCGAAGCGGGAGCGCCCGCCGCTTTTCAGGTTGGCGGCCGAGCAGTGGTTCGCCTCGAAGACAGCCCTTACCCCGCTCGGGCGGGCCTATTACCGGCAGTATCTCGGCAAGCTCAGCCGGGAATTCGGCGGCCGTCTTGTTTCCGACATCACGGCGGACGACATAGCCGCGCTTCAACGCAAGCGCCAGGGCGAGGGCTTGTCCGGGCGGCAGATTAACTGCGAAGTCGCCACCTTGCGGGCGATCCTGAAGCATTACGGGCTTTGGGGCGGCATCGGCCATCGCGTGAAGATGCTCCGGGAGCGGTCCGATACGGGCCGCGCGCTCTCGCTCGAAGACGAACGGAAGCTGCTCGACGCCATCGGGCAAAGCGCGTCTCCCGCGCTCTACCCGTTCTTCATCCTGTCGCTCGACGCGGGCTTGCGGCCAGCCGAGACACGGGCGCTCAGGCGCTGCGATCTTAGCCTTCGCTGGCGTGACGGGGCGATTGAGGAAGGGGAAATCGTCGTGGGACGCTCGAAGACGGAAGCCGGGACCGGCCGCGTGATCCCGCTTACGCGACGGGCCGCCGCCGCTCTAACTCTCTGGCTCGCGCGGTTCCCGGAAGCCGGGCCGGACGCCTACCTGTTCCCGTTCCATCGCGTCGGCTTCGCGGGCAACGGCCGCAAGCCGCATCTCTGGGGAATCGACCTCGGCCGCCCGATGGGAGCCTACAGCTACAAGCGCGCCTTCGATACCGCGCGCCGCAAGGCGGGAGTCGATTGCCGGCTCTATGACGCGCGCCACACCTTCGTGACCCGGCTTGCGGAAAACCCGAGGGTGAGCGAAGAGACCATCCGCCAGCTCGCGGGCCACGTCAGCCCGCGCATGCTCGCCCGCTATGCCCATATCCGGGCGCAAGCCCGGCGGGACGCCATCGCCGCCCTGGAGCGGCCGCAAGGGGCCGATTTTGCCTCGGGGTCCCCACAAAATCCCCCACAGTCGGGCGCGATAGAGACAGAACCGCGTTTTGCGATTCCTGAAAAAGCCTTGAACTGAAAGGGTTTTTTGTTGGTCGGGGCGGCCGGATTTGAACCGGCGACCACACGCACCCCAAGCGTGTGCGCTACCAGTCTGCGCCACGCCCCGACCCGGGGTCGTAACCGGCCGCCTAACGGGCGGCCGGGATTTCGACAATACAATCAGCCGCGAGCGAAAACCACACCTCACGCGAGTCCCTTTGCCTGCGCGCGATGTCCGCGAGCGCTTGCGGCGCCTTAACAAATCGCGAACGCCGCGTCAGGCCTTCTTCTTTGCCGCGACGCGCGGACGCCATTGCGAATACGAGCGCAGGTCGAGCTGGAAGGTCCACGAGCTTTTCGGCTGGTTCACCAGATGGACGATCTCCTCGCAGATGCGCTCGGGCGAGACAAACCACGAAGGATCCACGTCGGGCATCGCCTCGCGCACCCGCGGGCTGTCGACCGCCCCGTCAACATCCAGCGCCGCGGCGTGGATGCCCAGATGGCCGAACTCGTAGGCGAGCGATTCCGCAATCGCGCGCTGCGCGACCTTGGAAGCAGTGTAGGCCGAATATTGCGCCGGTCCGCCGCGCGATTCGGAGCCGAGCACGAAGATGACCGTCCCGCCTCCATGTTCGGCCATCCGGCTCACCACCGCCTGCGTGCAAAAGAACGGCCCGTAGCAGTTGACCTTGAACTGGAAGTCGAACTCGTCCTCGGTGATGTCGGTGAAGCGCTTCTTTAGGTACGCGCCGGCGTTGTTGACCAGGACTGAGATGGGTCCGAGTTCGCGTTCGACGGCCTCGACCGACGCGAGCACCTGTTCGCGTTTCGAGACGTCGGTCGGAGTGACGAGCGCGCGTCCGCCCTGTTTATGGATCAGTTCGGCGGTTTCCTCGAGTTGGGACTTGGTGCGCGCGATAAGTCCGCAGGCGTATCCCTCGCGCGCAAGCCTGAGCGCGATATCGCGGCCGATCCCGCGCCCCGCGCCGGTTACCAGTGCAACTTTGCTCAGAGACATGGCGACGGATATTAGCTGGACGATACGCTCCTGAAAACCTTGCGCGCAGGGCGGTTTTGGGGTTCCGCGGCTTTCTTGGCCGGGGGGCCGGGCGATGCTAGCCTCAAACGCCAGAGGCTTCCGGTGAGGGGTGGCTGACCTGCGCAGGGGGCGAAGCTTGAACGGACTGTCGGGCAAGGCTGATTCGAGCGCGAGCGCGGCGTGGATTGCGGTTTGCGCGATAGCGCTTGCCGCGTTTGTCGGACCGGTAGGAGTGGTCCTTGCCGCCGACAATTCCGAAGTGCCCGACACTATCGCCGAAGCCGACTGGGTCGGTATCCGCCAGGTTCTGGTAATCCCGCAACAATGCAGCCGCGAGGCGGTTTCGACGCTGTGCGATCGCGGTGAGCGCGACGAGCTGGCGGCCGGCCGGCAGAGCCGCTCCGCATCCGGTTCGCGCCACGGCACCGACTACGGAACCGTGGCCGACTACGAGCGTCAGCGCACTGCGGGCTCGCCGGTGCCGGTTGCGCCCGGTTATGTGACTATACCGCCCGCGATTCCTGTCGCGCGTGCCCATACGGCGAGCCGGTCGGCTTCCCGCGCCCGCTGACGCGCGCGGGGCTTCCTCCGCCGGCCCATCCGTGGAATTATTCCCGCTTCTTACATGGGCGCCGAAGTTCTATTCTGTGTGCAGGCGCTTCGCAGGTTTCGAAATCGATAGATGCTGGTAACAATCGACGTTGGCAACAGTCATACCGTGATCGGGATTTACGCCGATGACGCATTGATCCATCACTGGCGTATCTCGACCAACCCCGAACGCACTACCGACGAGCACGGCGCGGTGCTGAACACTCTGCTGCAAGCGGCGGAGCTTCCGATTCCGCTCAAACCTGAGGGAGTCGCGGTTGCCTGCGTGGTGCCGCCGCTCAATCGCGTGATGGAGCAGGTGGCCGAGCGCTACTTCCATTGCACGCCGCTCATCGTCGGGCCGGGGATCAAGACCGGGATGCCGATCCTGTACGAGAATCCCAAGGAGGTCGGCGCCGACCGGATCGTCAACGCGGTTGCCGCCTACGACCGCTACGCGAGCGCCTGTATCGTGGTGGATTTCGGCACCGCGACCACCTTCGATTACGTGACGCGACGCGGCGAGTACGCGGGCGGCGCGATCGCGCCGGGGCTGGGCGTTTCGATGGATGCGCTTATCGAGCACGCGGCGAAGCTTTACCGGGTCGAGCTGGTGCGCCCGCGCGAGGCGGTAGGCAGGACCACGATGGGTGCGATACAGTCGGGGCTCATCTTCGGGTACACCGCGCTGGTCGACGGCCTCGTCGATCGGATCAACCGCGAGCGCGGAGAGAACGCGCGCGTGATCGCGACCGGCGGACTCGCCGACCTGATCGCGCCCGAGTCCTCGACGATCGAAGAAGTTGACGAATTCCTGACCCTGAAGGGACTCAGGCTCATCTTCGAGCGCAATCGCCGCTGAGGCCGAGGAGGGATCGATGGACAAGCCCGCGCGGATCGTTACCGATTCCATGATCGGGATGAAGCTGCCGGACTACGCGCGCCTTTCGCCGCGGGTCGCGACCGTGCTCGGCCACAACCCGTCGCCGTTCACCGGGCCGGGAACCAACACCTACCTGGTCGGCACGGGGCCTCGGCCGCTCCTGCTCGATACCGGGCAGGGCGTGCCGCTCTGGATCGACCTCCTCGTCCAGGCGCTTTACGAACTCGCGCACGGCGGCGCGATCGAGCGGATCGTCCTGACCCATGCGCACGTCGATCATATCGGCGGCGTAAAGCAGGTGGCGGAGCGGTTCGGGCGGGTCGAGGTTTTGAAGAAGCCGTGGCCGGGACACGATGAAGCCGCGGGGGTCCCGATCACGCCGATCGGCGACGGCGCGGTGATAGCCACCGAGGGCGCGACGCTTCGCGCGATCCATACGCCGGGTCATGCGCCCGACCATCTGTGCTATTATGTGGAAGAGGAACGCGCGCTGTTCACCGGCGATGTCGTGCTGGGCGCGGGAACGACGGTAATTCCCGACGATACGGGCGATCTGGGCGATTACATGGACTCGCTGCGCCGGCTTCTCGAACTCGACCTCGAAACGATCTATCCGGCCCACGGTCCGGCCATCCGCAATCCCCGCGCCAAGCTCCGCGAATATATCGCCCATCGGGAACTTCGTGAGCGCCAGGTGCTGGACACGCTCGCGAGCAACGGCGGACTCGAAGTAATGGAGATCGTGAAAAAAATTTACTTCGACGTTCCCGAATACCTGCATCCGGCCGCCGCAAGCTCGGTCCGTTCGCATCTGAAAAAACTCCGCAAGGAGGGACGCGTGATCGAGAATGAGAGCCGCTGGAGTCTTATCGCGTAGGCGGAGGATTGCCGCCGCCGCGTTCGCGGGCGCAGCGATAATGCTTGTCGCATGCGCGTCGGTGTGCGCGCAGTCGGAACCGCCCGTCCCGATCACCGCGGCCGACGCCGCGCGGATGTCTGCGGCGGGCGGCGGTTCTCCGTCAGCGGCTCCCGGGTCCACAGGCGCGATTGCGGAGTCGCCATCGAACGCGCCCGAAGCGTCGCCTTCACCGTCGGCGTCGTCCACGCCCGTTCCTGTCGGCAGCCGAGGATGGAGCCGGTCGCGGGCCGCGGAGATCAAAACGCCGGTTATCGAAGGCTCCGGCGTGCTGATGAGTCCGCAGGTGCCGCCCGAGTCCACCCAGGTAATCCCGCGGGCCGCTCCGCCCGCCGCTTCTCAGCCAGACGAACAGGTGGCTTCGCCTGAATCAACCGCGTCCTCAAGCGACAACGACATAAAGAGCTACCAGGCCGAACAGGATCTCGACGCGCAGCTTGGAACGCTCAGGGAATTCGTGGCGCAGGGCACGGAGACCTCCGAGATCGGCGCCCAATTTGTCGAGGCGCGCCGTAAACTCGACTCCGGGGAGGTGGCTGACGGGCTGCTGGTGGTGAAAGTCTTTCCTGGAAGCCCGGCGGCCAAGGCGGGATTGCAGCCTTTCAAGACTACCGCGCACAGTGTCCTGACCGGAGCCGTGCTAGCGGCCGCGATGGTCTGTCCGCCAGCGATCCTTGCGTTGCCGGTGCTCGACTACACGCGGATTGGCGAATCCTACGACATGGTAATCGGCATCGACGGCGTCAGGGTGACGAATTTTATGGATTTCGAGGACCAGATGCGCAAGACCCTTCCAGGCGAAATTGTCTATCTGTCCGTGATACGCAACGGAAAGCGGGTCCAGATCAGGGTTCCCATCCCATCGACCACGCAAACCGCCTCGCAGTAAGACTGTTGGCTCCGCGGTATAAGGCAAATCGGGCTTTACTGTAAGGCGCCTGTTGTACTAGAAAGACTGGGACAGGCCCGTCGAGGTTTTACCCGGCGAGGCCGATGGATTTTGCGTCACGGCGGACAGGGGACGCTAGACAAATAAAGCTTGGGCTCGCGCCTGGATCCGAATTACCGGACCGGGACCCGAATCAAGGCTTGGGCGCTGACCTTCTTGAGTCTGCTCTTAAGCGGGGTTGCCGGTTCGACGGCGACCCCGTTTTTTTTGGGAAAGAGATGATGAATCAGGCGAAGGTTCGAGTGCCAGACCTGGCCCGGATGAAGGCGGCGGCGACGCCAATCACGATGCTGACGGCGTACGATTTCGCGTTCGCGCGGATCTTCGACGAGGCGGGCGTGGACGTGCTGCTTATCGGCGACAGCCTCGGGATGGTGGTGCAGGGCGCCGACAGCACGCTGCCCGTGACCGTCGACGAGATCATCTACCACACCCGGATGGTTGTGCGGGGCGGAAAACGCGCTCTGGTCGTCGCGGACATGCCGTTTCTCTCCTACCAGGTGAGTCCCGAGGACGCGATGCGCAACGCCGGGCGCCTCATCAAGGAAGGCGGCGCCGAAGCGGTCAAACTCGAGGGCGGGATCTTCGTGGCCGACACGGTTGCCCGGCTGACGCGGGTCGATATTCCGGTGATGGGCCACGTCGGGCTTACGCCGCAGTCGATCCATCGCATGGGCGGCCATCGGGTTCAGGGCCGGCGCGAGGGACATGGCCCCGGATGCCGCGAGCGGCTGCTCGAGGACGCCCGCGCTATCGAGCAGGCGGGAGCTTTTGCGATCGTGCTCGAAGGTATCCCGGCACCGCTTGCGCGCGAAATCACCGCGAGCGTCTCGGTGCCCACGATCGGAATAGGCGCCGGCCCGGATTGCGACGGGCAGGTGCTCGTGATGCATGACATGCTCGGGCTTACGTCCTCGTTCGTGCCGCGCTTCGCAAAGACCTACGCGAATCTATGGCGGGAGGCCGCGGGCGCGGCGACCGCCTATATCCGCGAGGTTCGCGAGCGGAGCTTTCCCGGCCCGGAGCATTGCTACGGCTTAAAGGGAGCGTGACCGTGGAAATAATCAACAGCGCGCGTGAAATGACGCTCTATTCCGAGGCCGCGCGGATGCGCGGAGCACGGATTGGCTTCGTGCCCACGATGGGCTTTCTGCACGAGGGACATCTGAGCCTGATGCGCGAGGCGCGCCGGCGCGCCGATGTCGTGATCGCCTCGGTGTTCGTGAATCCAACCCAGTTCGGGCCGAACGAGGATCTCGCAAAGTATCCGCGCAACTTCGAACGCGACTGCGCGATGATGGAAACGGTTGCGGTGGATGCGGTTTATGCGCCCGATGCGGCCGAGATGTATCCGCCGGGAGCTCAGACTTGGGTTGAGGTCACGGAGCTGACCAGGGGGCTGTGCGGGCGCTCGCGTCCGGGGCATTTCCGCGGCGTGACCACCGTGGTTGCAAAGCTCTTCAACATAACCAAACCGCATCTGGCGTTCTTTGGCGAGAAGGATTTCCAGCAGCTTCGCGCGATCGAGCGGATGGTCGCCGATTTGAATTTCGATGTCGAGATCGTTCCGATGCCGATCGTGCGCGAGGCCGACGGGCTTGCGATGTCGTCGCGAAACGCCTACCTCGACCCGCACGAGCGAAAGCAGGCGCTGGCGCTGAGCCGCGCACTGATGGTCGCGCGCGAGAAATACCTGTGGGACGCGCGCACGCCCGCAGATCTGGCCGCGGCGGCGCGGGCGGTGCTCGAACAGAACGAGGCGGTCAAAATCGAATACGTGGAGGCGGTCGACGCCGAGACGCTGGAGGCCGCAGTTTCACTAGAACGGCCGATTCTGCTCGCAATCGCCGCGCGGGTCGGCAACACCCGGCTGATCGACAACATCGTGCTGCGCGCCTCGGCGGTTTCACGCGAGCGCCTGCGGGCATAAACGTTCGACGCGAGCGCATTTTCGTACCGACTGATTTTTCGGAGGCAAGGTGGCAACCAGGATCATGTTGCGGGCGAAGCTCCATCGCCTGACCCTCACCGGAGCGGACCCCGATTACGAAGGAAGTATCGGCATCGACCGCGACCTGCTCGACGCGGCGGGAATTATCCCGTTCGAACAGGTTCACGTCTGGAACGTCAGCAACGGAGAACGGCTCGAAACCTACGCGATAGAGGCACCGCGCGGCTCGGGCGAGGTGGCGCTCAACGGCGCGGCGGCGCTTCGCGGAACCCCCGGTGACATCGTTATAATCGCGACGTTCGGCGCGATGGACGAGGCGGAGGCGCGCCGTCATGTGCCGACGGTTGTTCACGTGGACAACCGAAACCGTATCCGGCCGAGCCCCGCATGCGGCGGCTTCGCGTCCGCGCCCGAGGGCGCCGCTAAATAACGGGTCGGCGACACTTCATCGTCGCGTACCGGGTTCGGCTGCGGGCGGCTTGATGGAGCAGGGCGGTCTGGAACGCCGGTTCATGAGCCGCTAGAAGGGTTGCATGTCGCGCCAATCGTGGGCCGTGCCGTTTCTGGTTCTTTCGGGAGCGGGCGCGGTCACAAGCGCGTGCCTGCATGTAGTCTCGCTCGCCGGAATCTGGACACCGATGCTCTTCGATTTGACCGTGGCGGCCTTCGTTGCGGTCTTCATCGTGTGGATGCCGGCGTTTCTCGCCGGGCACGCGATGACGCGCGGTCTGCGATGGCGTGACAAGTGGAAGGCGGCCACGCGCGGCGCTCCGCGATGGATGCGCCGGCTGCCGCTCTGGATGCTGGCTTACGCGCTCGTGGTTTTCTCGCTCTTCGGAGTTTGGCGGCTTCTAACCGGGCGCGGCGCGGGTCGGATTGCGCAGCTCCGGCTTCTGTCCGCGTACGCGGCTGCCTTTCACGCCGCGGCTTTTTCGGCGCTTTACTCCTATCTGCACCTGGAGGGGTTGAAGACGCAGGCGGCAGACAGGCGCGTGCGCGGCGGCGGATGAGGCGGCTTCGCGCAAAGACGCGAGGCCGAAGCGAATCGCTCCGGCCCCGCGCGGATTTTCAGGGTTTACGGCGAACAGGCCGGCTCAATAGTAATCGACCGGATCGATCTGACGCTTCGCGCCGTACCAGAACAGCATGTTCTCGGTCAGGCCCTGCCAGGTGTACTTATTCGGCGGCATCAGCAGGCGTTTAAACATCGACCTGAACGAGTAGAATTCCTTGGTGCATCGCCAGACGCCTTCCTCGACCTGCTGCGGGCTGAGTTTCTTCGGGATGAACATGCAGCGGAAGTTGTTGGTGTACATGTCGGCGTCGGGGATGATGACGCGGTCCTCGGCCTCCAGCTTCGCGCGCATCGGGGTGCCCTTGCGCGGCGTGACGGTGTTGAAGAACGCCTCGGGGGCGCGCACCTCGTGCAGGAATTGCAGCGTGTCGTCGAAGATCTTGGGATGGTCCTCGTCGAGCCCGAACAGGAAGTTGAGCGAGTAGTAAATGCCGTGCTGCTCGAGGCGCTTGAGCAGCTTTTTGTATTCCTTGGCGTGGTTCTGGATCTTGTTCATCGACAGCAGGCTGTCCTGGCTAATCGATTCCACGCCGATATTGACGTGAAAGATTCCCGCCTTGGCCGCGAGATCGAGCAGCTCCTCGTCGTGGTTGGAATTGACCGTCCACAGGCACGAGAAGCGGATGTTGAGCGGGGCGAGCGCCTTGAACAGTTCCTTGGCGAAGCGATGCTTGCCGGTGATCTGGTCGTCGATGAACTGGAAGCGGCGAAAGCCGGTTATCTCGATGTTTTTCTTGATTTCCTCGATGATATCGCCGACCGGACGGGTACGGTACGAACCTTCATAGAAGACCGGGATCTCGCAGAACGAGCATCGATAAGGGCATCCCCGGCTTGCCTGGATCGGAAGCGCCTTGAACAGATAGCGGTTGAGCTTAAGCAGTTCATGGCGCGGGCGCGGCAGATTTTTTAGGTCGTGAAGCTTGTCGCCCTTGTAGATGCGCTTGAGCTTGCCGTCGCGCCAGTCCTGGAGCAGTTCGGCCCAGACCAGGTCGGCCTCGCCCTGGACCACGGCGTCGGCGTGTTTTAGCGCCTCCTCGGTCTGGAGCGTGGCATGAAAGCCGCCCATCACGACCGGAATTCCGCGCTTTCGGAACTCGTCGGCGAGTTGATAGGCGCGCAACGACGCTCCGATGGTGGTGGTCATTCCGACCAGATCCCATCCCGCGTCGAAGTCGAGGTCCTCCAGGCGTTCGTCACAGAGCGTTACGTCATACTCGGGCGGTGTAAGTCCCGCCATCAATGGGATCATGAGCCCGATGATCAGCCGCCATCGGGTCTTGTGCGGCGTTCCGTCCAGATGAACGGTCGTCGGCTGAACCAGCAGAATTCGCGGCTTTTTCATAGTTCCTCCGCTGGCGCACTATTTGGGCCAGCGCCAGTTTCCGCTCGCCCCCAGCGATATTGGGTAAGCCACATCAGGCCGAAGGCGAACACGTAAGTACCGAATGCGACACCCCAGGCGAAATAGTTCAAACGGTTAACGGCCGCGAGCAGCACCAGCAGGTAGGCAAAATCGCGCCCGCTGGTCCTGTCCACCCTTGAAATCCATTCTTCGGCGTCGGCACCGTGCACCCGAAACGCCCGATAAGTCGCGATAGCGCACAGCGAGAAGCCAATGAGCACGACCGGAATCAGATATAAATAGGCTGCGCTGCCCGACGTCCTATAGCAACCGACAAAAATTCCCGCAAAAATCGCGACATGCACGACATTGTCGGTGACCTTGTCGAGCATCCCGCCGAATTTACTTTCCGTCATCGTGAGCCGCGCGATCTCGCCGTCCACCCCGTCAACCGTGATTGAGACCAGGAACAAAATCGCCGCCGCCATCCGCACCCAATACGACGGCGACGCGAACATCCATCCGCACAACAATCCCACGGCGGTGTTTGCGACCGTAACGAGGTTCGCCGTCACGCCGCGGATACGCGCGAGCCGTACGCTGATTCGCCACGACAGGTTGCGATCGAGATGGCGCGCAAGGAAGGCGTCCGTGGCGGCCGTCTCCTGCTTGAGCGAGCAAGCAAGGCGCATCTCGGCTTCCTCGCGATCCTCCGGACGTCCGTTGAGCGCGAACGGCAGACACGATGCGGTCCGGGCGGAGGTGCCTGCCGCCACCCCCGCACGCACAAACTCGGCGACCGGACCAATCGCGATAGAACCCGCGCGCTCCGGGTCCGCGCTCAGCATCGTCGTCACCCGGCCCCCCTGATGCTCGCCCTCGGCGACGATCCGGTTCAGGAACCACGACGAAATCACCAGATTTCCATTGAGCGCGAGGCACGGCGCTGAGGGGTCAATTCGGTTCGGGCCGTTCAACAGCTCCTCGAACGAGTCAACCACCCGCACCTCGGGTCGTCCCGCAAACCGACCCATCGACCTTGCAAGCTGTTCGCGTTCTTCAGCCGTTGCCTGGATGAAAAAGCGCTTGATACCGACACGTTCGCAGCTGGCCAGAAGCCGTTCGAGCAGCGGGCGTCCGAAAATCGCCTCGCCGCCGCGTGGCGGCGCAGTCACTAATGCTGTCTCGATCAAGTGAATTCCTGGTTAACCGCCTATTACTTACGGTTATAGAACCAAGTTTCTTAGATGAAAACAGGTGTTAAATCAACGCGCAGGCTCTTGGACTGACCGATCGGAAAGTGCTTTGTCCGCACCGTCCCTTCCGGACGACCGCGCGTTGGCTCCGGAACTGGCGGAATTCCCCTGTTCCACGTGCTTTTTGAGGTCGGCCACGAGCTTCGCGTAGCCTTCCTCGTTAAGAGCCTTCTGAATGCGGGTCCGAACCGCTTTTGCGAGACTCTCCCCGTCGAGGCTTACGTCGGCAACTGTCCAGCGGCCGTCCTGCTTGGTGAGTGTGTAATCGACCGGAAGCGTCCCGCCCTCGGGTCGTGTCACCGTCGTGTGGACGAACCGCTCGCGGCCTTTCACGGTTTCCCGAAGATAATTGACTTTGATTTGCGCAAGTGCCCGCGCCGCACGCGGGTAGGCGAGGCTTTCCACCGAACGTTCGAAGAGTGCCGCGAAGCGGTCGCGCTCGGCACGGTTCAGCTTTTGCCATTGGGTGCCAAGGGATTCCTGCGCCACCGTTCGGAGGGCGAGGCGGCGGCTTACTTTAGCGGCAGCCGCCGCCCTTTCAGCGGGCGTCCTGGCCTGAGCGTAGGCTCTCATCGCGGCGAGGAGGCTGCGGATCGTGCTTTCACCCGGGGCCGCGGATGGGGCGGCGAGGGTTGCGACGGGGAAAACAAGCCAAAGCAATACCAGCGAGAACGCGCGCAAGGCGTTGGATTTAACAGCAATGTAACCCAAATCAGAGTCTCCGGGACCGTCGACGTGCTAGCGTTCGATAACAGGTTCTTCAAAGATGCCAGACGTACTCGATGTCGGCAAAGCCTTAATTTGGCTCTTTCTGGAGCGTCTCTGCGCCGGTTGATAAACTGGGCCACAAAGTGACCAAGCTTCGCGCGATTCTGTTCGACTTTGGCGGCACCCTCGACCTCGCCTCGCATTGGCTTGATCGGTTCCTCGGATGTTATCGCTCAGCCGGCCTGGAGCTTCATCGTGAGGAGTTTGATAGAGCCTTCACTGACGCGACGCGGCTCGGCTACGCGCAGCCTGCTTCGCTCGAAGGTCTCGGACTTGCGGGATTGACCGGCTTTCTGGTTGGAAAGCAGCTCGAATGCCTGCGAATGGAAGGCCCACGTCGTGTCAGGGAGAGCCTCGAACAGATGGGGCGCGAAGGACGTGCGAGGCTTGCCGAGCGTATCGTCGCGGATTTCGTCGAGCAGACTTCCGCGGGTCTCAAGCACAGCCGTCGGCTTCTCGAAGAACTAAAGCCACGCTTCAAGCTCGGGGTGGTATCAAACTTCTACGGGAATCTGGAGACCGTGCTTGGAGAGGCCGGGATGGAAGCGCTAATCGACGTGGCGCTCGACTCGACGCGCGTCGGTATATTCAAGCCGGACCCGCGAATTTTCGAGATGGCGCTCGCGAGACTTCAGATAAGCGCCAGGGAGGCGGCGATGGTTGGAGACTCGCTGCTCAAGGACTGCGTCCCGGCCCATCGGCTTGGCATGCGCACTATCCTCATTGACGCGGGCAATGGTGGGCCCAAGGATGTGGAAACCCCGTGCGTTCCCGATTGTGTGATCGGCTCGCTCGACGAGCTTCTCGCCATCCGGTGGTAGCCAACTTGCAAGGAGCAATTATCGCGGCTGGCCGGGGAGAAAGACTCCGGAGCAGCACGGGCGGCGTCCCAAAGCCGTTGGTGACGCTCGGCACGAAGACCCTTATCGCGCGTCAGGCGGCGATGCTGCGCGAGGCCGGGGCGAGCGAGGTGCTCGCGGTGGTGAATTCCGAAACCGCGCGCCTGGTTAAGGAACGCCGGGTGGAGTTGCCAGAATATCTGAACCTTGTCGTGCGTGACACGGCCAACTCGATGGAGTCGCTGTTCACGCTCGGCGAGCGGCTTGCGCCCGGATATTTCGTGCTCGCCACGGTTGACGCGGTGATGCCGGCGGGCGAGATGCGCAGGTTTGTTTCAAGCGCGCGCGCGATGACCTCGGAGCGCGCGATGGACGGAGCGCTCGGGGTCGTCCGATGGCGGGGCGACGAGCGTCCGCTTTTCGCGGAGGTTTCCACAAACCAGACAATAACCCGGCTGGGCGGCGGGCAGTGCCCCACCGTCACCGCCGGCATCTACTACTTACCGCAACGAATCTTCGATTTTGTTGCCGATGCGCGCGCCGCCGGGCTCGGAGCGATGCGGCAGTTTCTTGCCATGCTGCTGGACAAGGGATTGCTGCTTGGCGCGATCGAACTAAGCGAGGCGATAGACGTTGACGAAGCGTCCGACCTCGAAGCGGCTCGCGCCACGATGGGAGACAAAGCATGACGCATCGCGCAATCGGTATTTATCGCGAGCATGAGTTCTCCCCAGGGAAGGTCGAGGCTGATGCCGCAATCATGGACGCCGTGCTCCACGAGCTTTCGTTGCTCGGCGTGGAAACTTCGGCCCTTGACGCGAAGACTTTTGCCGCGGGAACCGACCCGGTCGGCGCCGACCTGCTGCTGGTCATGTGCCAGGGCGAGGCCGCGCTCAAGCGGGTGGCCGAGATGGAGGCACGCGGCGTTCTGACGCTCAACACGGCGCTCGCGATTCGCAACTGCTATCGCGACCTGCTCGGGATTGGGCTGATGCGCGCCGGTGTGCCCACGCCCGACGGAGCCGTCCTCGGCACCGCCGAGCCGGTCAATCTCAAGGCGCTGACCCCACTCGATCTCGACGCCGGAGTTTACGTCAAGCGCGGCGACCTGCACGCACTTGGACCCGACGACGTGCAAAAGGTGGTCGGCAAGGCGCCGCTGCTCGAGACGATCCGGGCGTTCGCCCGCCGGGGTGTTCATACGGTTTACGTTCAGCAGGCCGTCGAGGGAAGGGTCGTCAAGTTTTATGGCGTAAGCGGCGGCGAATACTTCTCGGTGCTGGGCGAGGAAGGCGAAGTCGCCGCCAACGTCGCGCGCGAGCTTGCCGAGGCCGCCTCGGTTGCGGCGGCGGCGCTCGGCCTGCAGGCGTGGGGCGGAGACGCGGTCTTGAGTGGCGGACGTTTTGCGATTATCGACTTTAATGACTGGCCCAGTTATAGCCAGGTTCGTGCGCCCGCGGCGCGCGCGATTGCGCGGCGGGCGATGAGGTTGATACGCCGCACGCGTTGAGACGGCAGCGGTTTTGTATGAAAGGAGCGGTCTCGCGGGCCATTAGATGGCGACTTCACAAGTTTCGAAACCCAAACTTCCAAGCATCAAAACTCCGGTCCCGGGACCCAGGTCGCGGGAGATATTCGAACAGGAACAGCGCTATATCGCCCCCGGTCGCCAGCGAATCTCCTCACTCGCCGAGGTCGCTTTCGACCACGGCGACGGCGCCACGCTGACCGACGCGGACGGCAACACCTACGTTGATTTTTTCGCCGGCGTCGCGGTCGCGAGCCTCGGCCACGCGCATCCCGAGTTCACCGCGGCGCTCGAAAAACAATCGCGCCGGCTTATTGTCGGCACCTTCGCCAACGCGAGCCGCGCCGAGGCGCTGCGCCTGCTCGCCGAGGCCGCGCCCGCAGGGCTCAACCGCGCGCATCTGTATAGCGGCGGCGCCGAGGCCGTTGAGGCCGCGCTCAGGCTGGCCCGTTCCGTAACCAAGAAATACGAGGTCGTGAGCTTCTGGGGCGGCTTTCACGGCAAAACCGGCGGCGTGATCGGGCTTATCGGCGACGAATCCAAGCAGGGCTACGGCCCGCTTCCCGGAGGACGCTACCAGGTGCCGTACGCGGACTGCTATCGATGCCCGTTTCGGATGAAGTATCCGCACTGCGGGCTCTTCTGCGTCGAATTTGCGCGCAAGCAGATAAAGAATTCCTCCGCCGGAGCGGTCGCTGCGGTTCTGGTCGAGCCGATGCAGGGAACCGCGGGCAACGTGGTGCCGCCCGACGACTGGCTGCCCGCGATCAAGTCGGTTGCGAAGGAACTTGGCGCGATGCTTGTCGCCGACGAGATGATCACCGGATTCGCCCGCACCGGGAAATGGTGGGGCGTCGAGCATTCCGGCGCCAAGCCCGACATCATGACGGTCGGCAAAGGGATGGGTTCGGGATTTCCGGTCTCTGGCGTGCTGCTCAGCGACGAACTCGGAAAGGCCGAGCCGTTCGGCAAGCCCAGCGCGTCGTCGTCGAGTTACGGCGGGAATCCGCTCGCGGCGGTCGCGGTCGCCGAGACGATTAAAACGATCAACGCCGAGAACCTGGTCGAGAATTCGCGCAAGGTCGGCACGACATTACTCAGCAGGTTGCTCGATCTCAAGGAGAAGTACGAGTTCGTCGGCGACGTGCGCGGACGCGGCCTGTTTATCGGGATGGACCTAGTGCGCGACGAGAAGACCGGCGAACTGCTTAATCGCAAGGTTACTGAGGTGATCTTCAAGGAAGCCCTCAAGCGCGGGCTGCTCACGATGAGCTATTTTCCCCGCGTGCGGATCAATCCGCCGCTGGTGATCACCGAAGAACAGGCCGAAGCCGGCGCCGCCATCCTCGATGAAGTCTTCGCCTACGTGCGCGACAACGTCGATTGGCGCGCCGCCTGAAGGGGCTGCCCGCGATGACTGAAGCGGCCGGCAACCAGGCCCTTTTCTGCGACCTCGTCGGAACGCTCGTGGAGATGGACGAGACGCGCCAGCTTCCGCTCGACGCGAACGGAAACGTCGTGCTCAGGCTCCTGCCCGGCGTGGCCGAAAGGCTCGGCCCGATGCGCGACCATCTGATTTTCGTCGTCACCAACCAGGCCGGCATCAAGCGCGGCCGGGTCACGATGGAGAAGGTCGAGGCGGCGCTTGCGAGGCTCGACGAAGAACTGGGCGGAATCCTGAGCGGATGGATGGTCTGCCCGCACGACGACGCCGACCGATGCGCATGCCGCAAGCCGCGGCCCGGGATGATCGAAGAACTGGCCGCCATGTATGGAGTCGATCTTTCGGCCTCGACGATGGTCGGTGACCAGGAAATCGACGAGCAGGCGGCGCGCGCCGCAGGCGTCGGCCGCTTCATCTACGCGAAGGATTTCTTCGGCTGGCGATGAACGCGAGAGGGCGCGCCGCTCGATGGCGCAGGGCGCTGGTTCGCGCTAAAAACTGGTCTCGCCATCTGAACCTCGCCACGGGAGGCGCCGCATGAAGATAGGAATTCTCGCGTTTATCGCCGAGTACACCGCCGAACCCGGCCCGGTTGCGCGCAAATGCGAGCAGCTTGGCTTCGACTCGCTGTTCATCCCCGAGCATCCGATAATCCCCGTCCATCATGTGACGCCCTATCCGGCCAGCCGCGACGGCGTTATACCGGAAGTTTACTCGCACATGCCCGATCCGTTCATGGCGCTCGCGCTGGCGGCCGCCGCGACCAGCAAAATCAAGCTCGGCACCGGAATCTGCCTGGTTCCGGAACGCAACCCGCTCCTGCTCGCCAAGGAGGTCGCCACGCTCGATCATTATTCCGGCGGGCGCTTCATCTTCGGTATCGGCGCGGGATGGCTCAAGGACGAAAGCGAGATAATGGGCGTCGATTTTCGCCGGCGATGGCCGATGACGCGCGAGTACGTGCGCGCGATGAAGCAACTCTGGACCCGGCCCGAGCCCAGCTTCGAGGGCAAATTCGTCAAGTTCCCGCCGGTCAGAAGCTACCCGAAGCCCGCGCAGAAGCCGCATCCTCCAATCCTGATCGGAGCGGGCGGCATCGGCGCCGGCGGCGAGCGCGCAATGAAGAATACGGTTGCAATCGGCGACGGATGGGGACCGCTGATGCTGTCGCCCGCCGAACTTGCCGAGCAGTTGCAGACTCTGAGGAAGCTCTGCGCCGAGGCGGGCCGTGATTTCGGCAAAATCGAGATCTCCGTGTTCGCACCGGCGGGCGGCAAGGACACTCACGCCGCCGCCCGCGAATATGAGCGCGCCGGAGCGCATCGCCTGGTCCTGTTTCCGCCGAGTCTCGCGCCCGACAAGTGGGAGAGCGAGCTCGAGGATATCGCGCGCGCCTGGATGTGAAACTGCGCGGGGTAATTTCCGGCTTCGGCGAGGTTGCGGCCCGGGGCCATCTGCCAGGATGGTTTTCGCGCCCCGGCGTCAGCATCGTCGCGGTTCACGACCCGCTCTCCGAGCGGCGTCATCTGGCGATGCGGCTTGCGAATAACGTCCGCGTCTATGACGACCTCGAATTGATGCTAGCGGGTGAGTCGCCCGACTTCATCGATATAGCGAGCCCGCCGGCGCTTCACGCTCCCGCTATCCGGGCGGCGCTCGAAGCCGGCGCGCACGTGCTGTGCGAGAAACCGCTCTGCCTCGGTATCGGTGAATTCACCGCGCTCGCTGAAATGGCGGCGCGCGTCTCGCGCGTGCTGATGTGCGTGCATAACTGGAAGCATTCGCCGAGTTATCGGCGCGCGCTCGAACTTGTTGCGTCGGGCAGGCTCGGCGCGCTTACGCTGCTGAATATCGAACGGCTGAGGACCCAGCCCGCCGGCGGACCGGGAAGCTGGCGCGCGGCCGGCGCGCTCGGCGGCGGAATCCTCGTCGATCACGGATGGCACGTGTCGTACCTGATGCAGTCGCTGATGGGCGGCGACGCGCCGCTTGGGGTATCGGCGCATCTCGGCGTCGGCAGGGAGGGCGAGGTCGAGGATGTCGCCGATCTTTGGGTCAGGTTTTCGAGCGGGCGGATTGGCCGCTCGCATATGTCGTGGCGCGCGCCGGTCAGACGCACCTCGGCATCGCTTTACGGCGAGCGCGCGGCGCTTGAGATCGAGGGCGACCGCCTCATCCTGACCGAGCGAGGCGGCAGGACTGAGGATCTTTCGGTCGTTGACGCGCCCGACGACAGCTATCACTCGGCATGGTTCGCCGGGGTTGCGGCGGAATTCGAGCAGGCGATAGGGGAGGGTCCGGGCTCGGCAGCCGCGCTTCGGAACATCAGGGAAGTATCGACCGCGCTTCGGCTTATTGAGGCGGCCCGGGAATCGTCGGCTCGCACCGGCGCGGAGATCGCGCTCGCGGGGTAGAATCGGCGAATCGGAGGCCTCCAGCCCGCCAATCTTCGCGGTATTTTGTCATCTATTGACTTTCCCCGCGATGGAAATAAAGTTAAACCTTGACCGATAGGTTAGGCATCCTTGCCGATCCCCGTAATGATTAGACGGGTTTATGGGAAGGGCGCTTCGATCGAGGCCGGAAGGCCTGAGCGGCGCGTCCGAGGGTCGGCGAATGCCGCGGGACCATTTCCTTAGCATGGTTGGATCTCAACTCAAGGGACAGTCGCAGGAAAGCCACGGACAGCAGTCGCAGGACTCGCGCGACGAGATTCTAAAGGCTGCGACGCAACTTTTCGCCAACCGCGGCTTCCATGAGACTTCGATGTCGGAAGTCGCGCGCGAGGCGCGAGTCAGCAAGGCCCTGATTTTCTGGCATTTCAAAACCAAGGAAGAACTTTTCCTGGCGGTCCTGAACCGGCTGTTGGAGCCTTATTTCATCGACTTTGCCGAAGAATCGCGGATGCTCGACGAGCGCCATCAGATCCTGAGGCTGGTCGAGTTCTACCTGCTCTTTGTGCGCGACCACGCCAATTCGGTGCGCTTCTTCCTGGCCCAGATGCTGCGCGAGCAGCGCCTTTCCGAAGGGCTGGGCGAGCAGATCATGCGGCTCTACAGCGGATACCGGAACATGTTAGTCGAGCTAATCTCGCGCGCTCAGCATCGCGGAGTCTGCGCGAGCGGCTTTACGCCCGAGGACGCCGCAGGTTTCATCCTTTCGGCGTTGAACGGGCTCATGATCGAATTCCTGTTTATGCCGAGGGCCACGATGAATCCGGAGTCGGCCGTCTCGATGGTCGACCAGTGGCTGTTTCACGCCTCGGAACGGGAAGCCACGGAGGCCGTCAAGGCCGAGCATTGAAAAGGGCCGAATCACGGCCAGGGAGTTCCTAAAAACGCCTATGCGTATGCCGCTTAAACTGATGACGGACCTCGGCCGGTACATGCGCCGCAAGCGCAAGGCGGGCGAGAAGTATTTTCCGCTGGTGCTGATGCTCGAGCCGCTTCATGCGTGCAACCTCGCCTGTATCGGATGCGGGCGGATCGTCGAATACAAGGACACGATCCGCGACATGATGCCGCTGGAAGAAGCGCTCGGCTCGGCCGAGGAATGCGACGCGCCGATCGTGTCCATTTGCGGCGGCGAGCCGCTCATGTACAAGCATATCGTCCCGCTCACCAGGGGGCTGATCGAGCAGCAGAAGCGTCACGTGCAGATCTGCACCAACGCGATCCTGCTCGAACGCTTCGTCCGCCAGGTGCCGCCCAGCCCGTACCTTAGCTTCAACATCCATCTCGACGGCATGCGCGAAACGCACGATCGCGTGGTCGACAAGCAGGGTGTCTTCGACACCTGCGTCAAGATGATCAAGATGCTCAAGGAGAAGGGCTACCGGGTCCAGACCAACACCACGGTCTTCCGCGAGACCACCACCGAGGAACTCGAAGAGCTGATCAAGATGCTCGCGGGCCTCGGCGTGGACGGGATGCTGCTCACGCCCGGTTATCACTACCAGGTGCTGACCAACGACGACATCTACCTGAAGAGCGACGAGATGCCGTTCAAGTTCCGCCGGGTGCGCGAGCTCGCCGACCACTACAAGATCATCAACACGCCCATCTACCTCGATTACCTGACCGGCGACCGCGATCTCTCGTGCAGCCCGTGGACCACGGTCACGCGTAATCCACAGGGATGGAAGGGGCCCTGCTATCTCATCACCAACGGCCATTACAAGACGTTCAAGCAGCTTCACGAGGCGACCGATTGGGAGTTCTATCGCACCAAGCAGGACTTCCGATGCCGCGATTGCAAGCTGCATTCAGGGTTCGAGGGAACGGCCGCTCTCGAGTTCGGCAAGAACATCAAGGATTCCTGGCGGATGGTGCGCCACTACATGGCCTGAGCTTATGGCCTTGAAGTCCTGTCGGATGCCCGCGTCCGCAAACCAGGCAATCCGCGTCCCGTCCGACGGGGCCGTCGGCGCATCCGGCTTCGGATGCGTGGCCGAGAGGGTCCAACGTGTTTGAACTTGACCGTTATCTGAAGGAACGGGCCTCGCTCGTCGAGCGCCTGCTCGACGCGGCGGTGCCCGGGTCCGAAGGCCCGTCGGCGCGGCTTAACGAGGCGATGCGCTACAGCCTGCTCGACGGCGGAAAGCGCCTGCGCCCTATCCTTGCCTTAGCCGCGTGCGAGGCGGTTGGCGGCGCGATTGACGACGCCGCGTCGTTTGCCTGCGCGGTCGAGATGATTCACACCTACTCGCTCATCCATGACGATCTTCCCTGCATGGACGACGACGACCTGCGCCGCGGCCGGCCGACCAATCACAAGGTCTACGGCGAGGCGCTCGCGACGCTGGCGGGCGACGCGCTTTTGACCGATGCGTTTGGCGTGCTGGCGCGTTCGCCGCTTGTGGCGCCGGCGCTCGTTGCGCAAACGATTGCGGAATTGTCGGAGGCCGCGGGCTCGCGCGGGATGGTCGCGGGGCAGGTTATCGATCTGCTCGGCGAAGGGCGCGCGATGGAACTCGCGGAGCTGGAATATCTGCATGGGCGCAAGACCGGCGCGTTGTTTCTCGCCTCCGTGCGCGGAGGGGCGCGTCTTGGCGGCGCGACTGCGGCCGAGATGGAGTCGCTCTCGGTGTACGCCAAGGCGCTCGGGCTCTGCTTCCAGGTGGTCGACGACATCCTCGATGTGGAAGCCTCGACCGAGCAGATGGGCAAGCGCACGGGCAAGGATCAGGCGCACGGCAAGAACACCTATCCAGGACTGCTCGGGCTTGAGCGCTCGCGCGATTTCGCCCGTGAGCTTTCCAACCGCGCGATTGCCGCGCTTTCGAATTTTGACGGGCGTGCCGAGCCGCTTCGCGCGCTTGCCGTGTTCGTGGTGGAGCGAAAGCTTTGACCAACTTCGCAACAACCGCGCCCTTATCCGCCCGCCAGGCGGTGCTGGTTGCGCCGGGGCATCTCGAACTCCGCGACTTCAGGCCGCCCCGTCCGGCGCGCGGCGAAGTGCTGGTGCGCGTCGCGTGCGCGCTGAGCTGCGGAACCGATCTGAAGACCTATCGCCGCGGCCATCCGGTGTGGAAACTGCCGACTCCGTTCGGACACGAATTCGCCGGCGTGGTGGTCGAGGTGGGCGAAGGCGTGCGCGGCTTCAAACCGGGCGACGCGATGATGGCCGCGCCGACGGCGCCGTGCGGAATCTGCTTCTATTGCCAGCGCGGGCAGGAAAACCTGTGCGCGCAGACGATGGAACGGATGCTGATGGGCGCGTACGCGGATTATCTGCTGGTTCCCGCGCACGTGGTCGCACGCAACGCCTTTATCAAGCCCGAGCATCTCGGCTTCGAGGAGGCCGCGCTGCTCGAACCGCTCGCGTGCGTCGTGCACGCGCAAGAGATGGCGCGGCCCGAGCCGTTCGAGTCGGTTCTTATCGTCGGCGCGGGCCCGTTCGGGCTCCTGCACATGCTCGCGCTCCGGGCGCGCGGCGTGCGCGAAGTGGCGATCGCCGGGCGCGGGGCAAAACGGCTTGAGTGGGCGGGCGAACTCGGCGCCGACCGCGTGATCGACGTCAGCCGCAACGACTCGGAAGGCGCGGTCGCCTCGCTCAACGCGGGCTTCGGCCCCGATCTCGTGATCGAGTGCACCGGACAGCTCGACGGATGGCAGGACGCGCTCAGGCGCGTGCGCCGCGGCGGGCGAGTCGTGTTCTTTGGCGGATGCCCCGCCGATACCACGCTTAAAGTCGATACGCGCCGGATGCATTACGACAACCTGACGTTGCTTGCGCCGTTTCATTTCCGGCCGCGCGACGTAAAGCGCGCTTTCGAGATGCTCGGCGAGGGCAAAATCGGAGCCGGCGCGATAGTCAACGCCCGCCGGCCGCTGGCCGAACTTGGCGAAGTGTTCTCGATGCTCGAACGCGGCGAAGCGCTCAAGTGCGCCGTGGTTCCCTAGATCCGATGCGCAACAAGGAAAACCTGAAACGAACCCCTAAGACAGACCCATGAGTGAAGCTCTTCAACAGGTGGAAAACGGCGAGGTTCGCGTTGCCGACGTGACGCGCGACGAATTCGTGGCGAGGATCGGCTTCGCGATCGACCGCGCGCAGCGTTCCCTCATCGGCCAGCAGCATCCCGACGGCTATTGGCATGCGGCGCTCGAAGCCAACGCCGAGATGAACGCCGAATACATCATCTTCATGCACTATATGGACGCCGTTGACCGCGAACTCGAGGGGCGTCTTAAGAAGTTCCTGCTCGAAACCCAGGAGACCGACGGAAGCTGGGTGCTCTATAAGGGTGGCGAGGGATACCTGTCGAGCACGATTGAGGCATACTTCGCGCTCAAGCTCGCCGGGATGCGCGCGGGCGACGAGCCGATGATGCAGTCGCGGCGCTGGATTCTGTCGCGCGGCGGAATTTCCAAGGTGGGGACGCTCGCGCGATTCTATCTGGCCGCGATGGGGCAGGTGCCCTGGGAGGCGACCGCCGCGCTGCCGGTCGAAGTCGCGCTTCTGCCCAACTGGTTCTTCTTCAACATGTACGAGCTTGCCTCGTGGGCGCGCGGAACCGCTTTCGGCCTGATGCTGCTGCAGGCGGCGCGTCCCGTGGTGCCGGTCGATTTCCGAAACGGCGTGCTCGAACTTTATATCGAGCCGCCCCACTTCACCCGTTTCAAGCAGCCTCCCGGCAAGAGTCCGTTTTCGCTTCGAAACCTGTTCAACGTGATCGACGGGGGGCTCAGGTTCTACAACCGCCATCACCTTAAATCGCTTCGCGCCCGAGCGCTCAGGGCCGCCGAGAACTGGATACTCGAGCATCAGGAGGCCAACGGCACCTGGGGCGGAATCGAGCCCTGCTATCTGCTGAGCGCGATGGGGCTCAGGGCGCTCGGCTACCGCAACGACCATCCGGTGCTCAAAAAGGCGCTCGAAGGAGTCCGCGAGCTTGTATGGGAGATGGGCGACCGCGCGATGTACATGCCGTGCGTCTCGCCCAACTGGGACACCGCGCTCGCCGCCAAGGCGCTGCTCGATTCCGGCCTGCCCGCCGACCATCCCGCGCTCGTACAGTCGGTCAAGTGGTTCATCGATCACCAGATCTTCAAGCGCGGCGACTGGTCGGTGAAGCGCCCCGACCTTGAGCCGGGCGGCTGGGCGTTCGAGTTTTACAATGACTGGTATCCCGACGTCGATGACTCGGCCGTTATCCTCGAGGTGATGGCGCGCACCGAGTTTCCCGATGCGCAGGCAAAGGAACGCTCGATTCGCGCCGGCGCGAACTGGGTCATGGGGATGCAGTCGAGTGACGGCGGATTCGCCGCCTTTGACGCCGACGTCCAGAAGCGGTGGCTCAACCAGATTCCGCTCGCCGACGTCGAGGCCGTGATCGATCCCTCCTGCCCCGATCTCGCCGGCCGCGCGCTCGAGATGATGGCCGCGGTCGGCTACAGCGCGGAGCATCCGGTCGCCCGCCGCGCGATCGCGTGGCTCAAGCGCAACCAGTCGCCCGACGGCGGATGGTGGGGGAGATGGGGCGTCAATTACCTTTACGGTACGTGGTCGGCGCTGATGGGTGTGCGCGCGATCGGCGTGGACCTCGGCGAGTCGTGGGTAAGGCGGGCGGTTGCGTGGCTCAAGTCCCACCAGAATGAGGACGGCGGATGGGGCGAAAGTCCGCTCAGCGACAAGGACCCCGCATGGCGCGGACGCGGCCCGAGCACCGCCTCACAAACCGCGTGGGCCGTGATGGGCCTGCTTGCGGGCGAGGACGGGGTCTCGGAGCACGTGATGCGCGGCGTGAGATGGCTCGTTGAGCGCCAGAATGAAAGCGGCGGATGGGACGAGCTGGAATTTACCGGCGCGGGCTTCCCCAACCACTTCTATCTCCGCTACCACTTGTATCCGCACTACTTTCCGCTGATGGCACTAGGACGCTTGCGCAAGCGCCTGCTCGAAGGCGGCGCGAAGGTGGACCAGGCTTGATGAAGGCGCTTTCGGTTCTCGGCTCGACCGGCTCGATCGGCGTCAACACGCTCGACGTGGCCGGACGTTTTCCCGAGCGGTTTCGCGTCGTCGCGATGGGCGCGGGGCGAAACCTCGATCTGTTCACCGAGCAGGTCAGGCGCTTTCGGCCCGAGCTGGTCTCGGTCGCGACCCCGGCGCTCGCCGCCGAACTCAGCCGCCGTCTCGGCGGGCAGCGAGTCGAAATCCTCCACGGGCTCGAAGGCGCGATCGCGGTCGCGACCCATCCCGAGTCCCGGCTTCTGATGTCCGCGATGGTGGGTGCGCTTGGCCTTACGCCGACGCTCGCCGCGATACGGGCGGGCAAGGACATCGCCTTTGCCAACAAGGAAGTGCTGGTGATCGCGGGCGAGATGGTCACGCGTTCGGTCGCCGAGCACGGCGTCCATCTGCTCCCCGTCGACAGCGAGCACAACGCGATTTTCCAGTGCCTTGAAGGCCGTCAGCGCGCCGCGCTCAAGCGGATAATCCTCACAGCCTCGGGCGGCCCGTTCCGCGAGCTTCCCGCGGAGCGGCTCGCCGAAGTGACCGTCGCCGACGCGCTCAAGCATCCGACCTGGCGGATGGGCAGCAAGATAACGATCGATTCCGCGACCTTGATGAACAAGGGCCTCGAGGTGATCGAGGCGCGATGGCTGTTCGATCTTTCGCGCGAGCAGATCTCGGTCGTGATTCATCCGCAGAGCGTGATCCACTCGATGGTCGAGATGATGGACGGCTCGGTGCTGGCCGAGATGGCGATTCCGGACATGGCGATTCCGATCGCCTATGCGCTGGCGTATCCGGAACGCCTGCCGCTCGGCCATCTGCCGCGCCTTTCGCTCGCCGATTGCGGACGGCTTTCCTTCGAGGAGCCCGACTACGCGAAGTTCCCGTGCCTGAGACTCGCTTACGACGCGCTCTCGGCGGGCGGCACGATGCCGGCCTGCCTGAACGCGGCCAACGAAGAGATGGTGGCGGCGTTTCTGGCCGGGCGGGCCCGCTTCGTGGACATCCCGCGATGTATCGAGACCGTGATGGAGCGCCATCCGAACAAACCCGCGCGCTCGCTCGAGGATCTGCTGGAAGTCGATGAATGGAGCCGCCGCGAAACGCGCAATCTCCTTGAACGGCGGTACGCGATTTGATGAGCCGCGCTTCGACCGATCCCGCCTCCCTGGTTGCACCTCCGGCCGCCCGCGCCGGCTCGTCCGCCGCCAAGGCTCATTCGGACGCGGAACTGGCCGAGGCTTACGCGTATTGCACCCGCCTTGCCCGGTCTCACTACGAGAATTTCACTATCGCGTCGTGGCTGATGCCGCGCGAGATGCGCCCGCACATGCACGCGATTTACGCTTACGCGCGCATGGCCGACGACTTCGCCGACGAAGAGCACGACCTCGCCAAGCTCGACGCCTGGGAGCATGAACTCGATCTCTGCTACGCGGGCAACCCGCGGCATCCCGTGTTTGTCGCGCTCGCCGCGACGGTCAGGCGCTACGATATCCCGCGCGAGCCGTTCGCCGACCTTCTGATCGCGTTCCGTTCCGACGTCAACTTCCGCGGCTTCGACACCCTCGACGACCTTCTCGGCTACGCGCGCTACTCCGCCAATCCGGTCGGACGGCTGGTGCTTTACCTGTTTGGATACCGCGACCCCGAGCGCCAGTATCTCTCCGACCTCGTATGCAGCGGGCTTCAACTTGCGAACTTCTGGCAGGACGTTGCCGTTGACCTCGGCAAGAATCGAATCTACCTGCCGCGCGCCGACCTTGCGCGCTTCGGCGTTACGCCCGGGGATCTCGCGCGCCGCACGGCGACGCCAGCCTTCGTGGACCTGATGCGGTACGAAGTCGAGGTCGCGCGGGCGATGCTCAGGGAGGGCGCGCAACTGAACCGGCTCGTCGATCGACGGCTTCGCCGCGACATCCTGATGTTCGCGGGCGGAGGGCTCGCGATCCTGCGCGCGATAGAGCGCGCCGGGTGCGACGTTTTTCAAAGCAGACCGAAACTGAACAAGCTCGATTATCTCAGGCTTGGACTGAACGCGGCGCTTGGGAGGCTTTGCGTCTGATGCGGCAACAGGCGGCAGTTCAAGGCGAAGCGGGAGCCACGCAACTCGATCGCGACTACGAACGATGCGCCGAAATAACCCGGCGCTCCTCGTCCAACTTCTACTACGCGTTCATGCTCCTTGCGCCCGAGCGGCGCCAGGCGCTCTACGCGGTCTATGCCTTCTGCCGGTTCGTCGACGATATCGCCGACGACGCCGCGGTGCGCGATCCGGCCGTGATGCTCGCGCGATGGCGCGAGGAACTCGACCGCGTGTACGGTGGCGAGCCGACTCGCCCGGTCTCTCGCGCGCTGGCCGACGCGGCGCGCCGTTTCACGATTCCGCGCGAATACTTCGAGGAAGTTATCGCGGGCGTCGAGATGGACCTTACGCGAAAGCGCTACCGGACCTTCGACGAGCTTCGCCTGTACTGCTACCGGGTCGCCTCGGCGGTCGGCCTCATCTGTATCGAGGTCTTCGGCTATACCAATCCAGCCGCCAGGGTTTACGCGGAAAAACTCGGAATCGCATTCCAGCTCACCAATATCCTGCGCGACGTGAGCGAGGACGCCTCGCGCGGCCGTATCTATCTGCCGCTTGAGGACCTTGAGGCGATGGGCGTGACCGAAGAAGAGATCCTAAACCGCGTCTATAGCTCGAATTTCGTGCGCCTGATGGAATTCGAGGCCAAACGGGCGCGGAATTTCTATCGCGAGGCCGAGGCCGCGATGCCGCCCGAGGACCGCTCGACGCTGCGCACCGCGGAGGCGATGCGGATGATCTACGGGGCGCTGCTGGCCCGGATAGTCCGCTCCAATTACCGCGTGCTCGACCGAAGGCTCGGCCTGTCGGCTCCGCGCAAGCTTTACCTGGTCGGCAGGGCATGGGCCTCGGGAAGAATCGCTTCGCTCAGGGGATGACGCGACGATGGTTGAAGCGAAGGACGTTGTGGTTGTCGGCGGCGGTTTCGCCGGGCTTTCCGCCGCGGTCGCGCTGGCCGAGCGGGGCTTCCGCGTCGCGGTGCTCGAGAGCAAGCCGGAGCTCGGCGGCCGCGCTTACTCCTTCATGCAGGAGGATGGTGGCGACCAGGTCGATAACGGCCAGCACGTCCTGATGGGCTGCTATCACGAGACGCTCGATTTCCTTGAGCGGATTGGCTCGCGCGACAAGCTTTTCTTCCATCAGGATTTGGAAATCCGGATGCTCGATCGAAACGGTGCCGAGGCGGTGCTCAAGACCTCGCGGATGCCGGGTCCGCTGCATATGAGCGGCGCGCTGCTTCGCTACCGCCATCTCGGGATAGGCGAGCGTGTCCGGCTGATGGCGGGCGGGATGAAGCTGCTCGCGATGCTTCGGCGCGAGCGCGCCGCGCTCGAAGGCCTTACGGTCGCGGAACTGATGAGCCGGCTCAAGCAGGGCGAGCGCGCGCGCCAATGCTTCTGGTATCCGCTTTCTATCGCGACGCTGAACGACGAGCCCGAAGTTTCCTCCGCAGCGCTGCTTGCGGAAGTGCTCAAGCGCGCGTTTTTCAGCCGCCGCTCGGATTCCGCGTTCGTCTATTCGCGGGTTGGACTGAGCGAACTGTACTGCAAGCCCGCGGCCGATTTTATCGAAAAGCGCGACGGCGTGGTGGCGGCGCATTGCAACGTCGAGGCGCTCGAGTTTGCCGACGGCGCGGTCGCGCGAGTCAGGCTTCGCGACGGAAGAAAGCTCGGCGCGAGCAACTTCGTGCTCGCCGTCCCGCCTCATCAGATGCTCCGCCTCCTGCCCGACGGCGCCGCATCCGATCCGTTTTTCGCGCGCGTGGGCAAGCTCGAAAGCTCGCCTATCGTGTGCGTTCACGCATGGTTCGACCGCGAAGTCACCGACGCCGCTTTCGCCGGCTTCATCGGAACCACCACCCAGTGGATGTTCAACAAGCGGCGTATCTTCGCCCGCCACGGCGAGCGTCATCCGGGATATCTGAGCTTCGTTATCAGCGGCGCGCGAAAGCTGGTCGAGCGGCCCAACAATGAGCTGCTCGATATCGTGCTCGGCGATCTGAAGGCCATGATTCCCGCGGCGCGCGGGGCGCGGATGGTGAAGGCGCTCGTGCTCAAGGAAAAGCATGCCACGATGGCGCCCGCGCCCGATACTTTCCGCCTGCGGCCGACCGCAAACACGCCGGTGCCCAACCTGTTCCTTGCCGGCGACTGGATTCAGACCGGCCTTCCCGCGACGATCGAGAGCGCGGTAATGTCGGGACGCGCGGCGGCGCGCGCGCTTGAGGCGCGCCACGGCGAAAAAACCCTGGCGGTGGCCGCGTAGCGGGAGCGTTCGCGATGGCGTCGAGGACGGCGCTGGTTACCGGCGGAAACGGGTTCGTGGGATGCCACGTGGTGCGCGCGCTCGTCGCGCGCGGCGACCGCGTGCGCGTGCTGGTTCGCGAGCGGGCGGACATTACCGCGCTGTCAGGCGTCGATTGCGAGCCGGTGCGCGGCGATCTCCGCGATCTTGATTCGCTAAGACGCGCAGTCGCCGGGTGCGCCGAGGTCTATCACGTCGCCGCCGACTACCGGCTCTGGCTGCGCGACGAAGCGCCGATGTACGCGACCAACGTTGAAGGCACTCGCAACGTGCTCGCCGCCGCGCGCGAAGCGAAAGTCGCCCGAATCGTCCATACCAGCACGGTGGGCGCGCTCGGGATCCCCCCGGACGGTCCGGGACGCGAGGATACTCCGGTCACGCTCGGCGAGATGGTCGGTCCGTACAAGCGCTCGAAGTTTCTCGCCGAGATGGAAGCGCTTTCGGCCGCGCGCGCAGGACTTCCGGTCGTGATCGTGAATCCCTCCACGCCGATCGGCGCCTACGATCTGAAGCCCACGCCGACCGGGCGCATAATCGTGGATTTCCTGAACCGCCGGATGCCCGCGTACATGGACACGGGGCTCAACCTGGTCGATGTTGAGGACGTTGCGCGCGGCCATCTGCTGGCCGCCGAGCGCGGGCGCGTGGGCGAGAAATATATCCTGGGCGGCGAGAACCTTACGCTGGAGGAATTTTTCCGCCGTCTTGCGAATCTTTCCGGGCTGAGCGCGCCGCGGCTCAGGATTCCCTACGCGCTCGCCTATGGATTCGCGCTTGGCGCCGAGGCGTTCGCCCGCGCCGTAACCCGCAAGCCGCCGCGCGCGAGTCTTACCGAGGTCAGGATGGCGCGCAAGAAGATGTTCTTCGATTCGTCGAAAGCGCGCCGCGAGCTGGGCTACTCGCCCGGTCCGATAGACGAGGCGATTCGCCGCGCGATCGAGTTTTTCCGAGCGAGCGGCGCGGTTCGGGCCGCGGCTTAGGCGGCGTCACGCGATGCATCTGCTGATTTCCACGATTGAGCTGCGCCCTTACGTATTCGTCTTCCTGGCGAGCTTTCTGTTCATCTCGATCGTCAACTTCGGCGTCCGCACCACGGTGCTGTTCGCCGTGCTCACCTACGCGGTTGCGCTCGGGTGCGAATGGTCTTCCGTGCACAACGGATTTCCGTTCGGGCTTTATCATTACATCGAGGCGACCCGCGACCGCGAAATCTGGGTGTTCGGCGTGCCTTTCATGGATTCGCTGTCGTTCACGTTTCTGGGCTTCGCCGCGTACACGCTTGCGCTGCTGGTGAGTTCGCCGCTCTATCGGCGGGGATGGGACCTGCGGCTTCTCGACACGTGGAAGCTCAGGCGCTCGCCGCGGGTGTGGCTGATGGCCGCGCTGTTCATGGTGATGATCGATTTCGTGGTCGATCCGCTGAGCGTGCTGGGCAACCGATGGTTTTTGGGCAGGATTTTCTGGTACGACCCGCCGGGGCCTCACTTCGGCGTACCGATAAGCAATTATCTCGGATGGTACTTCGTCGCGGCGGTGACGATTCCGATCTTCATTCTTCTCGACGCGCGGATTAATCGCGGCGGGCAAAAGCCCGTGGGCGCGGCTCCCTCGCTTCCGTCGCGCGCGCTGATGGGCCCGCTGCTTTACGCGGGAATCGTGCTGTTCGGGATCACGATGCTGTTCGTGATTGGAGCCTACGAGATCGCGTGGGCGAGCGTGTTCATCTATCTGCCCTTCGCGACGCTCATAATTCATATCCTGACCCGCCCCGACAGCTACGGCGATCGCGAAGCGGTCGAGCGGCATCTCGCGGATTTTCCCTACGAGCGCGCTCTCCCGGTATGGCGCGACGAAAATGAGCGTCTTGCGTCGGCGGCCTCGCGCAGGACCGGCTCGTAGAGCCGGATGCGGGACGCGGCCTCAGCGCGCCACCGGCGCGGCCAGGCCAATCGCCTCGATCGCGTCGGCCAGCGAACGGGTCGCGCGCGAGAGATTTCGCATCATGCGCGGCAGTTGCGTTATAGCGGCGGGATTTCTCGCAAGGTAACCGGCCGCGGCGAGCGGACGCACGCGTCCCTGCCCGTCGGCGAGTTCAGCGCCGAACACTTCGTCCTCAAGCGCGTCCATCACGGTGCGCACCACCGCGAACTTAATCCCGCGACGCATCGCTTCGGATGCGAGCGCGGCGCTTTCCATGTCCACCGCAATCGCGCCGGTTTGCTCCTTGGCGCGAAGCTTGGCGTGGGCGTTGGCGAGCACTCGGCGCGAAGTGAGAAGCCCGCCGCGCGCGAAATCGAGTCCGGCCCGCTTGAGCGCGTGCTCGCAATGCCTGAGCGTGTCGGCGGCGATTGCGATGGCCGGTTCCTGGACGGCGCCTTCGCCCTCGGGCGAGAGCATGATTCGCTCCGCGAGAACGATGTCGCCCGGCGAAAGCCCCGCCGAGAGCGCTCCGACAACGCCGGTACCGATAACGAGTTCGGGCGAGAAGCGACCCATCGCGATTCGGGCCGCTTCGCCTGCGCGTTCGGCGCCGATTCCGGTGGCGACGAAGACTATTCGCCGCCCGCCGGCGCGCGACTCGAAGCCGCGAAGCCCCGGCTCGGCGAGCGGCGCGCGCTCCTTGAGCCTTCGCTTGAGCGGTCCGAGTTCGCGTGAGAATGCGTAAAAAATCAGGATCAATCGACAGGCTCTCGCTCCGGGCCGCCGGCTTCACGCCCGGTGGGCTTGAGCCGCGCGCCCGGTCCTAGCAAAATTGCGCGCACATGCCCGATGGTCAAGTATCGCCCGCCCGCGCCTTGCGTTCCGTTATCGTAAACGGCGACGACTTCGGCCTGTCGCCCGAGGTCAACGCCGGAATCATCCGGGCCCATCGCGAGGGCGTGCTCAACAGCGCAAGCCTGATGGTGGCCGAGGCGTCGCGCGAGGAGGCGGCCCGCGCGGCGCGGCAGTTTCCCGGCCTCGACGTGGGGCTTCATCTGGTGGTCTGCAAGGGCCGAAGCGTGCTCGCTCCCGCGGAGATTTCGCCGCTGGTCGATTCGGCGGGAAGGTTCGTCGAAAATCCGGTCCTTGGCGGCCTTCGCTATTTCTTCAGCCGAAGCCTGCGCGACAAGCTGCGCGCCGAATTCCGCGCCCAGATCGAACAGCACCTCAAGCTCGTCGGCCACCTGTATCATATCGACGGGCATCTGAACTTCCACGTCCATCCGGTGCTCGCCGACATCATGATCGAGCTTGCCGCCGAATATAAGGTGCCGTGCGTCAGGCTCCCGCGCGAATCCGCGATGACCACGCTTGCGCTCGCGCGCGACCACGCGGGACGAAAACTGGTCGAGTCGGTGATTTTCAGAAGCCTCTCGCGCCGTGCGCGAAGGCTCGCGCGCGAGCGCGGCATCCGTTCGACCGACTGGCTCTTCGGCCTCCATCAGAGCGGCCATCTGAGCGAGGCGTACGTTCTGGGCATAATCGAGCGCCTGCGCGAGGGAACGACTGAGATTTACTTCCATCCCGCGATGGACGTGGGCGCAACGCCGCCCGAGCTCGGCGCGCAGCGCGAAGTGGAAATCCTGACCAGCCAGCGGGTCAGGCAGGCGCTCGACGCCCGCGGTGTTCGGCTTACGACCTATCGCGAACTCGCGCGCGAAGACGCCGGCATGCGCGCGCCCGCCTGAAACGCCGCCGTGGCCGTCTCGCTCGCGCACCGCATGCGATTTGGCGTAGTCTGGGATACGACGCTTGCGGGGCGAAAGCTTCGCGCGCATCCTTGAAAAATCTCATTCCGGAAAGGAAATCCCGATGCGCGACCAGGAAGGTGCGTCGCTTGAAGAAACCGCCAAGGAGTATCGTCTTCCCAAAACCGTTACCCCCTCGCGTTATGAGCTCCGGCTCACGCCGGACCTCGCGACATTCACCTTTTCGGGCGAGGAGGCGGTCTTCGTCACGGTCAACGAGCCGACGCCGGAAATCGTTCTGAACGCTCTCGAGCTCGAGATCGACAGCGCGGGTGTCGAGCGCGGGGCCGAAAAGTTTACGGGCGAGATCTCGCTGGATGCGAAGACCGAGCGCGCGACGATACGCTTTCCGAAAGCGCTCGAACGCGGCGAGTGGACGCTCAGACTCGCCTTTCGAGGCATCCTGAACGACAAGCTGCACGGCTTTTACCGAAGCCAGTACGACGACGAGCGCGGCCGCGCCCATCGCGTGGCCACCACGCAGTTCGAATCCACCGACGCGCGCCGCGCCTTTCCGTGCTGGGACGAGCCGGAACTCAAGGCGACTTTCAAGATAACCCTGGTCGTCGATGAAAACCTGACCGCGATCTCGAATGCCGGCGAGGAAAGCACAAGGCGGCTCGGCAACGGCAAGAAGGAAGTCGTCTTCAAGGAGACGATCAGGATGTCCACCTACCTGGTCGCCTTTATCGTCGGCGAATTCGAGGCGACCGAGCCGGTTGACGCTGGAACTCCGCTTCGCGTGGTGCACGTGCCGGGCAAGGCCGCGCTCACGAACTTCGCAAAGCAGATCGGCGCATTCTCGCTCAAGTTCTTCGCCGATTATTACGGATTGCCGTATCCGGGCGACAAGGTCGATCTGATCGCGATACCGGATTTCGCCTCGGGCGCGATGGAGAACCTGGGCGCGATCACGTTTCGCGAGACGGCGCTGCTGGTCGATGAGAAAACGGCTTCGCGCTCCGAACTCGAACGCGTTGCCGACGTTGTCTCGCACGAAAACGCGCACATGTGGTTCGGCGATCTCGTCACGATGAAGTGGTGGAACGGCATCTGGCTCAACGAGGCGTTCGCCACTTTCATGGAGATGCTTGCGGTCGATCGATGGAAGCCGCATTGGAAGCGATGGGAAAGCTTTTCGGTTTCGCGGGCGTCGGCGATGGCGATCGACGGGCTAAAGAGCACGCGCTCGGTCGAATTCACCGTGCGAAGCCCCGAGGACGCGCGCGCGATGTTCGACGTGCTCACCTATGAGAAAGGCGCCGCCGTGCTCAGGATGCTCGAGCAGTACATGGGCGCGGAGGAATTCCGCAAGGGAATCGCGCTTTACCTCAAAAAGCACCAGTACGCCAACGCCGAGACGACCGACCTCTGGGACGCGCTCGAAGAGTCCTCGCGCGAGCCGGTGCGCAAGCTGATGGACTCGTGGATATTCCAGCCGGGCTTCCCAATCCTGGGCGCCGAAGCGGGCGCGGACGGCAGTAGCCTTAGGCTCACGCAGCGCCGCTTCTTCTATCTGCGTGACGACGAGGCCGCGGCGTGCGAACAGCTATGGCACGTGCCGGTGATGGTCAGGGCGAAGACCGCCAGGGGCGTGTCGGAGCACAAGCTGCTGATGACCGGGCGCGAGGCGTCGCTCGATTTCGGCGAAAAGCTCGAATGGGCGGTCGCCAACGAGGGCGGCCACGGGTTCTATCGCGTCAGCTACGGGCCCGCGATGCTCGACGCGCTCACGCGCAATCTCGGCGAGCTTCGGCCGATCGAGAGATTCGGCCTGGTGAGCGACACGTGGGCGGCGATCGTTTCCGGCCTGCAACCGCTTTCGTCGTTCGTAAGGATGGCGCGGCTTTTCACCGCGGAGACGGACATCAACGTGTGGCGCGCGCTTATCGGCGCATTCAATTACATCGATATAATCGTGTCGGACGAAGAGCGTCCGGCGCTCGCGGAGCTGGTGCGCAAGGTCGCCGGTCCGGCTTTCGAGCGTCTCGGATGGGAGCCGCGCGAAGGCGAAGATGAACTCACGCGCCAGTTGCGCGGAACGCTCGTCGCCACACTCGGCACGCTGGGCGACGATCCGGCGATTCAGCGGCGCGCGGCCGAGCTCTACGAATTGTATGAGAAGGACCCGTCGAAAGCGGATCGCGATCTTGCGCCAGCGCTGGTCGCGGTGCTGGCCTGGTGCGGCGACGCGGCGCGCTACCAGGACTTCAAGAAAAAGTTCAAGTCCGCGCGAACTCCGCAGGAGGAGCAGCGCTATCTCTTCGCGCTGGCTGATTTCCGGGATCGCGCGCTTTTGCGCGAGACGATGGCGATGACGCTCGACGGCCAGGTGCGCACCCAGAACGCGCCGTATCTGATGCATTCGCTGCTGCTCAACATGGACTGCCGCTACGAGGCGTGGGATTTCGTCAAGCGCAACTGGGACGAGATGGTGAAAAAGTACCCCGACAGCGCGCTGCCGCGGATGTGCGAGGGCGTGGTCGCGCTGCTCGACCGCGAGGACGAAGTGAAGACCTTCTTCCAGGCGCATCGCGTGCGCCTGGGCGGCAAGCTCATCGACCAGCACCTGGAACGGCTTTCGGTCGCGGTCGCATTGCGTGCGCGAGAGGGAAAGTGGCTCGCCGCGACGCTTCGCGGCTGACAGGTCGAATTCGCCGCAGGAATCAAGAGGCCGCGCGAGCCACGCGCGGCCTCCAAAGTGTGGTGTGCCCTGCGCTCGCGTTACGCCAGTAATCCCTTGCCGGGGACGTGATTGATCTCGATTCGGATTCCGTCGGGATCTTCGAACAACACAGAATAGTAGCCGGGCGCCCACGGACCGTCCTCGGGCGGATGCACGATCCGGGCGCCGATCTCCTGCGCGAGCCGATACGCTTCGTCCACGTCGGCGCGTTCGCGCGCGCGAAAGCACACATGATGGAGCCCGACGCGGTTTTGCGCGAATCGTTCGCCGCGATACTGGTCGGCGCAGCGGACGATCCCGACCGCCGTGCGGCCTCCGACGCAATAAAGGGTCTCGCCGCTTTTGATCACCGGTTTGAGCCCGAGGCGCGTCAGCAGCTTTTCATAAAAGGGAAGGCACTGCTCGAAATTGCTGACCGTGAGCATCACATGCGCAACGCCGTTTATCTCCATCCCGGCATCCCTACTCGGGGCGGATGCGGGAAAAGCGGGCCGCCGCCGATTTTCGAGTGTTGCTTTAAGTCCGCGTTGCTCTCCGGACTCACACCGCTCCCTTGACCATCCGGCGCGGATCGGGCTGCTGATGGCCGAGGATCGGATGCGGCCGGTAGGGCTTTTCGAGCGCTTCGATTTCCTCGGAGGTGAGCCTTAGCTCGACTGATTTGAACGCCTCTTCGAGGTGTTTGAGCTTGGTCGCACCGATAATCGGCGCGGTCACGCCGGGTGCCTGGAGAATCCACGCGCACGCTATTTGCGAGGGCGTCGCGCCGCGCTGTTTGGCGACTTTTTCGACCGCGTCGAGCACTTCGAAGTCGTATTCGCGGTAATACATGTTCTTGGCGAAGTCGTCGGTTTTCGCGCGGGTGGTCGGGTCGGTGCCGCCACGGGTGCGATCGCCGGCGAGGAAGCCGCGTGCGAGCGGGCTCCACGGAATCAGGCCGGCGCCCTGGTCGATGCACAGCGGATTCATTTCGCGTTCCTCCTCGCGATAGACGAGGTTGTAATGGTTCTGCATCGAGACGAACCGATGCCACCGGTTCTCGCGCTGGAGGTTGAGCGCCTTGTGGAACTGCCACGCCGCCATGCTGCTCGCGCCGAGGTAGCGGACTTTGCCCGCGCGCACCAGCGAGTCGAGAGCCTCGAGCGTTTCCTCGACAGGCGTCGTGAAGTCCCATCGATGGATCTGGTAGAGGTCGATGTAATCGGTCTTGAGGCGGCGCAGCGAGGCGTCGCACGCTTCCAGGACATGCTTGCGCGAGAGCCCTCCGCGATTCAGCCCGGAAGCCATCGGGCCGTACACCTTGGTCGCGATTACGATCTCTTCGCGCCGCGCCATCTCCGCGAGCCATCTGCCGGTTATCTCTTCGCTCACTCCGAGCGAATAGACGTTGGCGGTGTCGAAGAAATTGACGCCCGCCTCGAGGGCGGCGCGAAAATGATCGCGCGCTTCATCCGCGTCAAGCACCCACTCGCGCCACTTCTTGTCGCCGTAACTCATGAGA
>JAKAVC010000035.1 GCA_021817345.1 Deltaproteobacteria bacterium | reverse complement strand
GATCTTGGCGAGATGATGCTGACCTTGCCCCGCACGCTTTCATCGAGGATAAAGTTCTTGCCGGTGATTTCACTGATAAATTTGGCCAAGACCGGAAGTTCGACGTTCTGGAAGTTCATGGTGACGAAGCGCCTGGGCGTGGTCTCTTCCTGCCCGGCCCGTACCATGACGGCCGATAACCACAGGGACATCGTGACAATGATTACGCCGACAAATGCCGGCCCCAGCATGCGCCGCATCGGAACCTCCTCCGAACTCCCGAGGATGCCGCGCGCAAGCTTATTGCACGGGCGCGGGGCTGGCAACCTTGCGAAGCAACCAGAGGCGGGCGCATTTCGGCCATCCATCAATCTGCGCCCGTTATTTTGTGGCAGGCAAGGCCGATTCGTCACGAGCGCAATTGCAGCGGCCGGACGCTTCAGAGAGGATTGAACTCGGCCGAGACCGCCCATGGTCTCATCGTGTCAGCTATTCGGTGCGATTCGAGTATCTCATAGGCATCCGCTACCTGCGTTCGCGTCGGCGTGAGCGCTTTGTCTCGCTTATCGCGATAATTTCGCTGGCGGGCGTGACCCTGGGCACCTTCGTTCTGACGCTCGCGCTTTCGATGATGAGCGGGTTTCAGGAGGATTTGCGCGCGCGGCTGCTCGCCTTCACGCCCCAGGTCACCGTCGAGCGCGCCGACGCCGGGGTCTGGAACCCCGGCCCCCTCCAAAAGCGAATCGCTGCCATACCGGGTGTCACGGCGGTGGCCCCGTTCATTTCCTCGCAAGTGATGGTGGTGGCGGGCACCGGCTCGGCGGCGCCGTCCTATGTTTCGGGTGGAATTCTGCGCGGAGTCGTGGTGGACCATAACGCGGTGCTGACCGAACTGAGGAACACGCTCACCGAGGGCAGCCTCAAAGCGCTTGCGACGACCCATCCGGTTACGATCACCGAGCAGGGCAAGCCGCGCGTGGTGGAATTACCGGGCGCAATCGTGGGGAAAACCCTGGCCTTCGACCTTGGGCTCAAGACAGGCGACCCAATAGTGCTGATTTCGCCGACCAGCTTGGGCGCGGGCGGGATCGGCGGTCCGAGGCTTCGGCGTTTCGTCATCTCGGGGTTCTTTCATTCCGGAATGTATGAATTCGACTCGAGTCTGATATTCGTATCGCTGAAGGCCGGGCGTGCGCTTCTGGCCGACGATCCACAGCTCGAATCCGGGCTCGAACTGAAACTCGCGGACATGTTCGAGGCACCCCGCGTGTCGCGCGAGATCAGGGCGATCGTCGGTCCCGGCTTCAAGGTTTCCGACTGGACCCACACCGACGCTCCGTTGTTTTCGGCGCTTTCGCTGGAAAAATTCACCTATTTCGTCGTCCTGCTGTTGATCGTCCTGGTGGCCGCCTTCAACATCGTTGCGACGCTTGTGATGGTCGTGATGGAGCGGCGCAAGGAAATCGCGATTTTGCGCGCCATGGGCGCGCGGGCGGGCTCGATCGCGGCAATCTTCCTGTGCGAAGGAGCGATCCTGGGCGTGGTCGGAACCGCGCTGGGCGTCGGTTCCGGGTTTGTCGCCTCCTTTCTTATTGGAAAGTACCACCTGATAAGGCTTCCCGCCGACATGTTCATGGTGAGCTACGTGCCGGTCAGGCTTTACGCGATGAATTTCATCCTCGTTGCCCTGGCGGCTATCGCGCTTTGCGTGGCCGCCGCGCTTTACCCGGCGCTCAAGGCACGCTCGCTCTCGCCGGTAGAGGTGATCCGTTATGAGTGACCGGATGGCGGCCGCGCGCGGTGCGCCCGATCCGAACCCTCTGGTCGAGGCGTGCGACCTCCACAAATACTTCCACGACGCGGGCAAGGAGGTGCGAGTGCTTACCGGGCTGTCGCTCTCGGTAGGCGCGGGCGAGGAAGTCGCGATCATCGGCCAGTCGGGGGTGGGCAAGTCGACCCTGCTGCACATCCTGGGCAGCCTGGAGCGTCCGAGCTCCGGAACGGTGCGTTTCGAGGGCCGGGATTTGTTCTCGCTCGACGAGAGCGCGCTCGCCGCGTTTCGAAACCTGAAGCTTGGCTTTGTCTTCCAGTTCCACTACCTGCTCGGCGATTTCACGGCGCTGGAGAACGTGATGATGCCGGCGCTGATCGCAAGAATGCCCGAGCGCGAGGCTCGCGCGCGAGCGGAGGAAATTCTTGAACTGGTGGGACTGGCGGATAAGACCGAACGGCGGCCCGCCGAGCTTTCCGGCGGCGAACAACAGCGGGTCGCGGTGGCTCGCGCCGTGGTGCTACGACCGAAGATGGTGCTCGCCGACGAACCTACGGGCAACCTCGATCCGCATACCGCCGACGAAGTGCACGAGCTTTTCCATCGCCTCAACCGCGAACTCGGGATCACCCTGATAATCGCGACCCATAACGAACGCCTTACCCGCAGCATGGACCGGGCGCTCAGGCTCAAGGAAGGGAAGCTGTTCGAGGAGTTCAGCCGCTGAGCGCACCGTGCTCTTATTGGCGACGGACGGGGAATGCCGCGCACTCACAGCCTACATTGGTTTACTTCATGAAAGTGATTGGTTAGTTTGTTCGCCGCTCTGGTGGATTTTGGTGGCAACGGGAAGATGCAACGCGCTCCTGACGTGCGCGCTATTTTCTACGGTTCTGGTCCTTTTGCCGCCACTCGGTACCGCAAGCGCGCTCGCGCAGGGGCCGATCATCTCCGCCATCCAGATCCAAGGGAACCAGCGCGTCGAGACCGATGCCATCCGAATCCATATCAGCCAGCCGACCAACGCTCCGCTCGACCCAGCGGCCGTCGACAAAGACATCAAGGCTATCTACGCGATGGGCTTTTTCGATTCGGTCAAGGCCAAGATTGCCGTCGAACACGGCAAGAACGTACTGATCTACAAGGTGAAGGAACGTCCCCAGGTAACCAACGTCGAGATCGTTGGGATGAAGGCGTTTCGGACCACCAACGACAAGATTGTCGCCGCCACCCGGGTTCATCCCGGCTCGATCCTGGACCCGATCAAAGTCAGGGAAACCGAGGAAGGGATCCAGCATGTTTATGAGGACAAGGGCTACCTCGACGCGAAAGTGGGTTTTCGCGCGATTCCGGGGCCGGGCAACACGGCGACCGCGGAGTTCAACGTCTACGAAGGCCCGCGCGTCTATATCACCAAAATCGAGTTCACTGGCAATCACGCCTATTCCAGCAGCGCACTCAGGGCGCAGATGCAGACCGGGACCCACAACTTCCTGAGCTGGCTGACGGATTCGGGAGTTCTCGACCGCAAGAAGCTGAACGATGACGCCGACCGGATCGCGGCGTTTTACTACAACAACGGCTATCTGAACGTGCACGTCTCCGAGCCGCAAATCATCCGCCACGGCGACTCGATAACGGTCAAAATCGCGGTCGACGAAGGCCCCCGGTACAAGGTTGGATCGGTTGCGCTTGCGGGAGATCTCAAGTTCCCCCGCGAGGAGCTGGAAAAGAAGCTCACTATAAAGCCGGGGCAGTATTTCTCGGGCATGGCGCTCCAGCATAACGTGCTGACGCTATCGGACTTCTACTCGAACCGCGGCTACGCCTTCGTCAACGTTCAGCCCAAGAGCCAGCTCAACCCGGCTGACAAGACCGTGGGTGTGACCTTCGATGTGAACCCGGGGCACATCGTTCTGGTCAACCGGATTCGGATCACCGGCAACACCAGGACCTCCGATAAGGTCATCCGGCGCGAGATGCAGGTCCAGGAACAGGAACCCTACTCCGCTTCGGCCATCCGGGATTCCAAGAAGCTGCTCGACCAGCTGGGCTATTTCAGCTCGACCCGTATCACCACTTCGCCTTCGCAACAGCCCGACAAGATCAACTTGAACGTCCACGTCACCGAAGCCAATACCGCCTCACTTTCGGTGGCGGGTGGGTTCGACAGCTACGAGGGTGTCTTCGGACAGTTCACGCTTGGCAACACCAATCTGTTCGGCGGGGGCGAATCGGTGATGTTGAGCGCCCAGGTTGGCTACTTCTACAAGGACTATTCGATCAGCTACACCGAGCCATGGTTTCTCGACATCCCGCTGAGCGTCTCAACGCAATTGTTCGATTCAGACACTTATCTGTTCACCTTCAGTCAGAAGAGCGCGGGCGGTTCAATCAACACGTACTACCCGCTGACACAGCTCGGGCTTAAGAAAATCGGCCCCCTATCGCTCAAGGACGTGAACGCGGGACTCGGCTATCAGTTCGAAACTGTGGGAATCACCGGGCTGAGTCCCTTCACTCCTCTCGCGATACGGGAATTCCAGGGTTACACGCGGGTTTCCGAGTTGATGCCCAGCTTAAAACGGTTCACAGTGGACAATGCGATTGATCCGAGAAGCGGCTCAATCGAAAGCCTTAATCTCGAGTTCGCAGGCATCGGAGTGGGCGAGCCGTTCATCAAGGGACTCGCGCATTGGCGTTGGTTCTATACGTTCCTGAAGAGCCCGACTTGGGGATCGTGGGTGTTTTCGCCGGGCGTGACCTACGGGATCGGCACGCCCTTTACGGGCGGCGCGCTCCCACTTTATGAGCGCTACTTCCCCGGCGGTGTCGGCGGAGAAGGCGACGTGAGAGGTTATCAGCTTTATTCGCTCGGTCCGCTGGTCACGACCTACAACAAGGCCGGCTCGCCCATTTCGGTAACGACGATTGGCGGCAGCAAGGAATTTTTAACGGAAGAAGACATAACCTTCCCGATTCTTTCAGGGCTCGGCATCAGGGGGCTGAGCTTCGTCGACGCGGGCCAGGCCTATACGCTGCATCAAAGCATGAGTCTCACCAACCTGCAGTGGGCTTACGGCATAGGCATCTTATGGCGTTCGCCGTTCGGCCCGCTCGAAGTCGACATCGCGCGGCCCATCAATCCGCGTCCTCAGGATCTAAGCACTGTCTTCGAGATCGGAGCAGGCTCACCACTCTAGCGCGCGACCTTCGAAATTGTCTTTAATGCACCAATGGCGGTCTCGAACGGCCAGGTTCTGTACGGTACCGGATTGATTCGCGTGAGGGGCTTTGGCCAGACTAGCGGCTCAAGGAGGATTTCGCTCCAGATGAGAAAGCGTTTGATGGTAGTGGTAGCGTTCATCACGCTTCTCGCGTCGGTTCCGGCATGGGCGGAGGTAAAGCTCGCCTTCGTTGATGTTCAACGCGCCGTGAACGAATGCAACGCGGGTAAAAAAGCCAAGGCTGAGTTCCGGACGAAGGTACAGGCTGTCCAGAGCAAGCTGGTGGCCGAACAGAGGCAAATTCAAGCCCTAAAGACCGAATTGGAGCAGAAAGGCATGCTGATGAAGCCCGATCAGCGCCAGAATCTCCAGGACGAGTACGTCGGCAAGGTCAGGGACTTCCGACGCCAGTACGCCGACGACCGCGAAGAACTCGCCCGCAAGGACAACGAGCTCACGGGCAGGATCGTTCACGACCTCGCGCAGATCATCCAGCAGATCGCCCAACGCCAAGGCTACACGATGGTGTTCGAGAAGGGCTCGATCCTGTGGGGCGCGCCCGGAATCGATATCACCGATCAGGTAATCAAGGCGTACAACGCGACGCACGTGCAGCCGGGCACGCTCGGAAATAATCCGAAAACCGCGTCGGGATTCGCCTCGCCGAGTTCATTTGGAGCAGCGGCGGCACGGCGCTCGACCATCTCAAAGTAGGCTCGAAACGGTGGCCAGCAAGGAAGAACGCGCGCATCTCGACCGCTTCCTGCGCCTGTTGCCCCATCGCTATCCGTTCCTGCTTGTGGACCGGGTGCTGGAACTCGACGGTGGACGCGCGCGAACGCTCAAGAACGTCTCCATCAACGAGCCGTTTTTCACCGGGCATTTTCCGGACAATCCCGTTATGCCGGGAGTGCTGATAATCGAGGCGCTCGCCCAGTCCGCCGCCATTCTTGCGCTCAGGCAGATCGAAAACCCGGGTTCGCGCTTGTTCATGCTCACCGGCATCGACAAGGTGCGCTTTCGACGCATGGTGGTGCCCGGCGATCAACTCGAAATGGAAGTGAACCTGCTCAAGCACCATCGCCCGCTTTGGAAGATGCGTGGCGAGGCACGCGTCGCGGGCGAACTTGCGGCGGAGGCGGAATTGTCGGCCATGGAAGTCATCGAGGAGAAACTGCCATAGCCGGCCGCATACATCCGAGCGCCGTGATCGATCCGGGCGCCGAACTCGATTCCTCCGTGCGGGTCGGCCCGGGGGCGGTAATCGGCCCGGGCGTGCGAATTGGCGCCGAAACAATTATCGGCCCCTACGCGGTGATCGAGTGCAACACCACGATTGGCGCGCGAAATCACATCTTCCAGTTCGCCTCGATCGGCGCGGCGCCGCAAGACCTCAAGTACAGGGGCGAGCCATCGCGGGTTGAGATAGGCGACAACAACAAGATCCGCGAGTTCACCACTATCCACCGCGGCACCGAAGGCGGCGGGATGGTCACGAAAATCGGCAACGACGTGCTGGTGATGAATTACGTCCATATCGCGCACGACTGCCGGATCGGCAACCATTCCATCCTTGCCAACTCGACCGAGATAGCCGGCCACTGCGTCATCGAGGAATGGGTCGTGACGGCCGGGATGTGTGGCGTCCACCAGTTCACGAGGATTGGCGCGCACGCGATGGTCGCGGCGGGCTCGAAGGTCGCCCAGGACGTTCCGCCCTACTCGATGGTCGCGGGAGACCGCGCGCGGCTGGTCGGCGTCAACGAGATAGGGCTTGAACGCCGCGGCTTCAAACCCGAAACAATCGCCGCGATCAAGGGCGCGGTGCGCAAGCTCTTTTACTCCAGGACGCTGCGCGAGGACGCTATCCGCCAGGTCCTCGACGAATACTCGGCGGTGCCCGAGGTCGAGCGCCTGGTCGCCTTCATCCGTGATTCCAAACGCGGCGTGGTCGGTCGCGAACGTGAGTAGCCTTGGAATAATCGCGGGCAACGGGGTCTTTCCAATCGAGGTCGCCGAGGCCGCCCGCCGCCGCGGAGTCAGGGTGGTCGCAACCGCCCATGTGGGCGAAACCCGCGCCGAACTCGCCGGCCACGTGGACGAGATCACGTGGATCAAAGTCGGCGAGCTGCAGAAAATCATCGATACGTTCAAAAACGCCGGCGTCGAAGAGGCCGCGATGGCGGGCGGAATCTCGCGCACCCGCCTTAAGGATTCGTTCGCGCCCGACGCACGCGCGCTTCGGATGCTCGCCGGGATAACCCGATGGAGCGACGACACCGTGCTCCGTGCCATCGCCCGCGAAGTCGAATCCGAGGGTATTGCCGTTATCGATCCGGTCCCGATGCTGCCTGATGCGCTCGCGCAAGCGGGTTTGATGGCCGGTCCCGCGCCCGACGAGCGCCAGCTTGCCGACCTCGACCTCGCATTCGAGGTCGCGCGCAGCCTGGGCGCTTTCGATATCGGGCAAACGGTCGCGGTCCGCGCCGGCGTGGTCGCCGCGGTCGAGGCGATCGAGGGCACCGACGCCGCGCTCAGAAGAGCGGCCGCCCTTTGCGGCAAGGGCCTGGTTATCGCCAAGGTCGCGAAGCCGGGGCAGGATTTGCGTTTCGACCGCCCCGCTATCGGCCCCGACACGATCGGGCTGCTTGCCGAAATCGGCGCCGCGATGCTCGGGGTCGAGGCAGGCACATGCATGATACTGGAGCGCCCGCACACCATCGAGGCCGCCGGCGCCTCGAGCGTCACGGTCTATGGCCATGCTGCCTGAGCTTCGCGCGGCGGTGGTTGGAGCGGGCCGGCTCGGCTCGCTTCACGCCTCGAAGTACGCCGCGCTCGAAGGCGTCCGTCTCGCCTGGGTGGTTGATACCGACCTCAGGCGCGCCAGGCGGGTCGCGGCTCAATACGGTGCCGAAACCCTTTCCGATTACCGCGAACTCGACGGCAAGGCCGAGATCGCGACCGTGGCCTCGCCCGGCGTGACCCACCACGAGATCGCCTCGCACCTGCTCTCGGCCGGCTACGACGTATTGCTGGAAAAGCCGATGGCTACCACGCTCGAACAGGCCCGCTCGCTCGCCGATACGGCGCGGCACTCGGGCCGGATTCTCCAGATCGGCCATCTTGAGCGTTTCAATCCCGCGATCAGGCATCTGCGTTCGATCGTCAACGCGCCGCGCTTCGTCGAATGCCATCGTCTCGCGCCGTTCACCGAACGCGGCACCGACGTTGACGTGATCCTGGACCTGATGGTCCACGACCTCGATGTGATTCTTTCGCTGACCCGGGCGGACGTCGTCTCGGTCGAAGCGGTCGGCGTGGCGGTGCTGACAGAGCAAATCGACGTCGCCAACGCGCGGATTCGCTTCGCCGACGGGCTTATCGCGAATCTCAACACCAGCCGCGTCGCTCCGCGCCGCGAACGCAAAATCCGCTTCTTCCAGTCCGACGCCTATATCTCGGTCGATTACGAAGCGCGCCGCATCCAGGTCTATCGCAAGTCGCCGCCTCCGCCAGGCAGCGTGTATCCGATCATCTCCGCCGAACAGATAGAACTCGGCGAGGCCGATCCGCTCGCCGATGAAGTCGCCTCGTTCGTCGCCGCGGTTCGCGGTCGTACGACGCCGCCCGTTACTGCCCAGGACGGTCTTCGCACAATCGAGCTGATCGAATGGATCAAGGCCGAGATGGAAAAACCGCTTTCGGGAGCGTAGAGGCCGGAGCTTTCGCGATAACCTCACCGGCCCAGTGCCCGCTCACCCAGACAAATCCTCGGCCTGGCGGCCTGTGGCATGCCGCCCACGCGGTGTGGTGCGGCGCGCGAATTTACATCACAATTTCCGGAAGTAACGGTGAACGCTTGATCCAGAACGAAGCAATCGCGCATCCCACCGCGCCCGTCGGCCGCCGCCGTATCATGATCGTCGCCGGCGAAGCCTCGGGCGATCTCCACGGTGGCGATCTTGCGCGCGAAATCCTTGCGCTCGACCCGTCCTGCGAGATGTTCGGAATCGCGGGCGAACAGATGCGCCAGGCGGGTGTGAAGGCGCTCGTCCGGATGGAGGATATCCACGGGCTTGGCCTGACTGAGCTTGCCTCGACAATCGCCCGCACGGTCGGCGCGATGCGCAAGTTGCGCGCGATATTGCGGCGCGGAAAACCCGACCTGCTCGTCCTGATCGATTACGCCGAGTTCAACCTGATTCTCGCCGGGGCCGCGAGACGCGCGGGCGTGCCGGTGCTGTACTACATCACGCCACAGGTCTGGGCGTGGCGGCGCGGGCGAATCCGCAAAATCGTCGCGCGCGCGGACCGGATGGCGGTGGTGCTGCCATTCGAAAAGGAACTCTACGCCGCAGGCGGCGAGCGCGTGAGTTTCGTCGGACATCCGCTGCTCGACCGGGTCCGTCCCGAAGGCGGGCGCGCCGAAACGCTCGCCCGTCACGGCTTTGCGCCGAACACCCGGCTGCTCGCGCTTTTGCCCGGAAGCCGTCGCGCCGAGGTGCGCTACATGCTCGCCCCGATGGTCGAGGCGGCGAGAATTCTCGCCCACGACCATGGTCTCGTGCCGGTTATCGCGCTCGCGCCGACCCTAAGCCGCGAGGAACTGGCCCGCGAAGGCCACGCCGATCTTTCCAGCATAAGTATTATCCAGGGTGACACCTATAGTATTATTGCCGCGAGCGAGGCCGCGCTTGTGACCTCGGGAACCGCGACGCTGGAGACGGCGCTGCTCGGATGCCCGATGGTGGTCGTGTACAAGGTGTCGCCGCTCACATACGTCCTCGGCCGGATTTTGGTCCGGGGGGTCGATTTCATAGGAATGCCTAATATTCTTGCCGGGGAACGGATCGTACCCGAACTCATCCAGGGTGAACTGACCGCGCGCAACCTGGTGCGTGCGGCCGAACCCCTGCTGAGCGAGTCGATCCGGAGCATCACGGTCTCCAGGCTGAAGGACCTGCGCTATCAACTCGGCGAAGCGGGAGCCGCCCGCCGGGTCGCCGCGATCGCGCTCGGGATGCTCGCATGAAGGCGGTCCATTGGCGCCTTGCCGCGTATGTGCGCCGCTACATTTTCCCGTACGTGGTGCTGCTCACGATCGCGATGGTGGTGCTGAGCACGGTGCACGGGCTCATCCCGTTCGTCATCAAGCGCTTCATCAACTCCCTGACCAAGCTCAAGGACATCGACGGACTCCGTATCGTTGCCTTCGAGATCCTCGGCCTGTTCCTCATCCGGGCGGCTGCGAACTTTGCCAAGGATTACCTGAGCGCCTACGTCGGGCAGAAAATCGTGCTCGATCTCCGCGCCGACCTGAACAACAGCCTTCAGCGCCAATCGCTCTCGTTCTTCAACCGCACTCCGACCGGCTCGATCATGTCGCGCGTGCTGAACGATGTGACGGTCGCCTCCAACGGCATTACCAACGGCGCCTTTTCGATCGTCTCCGATGGCGGTTCGCTAATCGCGGTGCTTGTCGCGGCCATCTGGCTCGACTGGAAGCTCTCGCTCATCGCGACGATCGTGTTTCCGTGCGCGGTGATTCCGGTGACCGGGTTCTCCAAGCGGATGCGCAAGATGGCCAAGCAGGCGCAGCAGCAACTGAGCGGGCTCTCGGTCATCCTGCAGGAGACCTTCCAGGGCAACCGCGTGGTCAAGGCCTTCGGCATGGAGGACTACGAGCGCCTGCGGTTCCATCACGAACTCAAGCGCCTGTTCCGCATCTACATGCGCGTCGCCGTGATAAAGGCTGTCACCGGTCCGATGATCGAGGCGATGGGCGCGTTCGCGGTGGTCGGCGTGATCTGGTGGGGAATCGCTTCGATAACCGCGGGCACCCGCACGCCGGGTGAATTCGGCGCGTTCTTCGCCGCGATGTTCCTTGTGTACGAGCCGTTCAAGCGCCTCGCCCGGACCAACAACACGATCCAGCAATCGCTCGGCGCGGCCGAGCGCGTGTTCGACATGATGGACACGCCGCCCGACGTGACCGAGGACGCGGAACCGATCGACCTGGTCCGCGGCCCGCACACGATCCGCTTCGAGGATGTCAGCTTTCGTTACGGCGCCGATTGGGTGCTCAGGCACATCAACCTCGAGATTCCCGCCGGCAAAGTCGTCGCGCTGGTCGGGATGAGCGGCGGTGGCAAATCAACACTGGCCGATCTCATCCCGCGCTTCTATGACGTCGTGGAGGGCCGGATCACAATCGACGGCGTCGACCTGCGAAAGCTCCGGCTCGCCTCGCTGCGCGGCGAGATCGGAATCGTCACCCAGCACACGTTCCTGTTCAACGACACGGTCCGCGTCAATATCTCCTACGGCAGCATGGATCGAAGCGAAGAGGAGATAATCGCCGCGGCCCGGGCCGCCAACGCGCACGAGTTCATCTCGCGCCTGCCCAAGGGCTACGACACCGTGGTCGGCGAACTGGGAATGATGCTTTCGGGCGGGGAACGCCAGCGTATCGCCATCGCGCGCGCGCTGCTCAAGAACGCGCCGGTGCTGATCCTCGACGAAGCGACCTCCTCGCTCGACTCCGAATCCGAACGCGCGGTGCAGGACGCGCTCGACCGCCTGATGGCGAACCGGACCACGCTCGTGATAGCGCATCGCCTGTCCACCGTGCGCGGCGCCGACAATATCGTCGTCATCTCGCACGGCCGCGTCGTCGAACAGGGAACTCACGACGAGCTTCTCGCGATGGGCCGCGAGTACAGAAAACTCCATGACATGCAATTCCTGTCCGCCTCGGAACCCGGCAACGGGCGGCAGATGGCGGGATAGCGCGAGGCGGATCTCACGGCGGTTTCCCGGATGCTCGGTCTGCTTTACAGGACGCTTTGGTACCCGGCGCTGCCGTTCGCGCTTTTTGCCTCGCGCGGAACTGAATGGCGGAGCGCGCGTGAACGGATGGGGTTCGGCGCACCGGCGCTCGCCGATTCCGAATTCCGCATCTGGATTCACGTCTCCTCGGTCGGCGAAGTCGAAGCGATTCAGAGCATCGCGCGCCGCCTCCTTCGCGACGTGCCTCATGCGGCCGCGGTCGTAACCGCGATGACTCCGGCGGGCCGCGACGTCGCGCGCCGCCGAATCACCAGCGCACGCGCCTGCCTGCTCGCGCCGTTTGACTGCGCCTCGTGCGTGCGCGCGTTCCTTCGCCGTGTCAGGCCGCACCTGGTGATCGTGACCGAGACCGAGCTGTGGCCCAACTACTTCCTTGAATCGCGACGTATCGGCGCGAAGCTCGCGATCGTAAACGGCCGGATGTCCGAGCGCTCCGCGGCGCGCTACCGGCGCCTGCTCGGCCTGTTCGGGCCCGCGCTCGGGGCGGCGGACCTGGTGATGGCCCAGAGCGCCGACGATGCGGCCCGATTCGCCAGCCTGGGAGTTCCTCCCGAGCGCCTTATCGTCACCGGCAACACCAAGTTCGATCCCGACGCCGGGCTCGAAGCGCCGATTCGGCGCGAACTGATGGGCTTCGCCGCCGAGCGCCCCATCTTCATTGCCGGTTCGACGGCACAGGGCGAAGAGGAAGTTGTGCTGGCCGCGTTTGCAAAACTGCGCGCGCAATTCCCCGATCTTGCGCTTATCGTCGCGCCGCGCCATCTCGCGCGCGTGCCCGAAGTCGAAGGCGCGGTCACTCGCGCCGGCTTCGAGTACGTCAAGGCCAGCTCGTGCGAAAACCTTGAGGCCGACGTCATGATCCTCGACACGATGGGCGAATTGCGCGCACTCTACCGTCGCGCCCGCGTCGCCTTTGTCGGCGGAAGCCTCACTCCCTCGCGCGGCGGACAGAATCCCGCCGAGCCCGCCGCGGTCCGCGTGCCCGTGATGTTCGGGCCGTATTATGAAAATCAGCGCGGGACCGCCGAAGCGCTGCTCGCCGTGGGCGGCGCCAAAGTCGTCACCAATGCCGAGGAGATGGCGCGCGTCGCCTCCAACTGGCTCGGGAACGACGAAGCGCGGGCCGCGGCCGGACGCAACGCGCGCGAATCCATCGAACGGCGAAGCGGCGGCGTCAGCACCTCCTTGATGCGCCTTCGGGCGCTGATTAGCGTCTTCTAAGCCATGTCCGGCTCCAACCGCTCGCCAGGCCGTCCGCGGATAGAAAGTCTCTGGCGAAGACATCTCGGCCCCGGCGAATTCATCCGCTGGACGGCCCTGGTGCCGGCCGCGATGCTCTACGGCGTCGCGGTCACGGCGCGCCGCCTCTTCTGGCGCATCGCGCGCCGCCGCGCTCCGCTTCGGGTCATCAGCGTCGGCAACCTGACGGTCGGAGGCAACGGTAAAACCCCGTTCACGCTCTATCTTGCCAAACGGCTTGCGCGCCGCGGCCTTCGCGTGGGAATCGTGAGCCGCGGATTCGGGGGAAAGCGCAAGGAACGCGCGATGCTGGTCTCGGACGGCGGCGACCTGATGCTTTCGCCCGAAGAGGCGGGCGACGAGCCGGTGATGATGGCGCGCGCGTTCGACGGACCGCTCGCGGTCGCAAAGCGCCGAATCAACGGAATCAACCTGCTCGCGCGCAGCGCGAACCCGCCCGACCTGGTCCTTCTGGACGACGCTTTCCAACACCTGCGCCTCGCCCGCGACGTCGATATCGTGCTGGTGAATCGCGAGCGCGGGTTTGGCAACGGATGGCTCCTGCCGGCGGGTCCGATGCGCGAACGGCTGGGCGCGCTCAAGCGCGCGCACGCCGTTGTCCTGATGTCGGCCGGCGCGGGCGAGCCATCGGCGCTGAGCGCCGCGCAGATGAGGAAACTATCGCGCGTGCCGGTCCTGCATGCGACGCTGCGGCCCCGCGCGCTGGTCCGTGTCGAGATGGGGCGATGGATGGAATATCCGGTGGACCTGGCCGGGCGCCGGGTGCTCGCGATTAGCGGCCTTGCCAACCCTGGAGGATTCTATGCGATGCTGCGCGAGGCCGACGCGGACCTGGTCGGCGTGCTCGAATACGCGGACCATCATGTTTACAACCCCGCCGATTGGCACGCGATCGTCGCCGCCGCACGCGACGCCGACGTGATCGTCACCACCGAGAAGGACCTGGTAAAACTCGAGCGATTTCCGTTCGCTCGCAATTCGCTGTACGCTTTGCGGCTCGAAGTGGCGATGAACGCCGCCGAGGCCGTCCGCCTCGATGAAATCGTGCTCGGCGAGGCCGCGAGCCCGCGGCTTCAAGCCGAAGCCTGATCCGGAGGTTTTTCTTCCAATGGCGCTCAGTCAGGACCTGCTCGATATCCTGGCCTGTCCCAGGTGCAAGGGAGACGTCCATCTTGACGAACGCAAGGACGGTCTGATCTGCCCCGCCTGCAAGCTGGTTTACCCGATCAAGGACGACATCCCCGTGATGCTGGTCGAGGAGGCGAAACCGCTTGAGTGACGGTTCGCGCGAACCGGCGCGCACGCGGCACGCCGCGGCGGCGGCGCCGCTCCTGACCCAATGAAACGAATCGACGCCGATCGGGCCCGGCGCCTTGCGTGGCTCGCGCTCGGGATTTACGCGGCCGTGATGGCGGTTGCGGCCGTGCTCCGCGTCCAGGGCGACTTCAACGTTTACTATCGCGCCGGAACCCGCGTACTCGACGGCGTCGCCGTTTACCGGCTCGACGAGTCGAGCCATTTCCTGTACGCGCCGGTCTTCGCCCTGATGTTCGCCCCGCTGGCGGCGCTCCCGCTTAAAGCCGCGCAGTTCGCGTGGTGCCTCGTCAGCATGGCGGGACTGTTCGCGATGATCGCGGGCGCCAACCGGATGCTCTTCGGGCGCGGGCGCACAATCTCCGCCGCGCTTATCATCGTGCCGCTCATCCTCGCCGAGCGATTCGTCGGCAACGACGTCGAGCACGGCCAGATAAATCTGCCCACGCTCGCGCTCGTCATCTGGTCGATCGTTTTCGCCGAAGAAGAACACAACGGATGGGCCGGGCTCGCGCTTGCGACCGCGCTCCTGGTCAAGCCGTACGCGGCGCTCGGCGCGCTGTTCCTTGCGAGCGAGCGGCGATGGAAAGCGCTCGGATGGACGCTCGTCGCGGCGTTCGGATTGCTCGCTGCCCCGGCGCTTTTCTTCGGTCCGCGCGGCGCAATCGACCAGACAGTTTCCTACGTGCAGGTGGTGCTCTCGATGACCGGGCGCTACCGGCTGATGCTGACCAACCAG
>JAKAVC010000027.1 GCA_021817345.1 Deltaproteobacteria bacterium | reverse complement strand
TAGGCCCGAATGTGGCTGACGTCCGCCACTTGTGGGCCGCATCTTCGCGGAATCCCGCCGCGCCGAAGGAAATCCATACGTAAATATTTTTCCTTCTCCCTCCTAAAGCGGCGCAACCACACAAGTTCAGGTCATTTCTCCAAGCGAAGCCGCAGTAGGCGCGCTTCGGCCGCAGGTGGAAGAGACTGTACTCACATCGAACATGGATGGCTTTGTGCGCGCTTTTCGAACAAGCCAATACCGCCCTTTGCCTTCGTGCAGGCGGACGCCGAGCCGATCGATTGTCCGCAATAAACTACGTGACCGAAGACCTCCGAGTTTTGAAGGTGTAGATGACGCAGAAGAAGTCCAGCATCGACCTTGCCAGTGTGACAGGCCTCGCGATAGGGCCGCTATGCATTCTGCTCGGACAGTATATCGAGGGCGGCGACCCTTCGAGCCTGTTGCAGAAGAGCGCGGCGCTGATCGTCATTGGCGGAACCCTTGGTTCCTGCCTCGTGTCGTTTTCCTCGTCCTATCTCATGGCGGCAGTACGGGATTTGCGGAAGGTTATCGCCGAACCCGCGCCCGATCCCTATGATCTCATCGACAGAATAGTCAATTACAGCGTGATCTTGCGCAAGGAAGGTCCGGTGACTCTCCAGCGCAATGTCCGCACTGAAACTTACCCGCTCTTACGCAAGGGCTTGAGTCTCATCGTCAGCAACATCGCCCCAGCCGCGATCAACTCGATCCTCGAGCGCACCTACCAGGAAAGGATTCGTTTAGCGAACGCGGGCGCGGAGGTATTTGAAGCGGCAGCCGGCTACTTTCCGACCTTTGGGATAATGGGCGCCGTACTTGGACTGATTCACACTATGACGTCATTGAACGATCCGTCCAAAGTCGGTGTCGGCATAGCGACCGCGTTCGTTGCGACCGTTTATGGCGTAGGTCTCGCCAACCTGGTCGCGTTTCCGGTAGCAAAAAAAATACGCGCTCGCGCGATAACCGAAAAGCAGCTTGACAAAATCGTTCTTACCGCGGTTACCAACATGAAGGCCGGTCTGGCGGGTGCTCCCCTGCGGCAACTCCTTGCCGAGGGAATAGGCTCAGGGCCTTTGCCCGCGCCAGCCGTCCAGAAACCTGGCGGGGTGGCTGATATTCCTCGTCGCAAGATGGGCAGGGCGTCCACGAGCCCCCCTTGATCCGACTGAGTGGTTATGACGAGAGTCGTTCAACGGCCCGGAAAATCCCATCGCGTGGTCCACGGTGTCGGTACAGTGCGACGGAAAGCGTGCAGCGCATATACCATTCGTCCGCTGTCGTTCGCTGAATTCCCTGCCGAATAGTTATCAAATGTCGTGGATCGGCCTGGTGTGAGCATGCGGTTTGCTCACGTCGCTTGTCGGCTAACTGAGTAATGGAGTGGCTCGCATCCGGGCGCACTCCGTCAACGAACTTCACTTCCGCGCGGATCAGCGGCAACGGGTGATGGCTTTGGAAGGCGGCAATACCCGAGCTGTACGGGCGAGCGCTTGTCGCGGCTGATTACCGCGAATCGAGCGCTCCCGCCATTCCTCGCTCTACACCGCGGCGCTCTCGGCGCGAGGACGAAGCTCGCTCGCGGGCGTCGCGGCGAGACTCACGGGAGTGTTCGCCTCGAACGGGCTCTTGAGTCCGAGCCTGTCGCCGATCTCGCGCACCGCAGGCAGCACTTCTTCGCCGAGCAGGCGGATACAGGTCTTCGAATCCTCGTGATTCACCTTTCCGTCGTTGGCCCAGAATGCAAGGATCGACGGCCGCGTCTCTTCGAGCAGGATACGCAGCTTCTCGACCGCCTGCTTCGGCGTGCCTGCGATTATCGACATCGCCCGGAGTTGGCGCTCGAAGGTCGGCGCTGGTTTCTTCTGATAGACGCCACCATGGGTTTCGGAAAGGAACTTGCGCGCCCACGGGCCGAGATAACCCGACGGCGCCGCCCACACCGGATCGAGGATCCCGGTGAACTCGCCCTGCATCCACATGAACTCGCGTGCGTTCTGAAGCGCCTTTTCCTCGCTCTCCGCGACGTGGCATCGGATGAGATAGCCGCGTTGCTCGGGGCCAGCCGTGTAACCCGCGCGCTCGGCCGACTCGTCGTAAAGTTTCCAGATATTCTTGCAGTCCTCGATCGAGGCGTTGAGGATCAGGTACGGGTAGCGATGTTCCGCCGCCCAGATGATCGTCTCGCGGCTGGATACGCCGGGAATCCAGATGCGCGGATGAGGCTTCTGAAGCGGCACCGCCCACGGGTTAACGACACGCAACTGGTAATGGTTGCCCTCCCATCGGAACGGCCCCGGTACCGTCCAGGTCTTGATGATGAGATCGTGCGCTTCCTCGAAGCGCTCGCGGTTGTAGGCGGGATTGGCGTTGGTCGCGAGCGACTCGGTGCCGCCGCCGCGCACGAAGCCGGAAACCAGCCGCCCCTGCGAAATCAGATCGATCATCGCAAGCTCTTCGGCGAGCCTGACCGGATTTTCGGAGATCGGGAGCGGATTGCCGAGCAACACAATCTTCACGCGCCTGGTCATTGCGGCCAGTATCGAGGCGAAGATGTTGCACTTGGCCTGCATGCAAAAGGGCGCGTTGTGATGCTCGTTCAGCATGATCCCGTCGAAACCGCATTCCTCGGCGAGCCGGTATTCGTCGAGCCGTTCCTGGTAAAGCCGGCTTGCCGCGACCGGATCGAAGTAGCGGTTGGAAAAAATCAGCGCCGTGTATCCGAGCTTCCTGCCCTCTTCTTCTGGATAGACCGACATCGGCTGCTCGGTAAAATACATCAGGTGCATAGGCGTACTCCTTGGCGATTTTCGTTCAGCGGCCGCCGGCGACGAACGCTTTGACGCTCGCGGCAAGCTCAGTGGGGCGCTCGGCCTCGATGAAATGGCCCGCGCCGTCGATCACCTTGAGTTTCGCTCCCGGAATAAGGCTCGCATAGCGCTCGGAACAGCCAAGCGGCACGATCCTGTCCTCGCGTCCGTGCACGAGCATCACCGGCGCGGCGATCGTTGCGGCGAGATACGGCATCGCCTGGTCGAACATGTACGGCTTCCACGCGATTCGCGTCGTCATCTCGCGGGCAAGCTCCCACGCCTCCAGCCGTGCGGCGTCTATATTCGCGCCGTAAGTCTTTTCCAGATCGTCCGGATTGGCAAACCCGGTGCGCAAATAGTCAATCGTATTGACTATGAACTGATCGAAAATCTCGCCGCTCGCCGGCTGCATCCCCGCCGACCCGACCAGCACGATCCGGTCGAAGCGATGCGGGCATCCGAGCGCGATTTCCGCCGCGATCCATCCGCCGAAGCCAAGCCCGACGACCGCCGTCCGCTCCAATCCAAGCGCGCCGAGAATCGACTGGTAGACGATTGCTATGTCGCGCACGTTGCGCGCCCAGTCGGGCCGCGCCGATTTCCCGTAGCCCGGATGCGACGGCACGAACACCGTGAAGTCGCGGGCAAGCTCTTCGTAAAACGGAATCCATCCCTGGTTGCCGATATCGTGATGCATCACGAGGACCGGCCGGCCGCTTCCGCCGCTCATCACTTCGATTTTCAGGCCGGCGGCTTCGACGAAACGCTCGCTGGGATTTCCGGAACTCACAGGCGGCCCTCCTCAATCGGTTCGAATCGCAAATTGGCGCAACCCTCCGTTGTTGTAAAGCCCGGGCGCTTCAAGCGTTGGCCCGGCTTCCCGAGCGGCGCGCCGGCGCGCGACGCTGTCGCCGCGGGTGAACTCTCCATGATAGGAAGTAACCAGAACCTGCGTAACGCAAGAAAAGGATTTCATGGCTGCCGAACAGACTCGCAGAATTGAATTCGGCCTCTGGTACGACTTCCGCAACCCGCCTCGATGGAAGCAGCCGTATGATCGGCTCTACAACGAAACCATCGACCAGATCGCGTGGGCTGAGAATCACGGCTTCGATTACGTGTGGCTGTCCGAGCATCACTTCATCGACGACGGCTACTCGCCCTCGCTGATGCCGATCGCGGCGGCGATCGCCGCGCGCACGCGGAGAATCCGCATCTCGACCGCCGTGCTCCTGATGCCGTTCCATAACCCGATCCGCATCGCCGAGGACGGCGCGACGGTTGATGTGATATCGGGCGGGCGCTTCGAGCTTGGCGTGGGAACCGGCTACAAGCTGGAGGAGTTCAAGGCCTTCGGTATTCCGTTCAAGGAACGCGGCGGCAGGACCAACGAGTCGCTCGAAATAATCCGGCGCCTCTGGGAAGGCGAGACGCTCACCTTCAAGGGAAAATATTTCGACCTCGAGCGGATTCGCCTCACGCCCGAGCCGATTCAGAAGCCGCGGCCTCCGCTCTGGGTGGGCGGATTCACGCCCGCCGCCGCGCGGCGCGCGGCGCGCCACGCGGACGGATTCGTCGGGCGTCCTGAGAAGCCGGTCTTCGAAATTTACCGCGCCGAACTCGCCAGGCTCGGCAAACCGGCCGACAACTTGAGGCTCGCGTGCATGGCGGGCTCGCTCCTCTGCTCGGCGGATCCTGAAAAAACCTGGAACGAAGCCGCCGATCACATCATCTACCAGCACAATTTGTATTCGCGATGGTATCGCGAGGCGGGCGACGATCGGATGGGCCCGGAGATTCGCGATCACGCCCATCTGCGCGAACTCGGACTTCTGCAGGTTGTCGATCCGGACACGTGCGTGAAGATTGTCCGGCAGATGACCTCGGAACTTCCCTACACGCACTTTTTCTCCTTCTTCCTGCCGCCGGGATTGCCGCCGCGATGGCTTGAGCCGCACCTGGAGCTGTTTGCGTCGAAGGTGATACCGGCATTTCGCTGAAGGAGCGCCGCCGCACACGAGAGCCGCGGAAGGAACGCAGCCCGACTCGATGGAGCAGGACGCGCCAAAAGGCTCGAAATCGAAATCACCCGGGGTGACGCGGACGCCTGCCGAGCGTCCATTGCCGAATTTCTTTTATCGCCTCACGCCGCGGCTTCAGCGGTGCTATCTCAGGAGCGACTCGATCGACCGCTTCGAATTCGCTATGAAGCCGGCGGTGCGCGAACGGGCGGCCGAGTTGGTGCGCATGCTCGAGGCGGGAAATCTGCGCACGACCGAACGCGGCGCGAACGAGCTTGCGGACGAGCTATGCCGGCTCGCCGGGATCGCACCGGTTCCGGTCGTGGTGCGCGGCGTCAGGCCGCATAACGCGCGCGGCGAACTGCACGGGCTGTTTCGCGTCGATCCGCCGCGCACAATCGTGCTCTGGATGCGCACGGCGCAGCGTCACGACGTGGTCAAGCCGCGCACCTTCCTGCGCACGCTGCTTCACGAGCTCTGCCACTATTTCGACTACGCGGTCCTCGGGCTTGAGGATTCGTTCCACACGATGGGATTCTTCAAGCGCGAGTCATTTCTGGTGCGAGCGATCGCGCCGCCCTCGACGCGCGGAAAGTAGAATCCGGCTCCGGCATGCGGCCCGGGGCCCTGGCCGCGCAATTACTTCACGACCAGGACGGGAACTTCGGCAAGATCGATCACGCGCTGGGTTACGCTTCCCATCAGGACCCGTCGCGGGCCGCGCCTGCCTATTTTGCCCATTACGATCAGGTCCACTTTTTCCTTCTGGGCCACTCTTACCAGGACCTCGTGCGGCGTTCCGTGCTCGACCCTGGTGGTGATCGCGGCCTTGTTCCTCGCGAGATTGCGGATTTCCTGGAGATATTTTTCGGCGTCGGCCGAAAGAGTCGCCCGCGCCTGCGCCTCGTCCTTGCCGAGTGCGCGGCAGAACTCGCGCAAGACCTCCTCGTCCACGACGTGAACCGCGAGCAGCTCCGCGCCGTAATGCTGCGCCATCTCGACCGCCATCTCCGCCGCTCGGATCGACGGCTCGGAACCGTCGGTCGCCACCATAATTTTGCGCAAGGGATACTTCATTCGGGGACCTCCCTGCGGCTTTGCACGCGTTTCAATTGAAAGAGCGACTCGCGTTCGCGCTCTTCGAGTCCGCTCTCCATGTAGCTGACGGTTTCCTGATACTGCGGGATGAGCAGGTTCTGAAGCGCGTTGACACGCTTCTGGGTCTTTCGCAATTCGACCGCAAGCCGCCGGAACGCGATCTCCAGTTCCGCCTGCTCGACCAGACGGCGCATCGCGGCAAGAAATTTTTCCCGCGCGAGATCGAGTTCGAGCGACGTGCCGAGCAATCCCCACGGTGGAGCGGCGCCCGAAGGTTCCCAGTTGAGGAGCGGCAGCACGACCCCGAACAGGCTTCGCTCCTGCGACGTGATCTCGGCGGGCGGCGGCACGGCCAGACTTGCGCGCGCGACCTGCTCGCGGCCGAGCGCAAGGCATGCATCCGACAGCCTGGCGTAAGCTTCGGCGAGCGCGCTCCCGGCCTCGTCGCGCGAACGGCGGAGATCCTCCAGATGGCTGAACAACTCGCGCAGGATGATCTCGCGCTTCTCGTCGAGGAGCTGGCGGCCTTCCTGAGCCAGCTCAAGGTCTTCCTTGAGCTGGAGCAGGTTGGCCTTGGTGGTTGGCAGCGCAAGCCGTGCCATCGGCGCTCACTTCAGATGTGCCGCGATCTCCTGCTCGCTTACGCGCGTCAGGTCGGCGGTCGGGAGCAGTTTCAGCATCTCCCAACCGCGGTCGAGCGTCTGCTCGATGGAGCGGTTCTCTTCCGCTCCTTGGCCGACGAATTCCGACTCGAAGCGCCGTCCGAATTCGAGATACATCTTGTCGCGCGCGGAAAGCTCCTCCTCGCCAATTATCGCGGCGAGCATCCGGATCCTCCGCGTATAGGCATACGCGCTGTAAAGCTGGTTGGAAAGATGGGCATGGTCGTCGCGCGTGCGGCCCTGGCCGATACCGTCGCTCATCAGGCGCGAGAGCGAGGGCAGAACGTTGATCGGCGGGTAAATGTCCCCGCGGTCGAGTTCCCGTTCGAGCACTATCTGGCCTTCGGTGATGTAACCGGTGAGGTCGGGAATCGGATGCGTGATGTCGTCGTTGGGCATCGTGAGGATCGGCACCTGGGTGATCGAGCCCTCGCGATCGCGGATTCTGCCGGCGCGCTCATAAATCGAGGCGAGATCGCTGTACAGATAGCCGGGAAATCCCTTGCGGCTTGGCACTTCGCCCTTGGCCGAGGCGACCTCGCGAAGCGCCTCGCAATACTGCGTCATGTCGGTGATCACCACCAGCACGTGCATGGCGCGGTCGAATGCGAGGTGCTCCGCGAGCGTGAGAGCGGTGCGCGGCGTGATAAGGCGCTCGACGGCCGGGTCGTCGGCGAAATTGACGAACATTGCGACGCGGCCCAGCGCGCCGCTTTCCTCGACGCTGCGGCGGAACATCTCGGCGACGTCGCGGCTCGCGCCGACGATCGCGAAAATAACGGCGAAACCCGCGCGCTCGCCCGGCACCTCGGCCTGGCGCACAATCTGCGCCGCGAGCCGGTTGTGCGGCAGTCCGCTCGCCGAGAAAATCGGCAACTTCTGGCCACGCACCAGGGTGTTCATCCCGTCTATCGCGGAGATGCCGGTCTGCAGGAAGTCGCGCGGATACGCCCGCATCGCGGGATTTATCGCCGCGCCGTTGACATCGCGCCATTCGCGGGCGAGCGGCTCGGGGCCTCCGTCGAGCGCGCGCCCGAAGCTGTCGAAGGTGCGGCCGAGCATCTCCTCGGCCACCGGCACTTCGAGTCCGTGGGCGAGAAATCTGACCCGGGTCTCGGAAGGCGACAGGCCCTCGGTGCCTTCGTAGACTTCGATCGCGACGGTTTCGCGGCCCGCGATGAGCACTCTGCCCGGCCGCACGCGCCCGTCCGCGATCACCTCGACCATCTCGCCGTACGAGACGCCGGCGCCGCCTTCGAGGAACACGAGCGCTCCCGACACGCTTTTCAGCCCGCACTGGAACCGTCCGCTCTCGCGCATCATGTGACTCTCCGGAAATCGCGATAGAGCGCGTCCATCTCCCCGTCGATCCTGCCCGTCAATTCCTTGAACAGTTCGAGCTTGTCGTTGGGAATTTTTTCCTTCGCGCGCACGATCTCCTCGCGCACCGCCATCTCGCGCACGCGATGAATAGGGGCGCCCTTCTTTACAATCTCTTCGGCGCGCCTGACGAAATGGAGCACCGCGCCAAGCAGCGCAAGCTGCTTTTCCGGCGCGCAGAAGGTGTCGACGGGATCATTCGCGTTCTGCTGAAGGCAGGCCTCCTGGAGCAGGCGCGAGCCTTCGATTATCAGCCGCTGCTCGTCGGGAAGCGCGTCCTCGCCTATAAGCCTGACGATCCGCTGGAGCCGGCTGTCCTCCTGCAGAAGGCGCATGGCCTCGTCGCGCAAATCGCGCCATCGCGCGCCGTATTCGCGATGCCACCATTCGCCGACCTCGTCGAGATAGCCACTGTAGCTTTCCAGATAGTTAATCGCCGGAAAGTAACGCGCCGCGGCGAGATCCTTGTCGAGCGCCCAGAAGCATCGCGTGAAGCGCTTGGTATGCTGCGTCACCGGTTCCGAGAAATCGCCGCCCGCGGGTGAAACCGCGCCGATCACCGTGACCGAACCGTTGCTCCCGCCGAGAGTTTCGACGTGCCCGGCACGCTCATAGAACTGCGCGAGACGCGCCGCCAGGTACGCCGGAAATCCCTCTTCCGCCGGCATTTCCTCGAGCCGTCCCGAGACTTCGCGGAGCGCCTCGGCCCATCGCGAAGTCGAATCAGCCATCAGCGCGACGTCGTAGCCCATGTCGCGGTAGTATTCGGCGATAGTTATTCCCGTGTATATACTCGCCTCGCGCGCGGCGACCGGCATGTTCGAGGTGTTGCCGATCAAGACGGTCTTTTCCATCAGCGGGCGCCCGGTGCGCGGGTCGGCAAGCTCTGGAAAAACCAGCAGCACCTCCGCCATCTCATTTCCGCGCTCGCCGCATCCGACAAACACGATTATGTCGGCAAGCGCCCACTTGGAGAGCTGATGCTGCGTGACGGTCTTGCCGGTACCGAACCCGCCCGGGATCGCCGCGGTTCCACCCTTCGCCAAAGGAAAGAAAAGATCGAAAATTCGCTGGCCGGTGACGAGCGGCTCCCGCGGCCGCAGATGGTTCCGGTAGGGGCGTGGACGTTTGACCGGCCATCGATGCGCCATGGTAAGCGGCGTCTGTTTGCCGGTTTTTTCGTCACGAACGGTCGCGATAACGTCGCCCACCGTGTAATCGCCCTCGGGCGCGACGCTCGCGAGCTCGCCCGCGACCTCCGGCGGCACGAGCACGCGATGCTCGATCACGGAGGTTTCCTGCACGACGCCGAGCACCTCGCCGGCGCGGATTTTTTCGCCGGTGCGCTTTCGCGCGGCGAAATGCCATCGCTTTTCCATATCGAGCGGCGTCGCCTTGGTCCCGCGCGAAATGTACGGCCCGGCTTTCTCGAGCGCATAAAGGGGACGCTGGATACCGTCGAACACGCTGCCCACGAGTCCCGGCCCGAGCGTAACGAACATCGGAAGCCCGGTTGAAAACACTGGCCGTCCCGGCCCGAGTCCTTCGGTCTCTTCGTAGACCTGGAGAAGCGCCTGGTCTCCCGAAACGCCGATCACCTCGCCGATCAGCCGCTCGTCGCCGACCTCCATCTGCTCGCCCATAAAGACCGCGCGCTCGACTTCGGCCTTGACCACGGGGCCGCTAACCCACACGGTGCGCCCGACAGGCTTGCGCCCGGCATCGCGGACACCATCCGCCGATATTGTCAGCTCACCCGCCACGACTCATCCTTTCCGAATAGCCACTCGGCGACCATCGGGCGAAGCCGCGGCTTGGCGCGCGCGACTATCGCCGTGAAACTGTTGTCGTAATAGGCGCGGCGGTCCTCCTGCCACACGACGCATCCTCCGCGCACGCCGGCATCTTCCTCGATCTGAATCTTTCCCCCATCGTTGTCACCCATCGCCTGCGCCGCCGCGGACCTGTCCTCGGGCGCGACCTTTACGATGAACCGTTCGCCTTGAAGCGCGGCTGTCGCCTCGTGCACGAGGCCGGCAAGCAGGCGCGGGTACGCCGCGCTCTTTCTAAGCGCGTCAAGCGCCGCCGGAAGTTCGACGAAAACCTGTTCGATAAGCTCCTCGCGCGCCTTGAGAAGGCCGTGGCGCGCCTCGAACCGCGCGAGCGCGAGTTCGGTCGCGGCTTGCTTGCGCACCCGAGCCGTCTCCTCCCGGCTTTCGCTGGCGTCGCGTTTGTCCTTTTCGGCCTTCGCCTCGGCGAGAATGCGTTCTGCCTCGGCCTCGGCGGTTTGGCGGATCTTCTTCGCCTCTTCTTCGGCCTGCGCGACGATCGCTTTGGCGAGCACGTCGGCGCTCGGGCCGGTTGTTTGTAACGTATCAGGCATCGCGCCTCACAGTTTTATTCCGAGCGCCGAGAGCAACAGCGCCTCTTCATCGACCCGCTTTTCGATTCGTCCGCCAAAGCCGGGAATCACCTGCACCATCGCGCCGGCGAGGATCGCGTTCCGAATCTGCGGCCTTATCCAGTCGGCGATTCGCTCGGTGACCAGGACCATTCGTGCCTCCTTGGCCGAGACCGCGTTCTCGAGTTCGCGCCGCGCCGCGTCGGGCCCGGCGGGCGTAATTCCTTTAACGCCGATTAGACCGAAGCCGATGACGATCTCCTCTTCGGCGATTATGAACGGAACCATCTCAGATCTTACTCAGGATCATAACCGACACGATAAGCCCGTAGATCGCGATTCCTTCCGCAAGGCCGACGAAGATAAGCGCGCGCGGAGCCGCTTCGGGACGCTCGCCGACCACGCCCATCGCGGCCGAACCGACCATTCCGACCGCGATGCCGCCCGCGATGGTGCTGAATCCGACCGACACCGCCGCGGCGATAAATCCCCATTTCATGGCTTCGGGCGACGTGGTGCCGGCCCGCGCGGCGGTCTGCTGCGCGAACAGAACCAGAGGGACGAGCACGATTACCGCGGCGGCAAATACCGTGACGCCCGCAAGCTTCATCCAGGTTTGGACCCGACGCATGTTACCTCCTCGCTAGACGTGAAGCGGCCGGAACTCCTCTCCACCACCTCTGAAGAACTTTCCGAACAACTCATAATACTCGAGACGAATAGCCTGAATCGACGCCATCATCCCCTCGAGCACAATTATAAATATGTTTCCAACGACCATCGTTAGCCAATACCAGAGCCCTCCGCCCGCTGTCCGCGAGAGCGTGTGGGCAAGCGCAAATACGGCGATAAAAAGGCCAATATGGGCGAGCGCGAACGCGGCGATCCTGATGAACGATACGGTATTGGCAAGGTACGATAGAAACGCGTCGCCCAGCCCGACCATCGCTTCGACCAGCAAACCCGGCATCCGGCCCCACGGCACCGCTTCGCCGCGTTTTCGGCGGAAAATCTCTTCGATCGGGCGATGGAACACGATGCTCAGCGCCGGAAGTCCGATCAGTAGCGCCAAAACCCAGCCTTCGACACCGGCCTCGCCGGTCAGCAGGAAGCGGCTCCCGATCGCCAGACATACCCAGTAGATAAATGCCCCCACCAGGCCGTGCTCGCCGAAGAGCGCCGCTCCGGTTTCATGCGCGCGCAAGCTGTTTATGATGTTGAGTATCAGGCTGATGCTTATCAGGATCGCGCCGAAAGCGATCGATACAGTTATCGCTCGCGTCACGTCGCGCATCGGATTGAACCATAGCGCGGGAATCACATTGTCCAGTCCGAAAACGCTTCCGTACAGGCATCCGAATACTATCGACGCGATTCCACATTCGATCAGCAGAATTCCGAGGTCGGTATATCGGTACGAAGTTCTGAATATCGCGTAGCCCGCGAGCGCAAGCACTAAGCCCTGCCCCGCGTCGCCGAACATCACGCCAAACATGATAAGAAAGCCGGCCGCCAGAAAAGCGGTCGGCTCGACTTCGCCGTATCGGGGCACGCCATACGCGGCGGTCATCCGCTCGAACGGCTTGAGGAACAGCGGGTTGCTGAAGAGAATGGGGATGCGAAGGGTTCCCGCAGCGACCTCGCGCATTTCGGTTGGAGCGACGATTTCCAGGTAAGCGGCGCCCTCGGTCGCGCGCGCGACCTCGTCGCGCACGGTCGTGATCTTTGCCTTTGGAACCCATCCCGAAATGAGGATCGTATGGCCGACGCGGCCGAAATGGCGGCGCGCCCGGGTGAGCCCAAGAGCGATCTCCGCCTTGCGCCGGATCATCGAAAGCGCGGGGCGCGCCTGTTCCGCGGAGCGCCGAAGCGTCTCGCGGGCCGCTTCGAGTTGCGCATCGAGTTCCTTTTCCTCACCCGTGGCCGCTTCCAACGCCTTCGCAACCGGCGCGTCGCCGACCGATTCCTCTTCGAACCGCGCGCTCTGCAGAATCGCCTGAGCCTTTTCGCGGTCGGGGTTAAGGACTGCGATCAGAACCGCCATTCCACCCTCCACCTCGCCGAGAAGTTGCAACAGATGGGGCAGCGACTGGAACTGCTGCCCGGCCGTGCTCAGGCGCTCCGGAGGAATAACGCCTACCTTCACCACCAGGCGGCCTGATTTGGCGAGATGAGCCGGCTCAATAGCGGCCTCGGAAAGCATTCGGAGAATCTCGATGCGGCGTTTGGCGCCCGGGCGTGATTCCCTGAGGCGGCGCGCGCGGTCGTAAAGCTGAGGCAGGACCTTTTCCAGCGCTTCGAGTTCTTTTTCGAGATTTGCGAATTCCTGCTCGGAGACACTTTCGACCTCCAGGCCGAACGGGTCGTAGCCGAGCCCGAGCAGTTCCATCAGGCGCTTACTTCGCTCGAGGATCGCTCCGTAGCGCCGTTCCATCTCAACCTGGGAGACGTCGAGCGCAGGCTCAGCTCTGGCAACCGTCTCGCGCACGTTCACCAGATGCAGCAATCCGAGCCGCGCGAGCGCCCATGTGACCCGCTCGACCCGCGCCTCGAGCACGTAGATGTCCGCCCTGACGAGTTGAACCGGCCTAAGCACCTTCACCTCCGGCCAGCGCCGCGCCGTGGAACCGGATCAGCGTGTCGGCAAGTTGCATCGGGTCTCTGCCCCATCGCCGGCCCTCGTATAGCGCGACCAGATCGGCGGTCTCGAGATCGCCCATCACGAGGTAACTCAGCGCCACGCCCGCCTGAAACGGGATTGCGAACAGCGGGCGACGCGCCTCGCGCGCGAGCATTCGCATCAGCGAGACTCGAAGCGGCCCACCGGCCTCTTCCAACCCGACCGCGACAAAAGGCGGCTGCCCTTCGCCGTCCCAGTGCGCGAGGGTCTCGCGCTTGTTCGCGTTGTCGAAGTAAAAGCCCGCGGGACAAAGACGGCGCACGGCCGCTTCGGGCGGGAGATGGAACGTCTTTCTGAGCCGTTCGGTCCAGAGCACGTTGATCACATCGATCAACACGCCAAGGAGCCGCCTGAGAATAGCTCGTTCCTCGCCGGCGAACATATCTGAGGCGCGCGACATCCGAATCAGGAACGATCGGTCGAGATGCGCTTCGACTTCGCTGAGCGGCGGCGCGTTGTTCGTTCCCACCGCTTCCTCGGCCGCGCTTTTCAATCCTTCCGTGAGCGGCTCGGCGTAAGGAGTCCCGGCGAGCGTCTTGGCCGCCTCTTCGAGCGTCCTGGCGGCGAGCAATCCTTCGATCGGAAGGACCGAGCGCGCGGGCATCGGCTGAAGCATCGAAAGCGTCCTTCGCCGTTCGGTTCCGGAGACGAGCGCGCGCAGGATCACCTTGAGTGCTTCGAGTTCGAAGCGTGAGAGAAACGTGCGGCATAGCGCCAGCGCGCCAGGCGGGAGCGCCGTGATCAGCCGCTCGGCCTTCGACAGGCGAAACCGGCGCACCGCGGTTGCAAAACTCACATCGGCAGTCCTGAGCGCCGGCCCGTAGGCCGTCGTGCGAAGCGCGGCCATCATGTCGTCGAGGCGCGGCGCATGCAGGAGCATCGCGTACTCGCGCGCGCCCAGAAGATCACCGAGCGAAGTGCGAATTTTCGCAATCGGAAGGGAATAGCGCGACGCCTTGAGGATCATAATTGGCCGAACAGAGCCCTGACCAGATGTTCCAGCGCCTCCGCGCGGCGGGTTTCGGCAACCTTTCGAATGTGTTCGATATGCAGTTCGGTTTCGCTCCTGATTCGGGTCTTCTCGGCGTCGGCCTCCTGCCGGATCCGCGCCGCTTCGCGATTACCCTCTGTGCCGCCGCCCTGCGCGCCAAGGATTTCCTCGGCGCGCTTGCGCGCGTCGGCGACGATCCGGTCGGCCTCCTGGCGGGCGCGAAGCGTAATCTCGTCCGCGCGCTTTTCCGCGTCGAGCAGCTTTGAAACTCCGGTTGAAGGCAATTCCACCACCATCTCCTCTTGAACCGCGACCATGCGCGATATGCGACCGCCACCATTGCCTACGCAAGTATCGGGCCGCCGCGAATCAGCACACGGCGCATGCTATCTGCGTGCGGCGACGAGCCCCCCGCCGGATGAACGCGCCAATTCGGGGAACGTCTCGATACGTCCCCCATGTTCCCTTTGGAAACGGATCGCGTCCTGCAGGTCGGAGAACGCGACCGTGCTGGGCGTACATCGGTCGAACCCGAGCAGGCAACATCCGCGTCGGCCAGCGCTCGCTTCCATCGGCGGCCCCACGCACGGCGCGACGTCGCTGCCCGTTACATAAAAGGCCCGGTCGGGCGCGAGCGGTTTGTGCGTCTTGTAGTCGGTGACGGACGTGACGCGGACCTTCTTGCCGGTCTGCTGCGCATAGGTGATCGCGCATCGGATACAGCATGCGCGGCCCGAAGGACCGCCCTCGACCGCGACCTCGGCAGCCATGCCCGGATGGATGACGCGGTCGCTCAGCACGCATCGGTTGCCGTGAAGAAGCGCCTCAAGCTTGTCGCATCCGGTCAGCCCCGCGGTTATCGCCGCCATCGAGGCGAATGCGGCGAACAGGGTGGCCACGCGCAGCGCTTTCGAATCAGTCTTCATCCGGGTTTTGATGGCGTATCTGATAACCGCGCCAGATTTCGTAGAGAATCGGAATGATGATCAGCGTCAGGACGGTCGAGGAAATCATCCCGCCGACCATCGGCGCCGCGATTCGCTTCATCAACCGGGCGCCCGTCTCGGAACTCCACATGATCGGGAGCAGGCCCGCGATAACGGCGCACACAGTCATCATTTTCGGACGCACCCGCTCGACCGCGCCCTCCATGATGGCATCATAGAGGTCTCCGCGTCCAAGCGCGCCCTTTTCGCGGCGCCGGGCCTCGAAAGCCTCGTCGAGATAGATGATCATCACGACGCCGGTTTCGGCCGCGACCCCCGCCAGCGCGATAAATCCGACCGCCGCGGCAACGCTCATATTGTAGCCGAGCAGGTACATGAACCAGATGCCTCCGACGAGCGCGAACGGCAACGCCAGCATCACGATCAGCACCTCGACCACGTTGCCGAAGTTCAGGAAGAGGAGCAGGAAGATTATCGCGAGCGTAACCGGCACTATAACAT
>JAKAVC010000014.1 GCA_021817345.1 Deltaproteobacteria bacterium | reverse complement strand
TCGATACCCATGTCCACCAACCGGCTTACCGCGCCGAAGGAATCGTTGGTATGGAGCGTGGAGAAGACCAAGTGGCCCGTCAACGCGGCCTGGATGGCGATTTCGGCCGTTTCGCTGTCACGGATTTCACCAACCATGATGACGTCGGGGTCCTGGCGTAATATCGAGCGCAAGCCGTTGGCGAAGGTCAACTCAATCTTCGGGTTGACCTGCATCTGGCCGACCCCGCGCAACTGATACTCGATCGGATCCTCGATCGTGATGATGTTCTTCTCGGGCGAGTTGATGCGCGAGAGACAGGCGTAAAGGGTGGTCGTCTTGCCCGAGCCGGTGGGGCCCGTGGCCAGGATGATTCCGTGGCTCTGGCGGATCAGCCGGTCGAGGCGACGCAGGTTGTCGCCCGAGAATCCGAGGCGGTCAAGATCGACGTCCACCAGCGCCTGGGCGCGATCGAGCAGGCGCAGCACGATTCGTTCGCCGTGCGCGGTCGGGATCGTCGAGACCCGGATGTCGATATCGCGTCCTGCGATTCGTACCCTGATTCTGCCGTCCTGGGGCAGGCGCTTTTCGGCGATGTCCAGCCCGGACATCACCTTGACGCGCGAGGTGAGCGCCGATTGGAAGCGCTTGGGCGGCGAGAGCACGTCGTAAAGCATCCCGTCCACCCTAAAACGCACGACCAGTTCATTCTCGAAACATTCGATATGGATGTCGCTGGCGCGGTCCTTGACCGCCTGTGAGAGCAGCCCGTTGACCAGCTTGATAATCGGCGCGGCTTCGTCGGATTCGAGCAGGTCGCGCGGTTCCTGCGCAAGTTCGCTGGCGACCACGTCGAGCCGTTCCTCTTCGAGGTCGATCATCAAATCGGCGGCCGACGTCGTGGCCTGGTCGTACGCGCGGTTTATCGCATCGTCCAGCACCTGGGTGGGAACCACCACCGCCGCAACCGGCATCCCGAACAACACGCGAAGATCGTCGAGGGGCTCGTAGTTCGACGGGTCGGCGATCGCGACGGTTATCGAGCCGTCGGCCACGGCTAACGGGAGCACGCGATTCTTCTTGGCGTAATTGATCGGGACTTTGGCGACGAGCGCGGTGTCCAGCATGTGCTCGTCGACGTGACCCTGGAATGGGAGCTGATATTCCTGGGCGAGAGCGCGAGCGAGGCGTTGAGGCTCAAGCGCGCCCATCTCGACCAGCACGTCGGCCAGTTCCTGGCCGGCTTTTTTTCTCTGCCGAGCCTTGTCGAGATCCTGCTGCGAAACCCAAGACCGATCGAGCAGGATCGTTTCAAAGCTCTTACGTGCGGTTGCCACTATTTCCCCCCCTAACTATCCGCATACACCGCGTGGCAGATGTCACAAGAGCTTCGACCACGTCGCAAATTCGGCGCCTGTTGGCACGAATCTGCATCATTAAACCTTATGCGCCAACAACCATGCAACCATCTTGACACCAAGTACACGTCGGCCGCTCAGAAATGGTACGCCGAATTCGGACCTCCGGGGGTGCCAAAACCTGCGGAAAACCGCGCACCCTGCTTGGCCGGCATCGTATGCACAGCCTCACCCCAATTGGCTAGCTTGCCATTGATAAATTTCAGATCGAGAAAGGTCCCTGTGTCGCCCGGCTTGGCCGAAGTGTATAGCAGCGCGGCAGTCATGTCGTTGGTGTTGGGATGAACGGCGTAGCTCCAGACTTCGACGTTGGAGGCCGGATAGGTGCGGATATCGGGCTCGCCCCATTTCTTATGGACCTCCAGCATGCTCTCGCCGACCCGCAGGCTCTCGCTCATGCGATGGGCCCGGATACCGGAGCCGGCCTGATAGATCAGCCCGCACCCGCCGAGCGCGAACGCGGCGGCAACGACAAACACGTATCTGATAGCGCGCATACTCAGGATGCAATCCTGCGAAGTCCGTGCGGCGCTGTCAACGCGTCACGAAGCCTCGGGCGGAAATCCTCAGGGCTCGGAGCCGCTTTGGCGTTCCTATGTGCTATAGAGCTTGAATCGTAAAGACGGGGGAGGCCGTGATGGCCCGAAAACTCCGATTGGTCAAAGGCGGCGCGCAAAAAGGCGCCCTGGTCTATGGGATGCGGCTGTTCAGCGAGACGCCGGTCGCTTCGGTGGAGGACGCTCACGTGACGCTCGCCGACGGCTCGTCGGGACGCGTTACGATGCACCTTATCGAGGGCAGCAAGGAACAGATCCGCCGCCAACTGATGCGAAGTATCGACGCTTTTTTTGAACTGCTCGAAGAGCAATAGAGCTGGAGGTTGCGCACACGATGGAACTCAAGTTCGTCAGATACGAGAAACGCGGTCATGTTGGCTACATCACGTTCAACCGGCCCGAGCGCATGAACGCGCTTCATCCCCCGTGCCATACCGAGATGGATCAGGTGTGGGACGACTTCGTCGCGGACAGGAATATGTGGGTCGCGATCGTTACCGGCGCCGGCGACAAGGCTTTTTCCGCAGGCAACGATCTCAAGTGGACCGCCGAGCATCAGGGCGAGCAACTGATGCGCTCCAAGGGCGGATTCGCCGGAATCACCGCGCGCTTCGACATCTTCAAACCGATAATCGCCGCCGTGAACGGGTTTGCTCTCGGCGGCGGATTCGAGATCGCACTTTCCTGCGACATCATTATCGCCGCCGAGCACGCCCGCTTCGGCTTGCCCGAGCCGCGCGTGGGCCTGATGGCGGCCGCGGGCGGAGTGCATCGCCTGCCGCGTCATATCCCGGTCAAAATCGCGATGGGCATGATGCTGACCGGCAAGCACATCACGGCCCAGGAGGCGGCGCGCTGGGGCATCGTAAACGAGGTCGTTGCGCTCAAGGACCTTATGCCGACGGCCGAGCGCTGGGCCAGCGAGATAATGGAATGTTCGCCGGTTTCGATCCAGGGCACCAAGGAAGCCGCGATGGTGGGTCTCGGGCGGCCTATCGACGAGGCAATAGAGCGCCATTACGAAGGGCAGTCGCGCGTGTTCCGCTCCAAGGACGCGGCCGAAGGGCCGCGCGCGTTCGCGGAGAAGCGCAAGCCCAACTGGTCCGGAGAATAGAACTTTGAGCGATGCGCTCCGTCTTACGCAGGAGATGGTGCCGACCGTGTTCAAGCTGCTGATGAGCACGGCGTGGCCTCCGACCGAGACGGGCGCGTTCTGGACAATAGTCGCGGTATATGGCGTGGTTTCGGTCCTGTTCGACGACGAGACCCCGCGCGGAGTTCCCGGGATGGAGGACTTCCGGATGCGCCGGCGTCCGCCTCCCGGCGAACCCGGCTAGCGTGGTCCGCCTGTGGCCGATCGAGCCTGCCACCGCGTCTGGCGCGCATCTTGTCGCGCTCGCCGTATCCGGCCACGCCGGGCATAGGCCGCAAAGCTCTTTCGGCTGGTTCGGTCCGCCGTAGCAATCGTAAAAGACCGCCGTCGCACCATGCGACGGCTTTTACTTCTTGCCACGGCGTTTAGAGCGCGGACCGGAGCCGTAATCGCCGAACGGGTCGTCGCGCTCGCGCACCGCCTGGCGAAATCCAACCTCGCTCGCGCGCGCGACGAAGTCCAATCCCTCCTGGGTATGACGCGCGATACCGTCGAACAGCGAACCGATCAGGCGCGAAGTCGCAAGCCCCATGTTCTCGGCCGTGTGGTTGCACAGAAGCTTTATCATCTGGAGCTGGTTTTCCGGCACCCGCGCCATCCGCTCGGCGAGCGCGGTCGCGTGCGACAGGAGTTCGTCGTCGGGCACCGTTTCGAGGACAAGGCCAATTCGCGCGGCCTCCTTTGCGGGGATCTCGTCGCCGGTGAGCAGGTATCGTTTCGCACGCTCCAGTCCCATCCGATACACCCACATCGCGGTGGTCGGGGTTCCCCACACGCGCGCCGGCGGATATCCGAACGAGGCGTTTTCGGCCGCGATTATCAGGTCGGCGCACAGCACCATGTCGGTCCCGCCCCCGATACACCATCCATTCACCGCCGCGATGGTCGGCTTACTCAGGTACCAGAGCTTCATGTACACGTTGACGTACTGCGAGATCATGCGCAGGTCGGCGATCGAGTCCCACGCGCGCTTGCGCTGCTGCTCGGTCGCCTGCGCGCGGGTTGACCAATCGAGTCCGTAGCCCGCGCAAAAGGCCGGGCCCTCCGCGCGTAGCAGGACCACGCGGACGTCGTGGTCGCCGCAGGCCTCGTCGAGGGCGTGCGAAAGTTCGTCGCGGAATTCAGGCGTGATCGTATTGTATTGCTCGGGGCGCGCGAAAATTATCGACCGGACGCCGTTCTTTGTCTCGAGCCGCAGGGTGCGCTTTTCCGCCATCGTGGATTCCTCCTCACGACGACGCGGTATAGCAGTATCGCGCGGGTGGCGTAAGCGCCGCGCGACGGATGGCCGTGGAGCCGGAGAGGCGCGCCGACGCCGGTGTGGCGTCCCCTTAATAATTTTACCGCGGACGCCAGTGGCATGAGATTCTTCGCTTCGGCAGCCTTCGCTCAGAATGACCAACAGCGGTGCGCGCGCCTGTCATTCTGAGCGAAGCGAAGAATCTCATTCCACCGAGCGACATCTCAGCAACTTATCTGCGGGACACCACGCTATATGATCTTGTTCAGCGGATACTCGACGATACCGACCGCGCCCGCTTCCAGCAGCTTGGGGAAAAGTTCGCGGACGGTATGCTCGGCGATCACGGTTTCGACCGCGACCCATTCCTCGCCTTTGAGCGCGGGCGACGGATAGAGCTGCGAGATAGTCGGCGCGCTTATCGCGGGCAGCAGCGCGATCACCTTCTCAAGATTGCGCCGCGCGACGTTGAGCTTGAGCCCGACGCGATTCTCCGCGTCCAGCGCCGCCCTCATCAGAACGCCGATTTGCCGCACCTTGGCCTGTTTCCAGGCCTCCTGCCAGGCCTCCTTGTTGGCGACCAGCACCGGCGTCGAGGTGAGAAGCTCCTCGACGATTCTAAGCTTGTTGGCGCGGATCGACGAGCCGGTCTCCGTGACTTCCACGATTGCGTCCACCAGGCCGTCGGCCGCCTTGGCCTCGGTCGCGCCCCAGGAAAATTCCACGTCAACCTTCACGCCGCGTTCGGCAAACACTCGCCGCGTGAACGAGACCATCTCAGTCGCCACGCGCTTGCCCGCAAGGTCTTCAAGCCTCTTCACAGGGGAATTCTCGGGTACGACGAGAACCCATCGGGTGGGCCTGAGCGAGACCTTCGAGTAGATGAATTTTTCGACTTCGACCAGTTCGACGTTGTTCTCGACGATCCAGTCCGCGCCGGTGATTCCCGCGTCGAGTGAGCCGTCGGCCAGGTAACGCGGCATCTCCTGCGGCCTCATCAGGCGCAGCTCCAGTTCCGGATCGTCAACGGTCGGGATATAGGAACGGCTGTCAACCGAGATGCGCCATCCTGACTTGCGCATCATCTCGATAGTGGTCTGTTCGAGGCTTCCCTTGGGAATCCCGAACCTTAAGCTTCTCTCCGAAGTTGCCATGAACTTTATGTTAAATGCACTCAGCCGCCCGATGAGCTGGTTTCATTGGGCGGATTTTTTCTGATGTCCGTAGCTTGGGCCGTACTTCGCGGGATCGACTTTGCGCTCATCGACAATTTTCCACTCGCCGTCGCGAAGCGCGCGAAAGAAGCAGGATTCGTAGCCCTCGTGACAGGCAGCGGCGTCGCCGTGCTGATCGACGCAAAGAAGCACCGTGTCGGCGTCGCAGTCGATGCGGATTTCGCGCACCGTCTGGAAGTTGCCCGACTCCTCGCCCTTGCGCCACAGGCGGTTTCGTGAGCGCGAAAAGTAGCATGCGCGCCCGCTCGAGACGGTCTCCTCGAACGCCTCGCGGTTCATGTACGCGACCATCAGGACCCGCCCGCTCGCGTGATCCACGGTGACGACCGGCACTACGCCGTCGCCCTTGTCGAAATCGATTATCGATGAAGCCCGGTTACTCATCGTGACAAATGAAGCACGTGCGGATTCTTGTGAGTGAGAAAGTATCTTCCAAAGGTGCGCCCGATTCAACATAGCGCTTTGCCCCTCGATAGCCGCGCCCGATACGGGCGGGCATTCTTTACCGTGGCTTGCGTGCGGGGCTAGACTGACCGGCCGTATGGGAATTCGGCGTGGCGGGGAGTTGAACAGCCGTCGCCTGGGCGCCGCGCTCCGGATGAGAGGCGTCATCCTTGGCGTCGCGCTAGTCCTGCTCGGCGTCTCGGGATGCGGCCGCACGCCCGCGCCAAAGATGCTCTCGTCGTCCTTTGTAAAGCCGTTCACCTTCGACGTCTCGCTCGGCCCCAATCGCTACCATATCGACGGCTACTTCGTCCGAAGCCCGGGGTCGGGCCGTCTGCCCGCGGTACTGATCCTGAACGCGGGGCAGGGTGACGCGGCGCGATGCGTCAAGACGCACGGAAACCTTGCCCTGACGCTCGGGATGCAGGTCGCGTGTATCAGTATCCCCGGCTATGGGCATTCCTCCGGACCGAGTCGGCTCGTCGGTCCGCAGGCGGTCGCCGCCGCGCACAAGGCGCTCAATCTTCTCAAGGCTCGCCCCGACATCGACCCGAAACGGATCGCGGTATGGGGTATCGGCGACGGCGCCGTCGCGGCCGGATTGCTCATGGACCACGACCCGCGCGTGGGAAACATCATCCTTCAGTCCGGAGCCTACGACCTGGTGCGGTTATGGCCCGAGGCTCCGCTCGTAGCCAAGCTCGAGATGCTTCACCAGGTATGGCCGAGCCGTCGCGTATTACGCGAGCGCAGCGTGATTGAAAACCTGCCGCCGCGGCTCAAGTGCAGGGTCCTCATCATTCATGGCGCACGCGACCATCGCGCGCCGCTCAGCCAGGCCGAGCGGCTGGCGGGTGCGCTCAGGATGCGCGGGGCGCAGGTTTCGACCAGCTACTTTCCGCGCGCCGACCACGACCTTGGCGCGAACGCCATCAAGGCCGCCAGCAAGTTCCTGAGCGCGGCGCTTGCCGGACCCGGCCGGAGACTCGCCTCCTGAGGCCTCGCCCGCAAGACGCACGCATTGCTTTTCGATCACCTGCCTCCGACTCCGATCCCCTCGCCCTTCTGGAGAGGGGAACCTGACTGCGGGAGGGCTAACCGATTTCGCGGAGCGCCTCTAGCACTTCTTCGGTGTGGCCGTTGACCTTGACCTTGGGAAACACCTTACGCACCACGCCGCTTCGATCGATGATGAACGTGGTGCGCTCGATACCCATGAATTCGCGCCCGTAGAGGGATTTCTTTTTGAATACGCCGTAGAGCTTGCCGACCTTATTCCCGGGGTCGCTCAACAGGGTGAAGTTGAGCGCGTGTTTGTCGGCAAATTTGCGATGCGACTCGGGCGAATCGCCGCTTATTCCGGCGACCTCCGCGCCGAGCTTTCGTATCGCGTCCAGGTTGTCGCGAAACCCGCACGCTTCGGTCGTGCATCCCGGCGTCATGTCCTTGGGATAGAAATAGAGGACGAGTCCGCGCTTGCCGATAAGGTCGGCGAGCGCGACCGTCTTTCCGTCGGCGGTTGCGAGTTCGAAGGGCGGGGCGTTTTTGCCTTCCATCGGATGGGTCGAGGACGAGGCTTTGTGAGCGGGTTTTTTCGTGGCCGCCATCGCAAATTCTCCTGATCGGCACAGACCTGATGCCGGATCGTTCACGCCCGACCCCGGGCTCCGGTTGCGGAGACACCCGGTTGACGGACTGCCATGCAGCTTCTAGACTTGCCGCGGGCAACAAGGCTAGCGCTTCCGTTTCATGGCCGTTTACACCGAGCTGACGAAACCCTTCCTCAAGGAACTGGCCGAGGATTACAGCCTCGGGCGCATCGCCAGCTTTTCCGGCATACCCGAAGGTTCGGTCAACAGCAATTATCTGCTGGAAACTTCGCGCGGGCGCTTCCTCTTGCGCGTTGACGAGGTCAAGGGCGAGAACGAACTCAAGCGCGAACTCGACCTTTTGACCTTTCTTCGCAAGCATTCCTTTCCCTGCCCGCATCCCCTGCAGGACCGGATGGGACGGCTTTACCGCCAGTTCAACAGCAAGTGCGTTTCCTTGTTCCGCTACCACGAAGGCAAGGTGGTGAGCGTCCCGAATCTGAAGGAAACCCAGCTCGAGACCATCGGCCGCTCGCTCGCCGAGTTGCACGTGGTCGGCAAGGCGTACAAGAAGGGGATCGACAACCGATTCAGCTTCGAGCGGATCGCCGACCTGTACCTGACGGTGCGTTCGCGGCTGCCGAACTATTTTCGCAAGGTTTTGCGCACCCTCGACGACGAAGTCGATTACCTGACCCGTTATCTCGAGGGCAAGCTGCCCAAGGGCGTGATTCACGGCGACCTGTTCGCCGACAACGTGCTGTTTCGCGGCGAAAAGCTGGTCGCTCTGCTTGATTTCGAGGCGGCCTGCCGCGGCAAGTTCATCTTCGATATCGCGACGGCGGTGAACGCGCTATGCTTTGTGGACGGGGCGTATTCGCTCGACCGGTTTCGATGCGTGTTGCGCGGCTACGAGTCGGTGCGCACGCTTTCGCTGGCCGAGTGGGACGCTTTTCCAAACGAGCTTCGCTATTCGTCGCTTCGCTTCACGGTGACGCGGTTGCACGATTTCTTCCTGCGGTCCAACGATTCCGCCCATCGGGTCGAAAAGGATTTCCGCGAATTCTTCGACCGGTTGCGGGTGCTCCGGCGTGAGCGAGAGGGCGGAATGGAGCAGTTGCTGATGGCGATGGCGACCGGATACGACTACCGCAAGTATCAGAAGGTCAAGGCGAACGAACGCCGCCAGGCCTGAGCGCCTCGCCTACCAGGTGAAAGCGCCGCGCCGCCCGGAACAGTTTCGGCGCGGTATCGCCAACCTCTTCGGAGAAAAAATTCCTTGCCGACCTTTCTTGAATCGCTCTCGGGCTCGCGGCCCGCTCTGTGGCTGGAGGTCGCGCCGCCGCGCGGAATCAATCCCGAACCGCTGCTCAAGCGGCTTTCCGCCGTGGTCGGCCACGCCGACGCGATCAACCTGACCGATAACGCACTCGGACGGGTCAAAATGTCGAGCATCGTGTTCGGCTCGATAATCCGCGCCCGGCTCGGGATTGCGGTGGTGGTGAATTTTTCCTGCCGCGATCGCAACCGGCTCGCGCTCAAGTCCGATCTTCTCGGCGCGGCCGCGCTCGGAATCGACGCGGTGGTGGCGCTGACCGGCGACCGGATCGCCCCCGGCGATCCCTCGGGCGCGCATTCGGTCCACGACCTCGACGCCTTTGGCCTGCTCGAAATGATTGCCATGCTCAACCGCGGCGACACGGGCGAGGGCAAGGCGCCGCTCAAGGCGCTTCCCAAGCTGGTTGCGGGCGCGGTTGCGAATCCGAACCGCGGGAATATCGAGCGCGAATTCCAACTGCTCGAGCGCAAGGCGCGGGCTGGAGCGCGCTTCGTGATAACCCAGCCGGTCTTTGAGGTCGAAACGGCACGCCGCTTCGTCGCGCGGGCGCGCGCGCTCGGACTCGCGACGATGCTCGGCATCATGCCGGTCAAGCGGGAATCGATGGCGGCCTACATGCGCGAGCGGGTCGCCGATCTCAAGGAAGCCGCGCATCATCTCGACCGTTACGCCGGAATGAGCGAGGACGAAGTGCGCGCCGAGTCGCTCGCGCGGAACCTTGCGCTGATGAAGGCGTTGGCCGCGGAGGTCGCGGGATTTAACATCATGAGCGGCGGGGGCCCCTCGCTCGCCATAGAATTGGCATTGGAGTTCAGCCGATGGCGCAAGGAAAGCGGCAGATAAGCCGCGGCGCTGACAGCCCGGCGCACGTCCGCAACGTGCCGACGCGGGCCGAGGCCGAGGAGGCGGTGCGGGTCATTCTCCGCCATGTGGGCGAGGAGCCCGAGCGCGAAGGTTTAAGGCGCACTCCCGGGCGTTTCGTGGCCGCCTTCGAGTTCCTCACCCGCGGTTACGCGCAGGAACCGAAGTCGATGATAAACGGCGCGCTGTTCACCGAAGAGGAATACCAGGAGATGATCCTGTGCAAGGATCTCGACTTCTATTCCCTGTGCGAACACCATCTGCTGCCCTTTTTCGGCAAGGCGCACGTCGCCTACCTGCCGAATCGGCGGATCGTGGGGCTTTCCAAGCTCGCGCGGATGGTCGAGTTATATGCGCGCCGGCTCCAGGTGCAGGAGCGGCTGACAACGCAGATCGCGCAAACCATAATGGAACAGATCGAGCCGCTCGGCGTCGCGGTGGTGCTCGAGGCGGAGCATATGTGCATGCGGATGCGCGGCGTCGAAAAGCAGAACTCGTTCGTGACGACCTCCGCGATGCTCGGCGTGTTTCGCAAGAACGTGGAGACTCGCCAGGAGTTCATGAACCTGTTGCGTTCCAACAAGTAGCGCGGGACCGTAGAATTCCAGCCGCAGAGTTTCGGATTAAATGGTTACGGTCAGCGAAGGTCCGCTCGAAAAGCTTGCCGCTTACGCGATGCGCTACGTGAAGCCGGGGCAAACCCTCGGACTTGGCACGGGCCGCGCCGCGGGCGCGTTTATTCGCGCGCTGGGCGCGAGCAGGATTCCGGTGCGCGGGGTGCCAACCTCGCTCGCCAGTGAGGAACTGGCGCGCGAGGTTGGAATCGAGCTTGTCGGCCTGGGCGACGTCAAGCGCATCGATGTCGATTTCGACGGCGCCGACGAAGTCGACCCGCGCCTGAATCTCATCAAGGGATACGGCGGCGCGCTGGTGCGCGAGAAAGTTGTCGCGGCGGCCTCGCGCAAGGTCGTGATCCTGGTCGGCCCCGAGAAGCTCGTGCCAAAGCTCGGGGCCCATCACCGGCTCCCGGTCGAAGTGGTGCGTTTCGCTGAACCGTATGTCTCGCGCGAATTGGCAAAGCTCGGCCTCAAGGGACGCGACCGGATGGACGGCGATGGGAATCAGTTCCTGAGCGACAACGGCAACCTGATTATCGACTGCCACGTGACAAAAATCGAAAATCCTTCGCGCCTCGAGCGTGAGATCCTGTCCATCCCCGGCGTCGTCGGGACCGGACTGTTCGTCAAGATGACGGACATGGTGATTGTCGCTCCCAGCGCGGATTGCCCGGTCCGCGTTCTCAGGCGCAAGTCGTGACCTCGCCACTTCGATGACGGAGCGCGAGCGCGCGAGGCGGGATCTCGGACTGATTTATCGCGCCGCCGTGGCGGGCGCCGAACCTTCGGCGTTGGTTGTGCGCGCGCTCGACGGAGAACTTCCGGGTGCGTCTTTGGTGCCCGCGATGGTTCGCGAGGCGGCGCGGATTTTCATCGTCGCGGCGGGAAAAGCCTCGCCCGCGATGGCCGCCGCGCTCGCCGTCCGGCTCGGAGACCGGATAGCGGCGGGTCTGGCCGTAACGCTGCCCGGGGGCGAGGTCCCCGCGCCCGTGCGAAAACGTTTTCGCGTCGTCGAGTCGTCTCATCCGATGCCCTCCGAGGCGTCGGTCAAGGCCGCGCGGGCGGCGCTCGATACGCTTGGCGAAGTGCGCGCGGACGACCTTGCGATCGTCGCGCTTTCGGGCGGGGCGTCCGCGATGCTCGCGATGCCGGCCGAGGGGGTGGCGCTTGCGGACAAGCTTGCGCTCAGCCGCGAGCTGCTGCGTTCGGGCGCCTCGATCGCGGAACTCAACACGGTCAGAAAGCATCTTTCGGCGGTCAAAGGCGGGGCGCTTGCGCGCGCCGCGCGCGGCGGAAAAGTCCTCGGCCTCATCCTGTCCGACGTGCCCGGAAACGCTCTCTCGGTTATCGGCTCCGGACCGACTGCGCCCGATCCGACGACCTACGCCGACGCAATCGGGATCCTCAAGCGAAGACGGCTATGGGGCCGCGCGCCGGAATCCGTGCGAGAGCATCTTGAGCGCGGGAACTCCGGCGACCTGCCCGAGACCGCGAAAACCTCCGACGAGGTTTTCGCGCGCGTCATCAATGTGATTATCGGTGATAACGCAACCGCCCTCGACGCGGCTGAACGCGCCGCGCGGAAAGCCGGCTACGAGGTTGACCGATGGCGCGAACTGCGCGGCGAGGCGAACGAGGTTGGCCGCTCGCTCGCCGCCCATCTGGTCGCGCTCGCGCGCCGGCGGCTGTGCGTGCTCGCCGGGGGCGAGCCGGTGGTGACCGTCAAGGGTAGCGGCAAGGGCGGGCGCGCGCAGCAGGCGGCGCTGGCGATGGCGATGGAACTCGAAAGGCTCGGCCCCGAACTTAAAATTGCGGCGCTGTTCGCGGGAACCGACGGAATCGACGGGCCGACTGATGCGGCGGGCGCGTTTGTCTTTCCCGACACGGCGGCACGCGCAAGGGCCGCGGGTCTCGATCCCGCCGGGGCGCTTTTGCGCAACGACTCGTATAAGTTTTTCGCCGCGACAGGCGATTTGTTAATTACCGGAGCGACCGGAACCAATGTCGGCGACGTTTTCGTCGGCCTGACGGGCTGCTGATGAGGAAGCTGTGAAAAGGACCGAGGTGAAGGACACGGGAAAAAGCCGCGATGCGAAAAGCGCTGGAATTCCGGGGCCGCGAAACGGAACGCGCACGATCACCCTGATTCCGGGCGACGGTATCGGCCCTGAGGTGGTCAATGCGGCGGTCGAAGTGATCGAAGCCTCGGGTGCGAAGCTCGAATGGGATCGCCAGCTTGCGGGCGCGGCGGCGCTCAAGCGCTTCGGAACCCCGGTCCCGGACGACCTGCTGGCTTCGCTCAAGCGCACCGGTGTCGCCCTCAAAGGCCCGCTCGAAACCCGCGTGGGCGAGGGCTATCGCTCGATCAATGTCTACCTGCGCCGGGAACTCGACCTGTATGCCAACCTGCGGCCCACGCTGAGCTTCCCCGGTGTGCACACCCCGTTTCGAAACGTCGATCTTATCGTCGTGCGCGAGAATACCGAGGATCTCTACTCCGGCATCGAGCATCAGGTGGCGCCCGGCGTGGTCGAGAGCATCAAGGTGATCACGGCGCGCGCCTCGCGCCGGATCGCGCGCTTCGCCTTCGAGTACGCAAAGCGCAACAGGCGCAAATCGGTGACCGCCGTCCACAAGGCCAACATCATGAAACTCTCGGACGGCCTGTTCCTCAGATGCGCGAGGGCGGTTGCGCGCGAGTATCCGAAGATTTCCTACCGCGAGCAGATTGTCGACGCGGCTTGCATGCGGCTGGTCACCGATCCGTGCTCCTTCGACGTGCTGCTGCTGGAAAATCTTTACGGCGATATCGTGTCGGACCTGTGCGCCGGACTGGTCGGAGGACTCGGCGTGGTTCCCGGCGCGAATTACGGCGAGCGCGGAGCGATTTTCGAGGCCGTCCACGGCACCGCTCCGGATATTGCGGGAATGAACCTCGCGAACCCGATCGCGATCATTCTGTCGAGCGCGATGATGCTCGAATACGTCGGATATCCGCGCCAGGCGGGCCTTATACGCCGCGGCGTGCAATCGGTGCTTAAGAGTGGGCGCACCATGACCCGCGACCTCGGGGGTAAGGCGACCACCAGCGAGATGACCGCCGCGATCGTACGGGCGATGCGAAACGCTTGATTGCTTTGGCCGGTGATGTAGTTACTTGTGGTGATGCGGCGTGAGCGCCGCGGGACTTGAGGGAGTTATCGCGTAACTTGTAACCGATATTAGCTCGCCGCGGGAGAGGCGCTGTAGCCTGATGATCGCGTCTGAAGAAACCTCATGATCGTCGTTGGTGTTCCCAAGGAAAGCTATCCCGGAGAGCGCCGGGTGGCGCTCGTTCCGGCTTCAATCCCAAACCTCGTCAAGGCGGGATGCAAGGTCGTTATCGAATCCGGCGCCGGGATGGCGGCGGGTTATCCCGACGCCCAGTACCTGGAGAAGGGCGCGGAAATGGCGAAACGCGCCGAAGTCTTCGGCGCCGCCGATGTTGTTGTCCAGGTGCTATGTTACGGCGCCAACGACAAGACCGGCCGTGAGGACCTCGCCCTGATGCGTAGCGGGCAGGTGCTGATCGGCTTCGTGCGCGCGCTCGGATCGCCTGAGACCGTCCTGGAGATCGCGCAAAAGGGCATTAGCGCGCTCGCAGTCGAGCTGATGCCGCGAATCACGCGCAGCCAGAGCATGGACGCGCTGTCCGCGATGGCGACGGTGTGCGGCTATAAGGCGGTGTTGATCGCCGCCGACCAGCTGCCGCGCTTCTTCCCGATGCTGACCACGGCGGCCGGCACGATCACCCCGGCCCGCGTGCTGGTCCTTGGCGCGGGCGTCGCCGGACTGCAGGCTATCGCAACTGCCCGAAGACTCGGCGCGGTCGCCTCGGCCTACGACGTGCGTCCCGCGGTCAAGGAACAGGTGCAGAGCCTCGGCGGACGGTTCGTCGAGATGCCGCTTGAAACCGGGCAGGCGCAGGACGAACGCGGCTACGCGCGCGAGCAGGACGAAAACTTCTTAAAACGCCAGCGCGAACTGCTGACGCGGGTGATCGCGGAGAGCGACGTGGTCATTACCACCGCGACCATCCCCGGCAAGCGCGCGCCGATGCTTATTACGGCCGACATGGTGGCCGGGATGGCGCCGGGCTCGGTCATCGTCGATCTTGCCGCCGAGCGCGGCGGAAACTGCGAGCTGACCCGCTACAACGAGATAGTGATCGAGCACGGCGTCACGATCGTGGGCTATTTCAACCTCGCCAGCACGGTTCCATATCATGCGAGCCAGATGTTCTCGCGCAACGTGACCGCGTTTTTGCTGCATCTGTGCAAGGACGGCAAGGTCAATCTCGACCGTGAGGACGAGATCACGCGCGAAACCCTGGTGACGCAAGGCGGAGAAGTGGTTCACGCGCGGGTGCGGGAAATCGTGTCAGCGCCGCACGAGGCTCACCGGTAGAGAGACCAGAAGATGACATCTCGGCAGGGATGTTCCTGCCATTGGGATGGCCTGAGGTTCGGCTGAAGGAGAAGGAAATCGTGCCAGCGGGGTTCGTTGAAAACCTGTACGTTTTTGTCCTGGCGGGATTTGTCGGTTTCGAAGTTATCCGGCGCGTCTCGCCGCTCCTGCATACGCCGCTGATGGCGCTTACCAACGCGCTTGACGCTATCGTCGTGGTCGCCGCAATCATCATCGCGGGCCGCCAGGGAACCGCGCTCTCGGCGTTTCTCGGCGCGATCGCGGTTGCCGCCGCGTTCAGCAACATGGTCGGCGGATTCCTCATCACCGATCGGATGCTCAGGATGTTCAAGCTGAGCGGACGCAAAGGCCAATGACTGCGCATTACCTGACCGATTTTTCCTACATCATAGCGATCGCGCTCTTTATCCTGTCGCTCAGATGGCTGAGTTCTCCCGCAACCGCGCGTCGCGGCGTGCTGGCCGGCGAGATCGGCGCGGCGCTGGCGGTCGCGACTACGTTCTTCAATCCGGAACTGGTCCAGTTCAGATGGATTATCGTCGCGCTGGTGGCCGGCGCAATTATCGGCATCCCGCTCGGCCTGGTTCACATGACCGCGGTTCCCCAGCGGACCGCGTTGAGCC
>JAKAVC010000098.1 GCA_021817345.1 Deltaproteobacteria bacterium | reverse complement strand
AGGCCGACCGTACGCTGGGTAATATCGAGCCGCTCCGTCAATTCGCGGATGCTCTCGCCACCCGCGCTGCCGAGCACAACTCTGGCCCGCATCACCAGCGCCTGCGGGATGCCATGGCTGTCCACCCAACTCTCCAGCTGCCGCCGATCTGCTGCTCCAACTTCCACTCCCCCACCTTGTATGCCCATACTGCATAGACGGCCAACCTCAATACTTAATTCAGAGACGCGGCACTGGTGCTGTGAGAACGGAAGCGGACCGCCTACGAATTGATGATCGTCGAACGACTTCAGCGGGCGTTATTGCCGCCACCGCGCTGCTGCTCATCTACCAGGGATACAGCCTGTCCGTGGCGGGTGTGGCGGCCCCGTGGATAGCCAAGAGCTTCCATCTCACCCAGAAGGAGCTTGCGGACCTGTTCGCCTGGATGTCGATTTCCGCTATCGGTTCCCTGCTGCTTGCGCGCATGGCGGATCGGATCGGGCGGCGGTTGATAATCCTCGTCAGTCTGTTCCTGGCACCAATCTTCGCGGCTATTGCGGCCTTGGCACCGCATCCGATGTCCTTTGCGGCCTCCGAGATAATGCTGTCAGGCCTGCTCGGAGGCTCGGTATCTTCGGCAATAGTCCTGCTCGCCGAGGAGCTTCCCGTGAAACGGCGGGCGCAGGGTCAGGCTTCCGCGGCTCTGGCCAGCGCCGTCGGCGCAGTGCTCGCCTACCTCCTGATTCCGTTCGTGATTAGTTGGGGATATTCGTGGCGTTGGCTCCTGGCGCCTTGCGTGGCGGGAATCGTGCTCGTGTGGCCGATCGCTCGGATGCTGCCGAGGCACTGCGCGGCGTCCGGCGAAGAAGCGCGCTCAAACACTGTCCAGAGCGGCAGGCTGTTCGATATCCTGCACCCGCTCTACCGCAAGCGCGCCATGGCGTTGCTCGCGTGCGCGGCCCTCGACACGATGGCTGGGACGGCGGTCAACGGATGGCTGTATTTCGAAGCGGTTTCGATAATCGGTCTCTCGCCCAAGAGTGCGAGCACGCTGGTGGTTACCGGGATGGTGGTTGGGATGATTGGATTTCCGATCGGCGCCTGGACCTCCGACCATCTGGGACGCGTTCGGACGGTGGCCTTTTTTGGCGGCGCGGCGTGGCTCGGAGCGCTCGGCTTTTACTGGAGACCGGCCGGGACTCTGGCCTTTCCCATAACTTGGCTGCTGGCCGCTTACTGCTGGTTCAGAATAGGCTCGTCGATCATGACCGTCGGTGCGAACGCCGCGGCGACTGAGTTGTTCCCGAGCGGGTTGCGCACCACGATGATCGGCTGGCAAATGATCACTGGAGCGGCATTCACGATGCTGGCGCAGGTGGTTATCGCCGTCCTGATCAGGCCGCTCGGTGGACTCGAGAACGTGATTCGGTACTTTGCTCTGCTGGGATTTCCGAGCGCGGTGGTGTTCGGCTTCTTCGTCGATGAAACCCGCGGGCTGGGAATGGACGTCGCCGGCAAGGAAGCCGAATGGAAAGCGGCGCATCGTCCGGCGGCAGTTGAGCCGGACCAGCTATCGGATGTGATCCGATGACGGTTGCGGCGGCCTCTCACATTTCGCGCCTGGTGACTGCGCTGGCAGTGTGCGCCTTGATAATCGCGGCGGGCGGTCGCGCTGTGGCCGCTCGCGCCGAGGCGCAGCATCCCGCCGAGCATGGCGCCACAGCCGTGGCGACGGTCTCCGCCACTCCAACGCCGCGGCCAACGCCCATGAGCGCTCTGCGCCCGTTCGTGCTGATAACCGGCGGTATCGGCACGATCACCGTGCCAACCGGCGAAAGCCCGGCGGTCCTGAATACAGCGGAAATCTACGATCCCGAAAAGAAGCAATTCATGCGGTTGGCCCACACTCTTACATCGCGCCGCGACGAGCACGCCGCAGTGCGCTTGAAGGATGGCCGGGTGCTCATCGTCGGCGGAGTCGATACCGTACTGGTGCCGCTGGTCGCGTTTTCGGGTCCAAGCCTACCCTCGATTCTAGATTCGGCCGAGCTCTTCGATCCGTCCGCCGGCACGTTCACCCCCGCGGCAAAGATGGATGCTAGCCGAGCCAAACCGACCGCGACGCTGCTTCGCGATGGTAGCGTGCTGGTCGTGGGCGGCAGCACGGACAAGGCGGAGCTCTACGATCCGGCGGCCGGCAAATTCAGCCCAACGGGCGCCATGGGCTCCGAACGCTATCGCCAGACTGCGACATTGCTTCCCGACGGCCGTGTCCTGATCGTTGGCGGAGGGAATAGAAGAGCGGAGCTCTATGACCCGGCGACGGCAAAATGGAGCTACACCGGCGAGATGAAAGCGAACCGCATTTTCCACACGGCCACCCTCCTGGATAACGGCACAGTGCTGATCGCGGGAGGCAGTCGCCTCGCGCGGGGCACGCCGCTCGACACCACCGAAATTTACGACCCCAAAACCGGTTCGTTCACTGCGGGTCCAAACATGGTTAAAGGTCGGGCTGGACAGACCGCGACCTTACTCAAAGACGGCCGGGTATTGATAGTCGGCGGCCATGGCGATAACTCGGCCGAGATCTACGATCCGAAGACAAACGCTTTCACCCTGACAACGCCGCTCGAAGTCGCCCGCTATGGTCATACCGCCACCTTGTTACCCGACGGAACCGTGCTGATCGCCGGCGGATGGAATGCGGAGTTCCGGCCCTTGCGCAGCGCCGAGCTCTACGATCCGAAGAGGGACACGTTTTCCCCAGTTGGCAATATGACCCAGGCGCGCGCCGGGCATACTGCGACGCTCATCTGGGCAAAACCCGGGATCGACTGGTTAAAGCCAACCCCAACAGCCAGTGCGACGCCGAGCGCGACTGCGACCAAAACGCCGCGTCGCGCCGCGCCGGGCTCTCCAACTCACGCGACGAACATTGGCGGTTAAGGATTCCATAGACTACCAAGCCCAGCACCGTCTGATGATGCGCGCAAGGCCGCGTCCAGCGGCGACACGCCGGCGCAAAATCTTCGTTGCGACTTCGCGGCGCGCCATCGAATTTACGCGGACCAACGACGGGCGCACCCGTGTCGTCAATTCCGTAGGTGATACGAGTTTCGAGCGTAACGTTTTGCACGGCATACGAATCATCCCGGCGCGATCGCTGATACCGGGGTTGGCCAGACTGGTGCGGACCTACGCATTGTCGTCGCGCAGATACGAATTGAGAAAGGAGAGCGGACCGCCAGCGGCCGCCCCTGGTGGCTCCTTCCGGCGGCAAGCAAACCTGCCACCATGATATGAGGACTCAATAACTTGAGTGCGCTTTGGGAATCGGAATCTTGGAGGCGGCGAGCGGATTCGAACCGCTGAATGGAGGTTTTGCAGACCTCTCCCTTAGCCACTTGGGTACGCCGCCCCGCTTCCTGACGGGAAGCCAAAGCTATCACGGCGATTCGGCTTCCTCAATCAGGGCCGCGGGCGTGCGGGCGCGATCGCTCGCGTTTCGACTCGCCGCGCTATGCGGCTTTGCGGCGTCTCAGGAGCCTCTTCAGCCGCGCCACCATCTCATGCGGATGGAAAGGCTTTATGATGTAGTCCTCGGCTCCCAGCGAGAATCCTCGAACGATATCATTTTCCGCATTGCTCGCCGTCAGCATCACGACGTGCACACCCATCGTGGAGGGATCATTTTTGATTGCGCTCAGCACCTGGAACCCGTCCATCTTCGGCATCGACACGTCGAGCAGCAGGATATCGGGCTTGAGCTTGCGCACCGTCTCAAGCGCTTCGTGTCCGTCAGAAACCACCTGGCATCCGATCCCGTTGGACTTGAGAATGGAGGAAACCAGCAGTTCGGCCATCCTGTCGTCGTCCGCCAGTACTACGAGCGGCGCAGCGCGCGACATCTGGACGCCCCGGCTCTCATGGCCTTCCTCGTGGCGCAGCACCCGAAAGGCGCGCAGGATGAGTTCCTCCTCGGTCCACGGCCGCAGCATGAATTCCCGCGTCGGTGAGGCGATTATCGGCGCAAGGCGGCGCATCTCACCGTTGTTTCCGATCAGGATCGCGGGTTTTTCCTGCTGTGCGAGCAGATCGGCGGACGCTCCTTCGGATTCCGTGTGCGACACGTCGATCATGCACGCGTCGAACATCGCGAGCGAATTGAGGCGCGGATGAGCCGACGCGCGGTCGAGCACGTTGGCGTGCGCGCCGGCCAGGTCGAGCGCCGAACGTACTCGCGAGGCTTCCTGCGGCTCGAGCCCGACGATGGCGAACCTCATTCCCCTGAGCGTTTCGGTCACAGCGTCCTGCAGTGGCATCCCATCCTCACCCTCATCGCCGCGGTCTGCGTTGCTCGGATCTCCAGCTCCGGCCGGACGAGGCCGCCCACCGGCTGAGGCTCTTCGCTTTCATGTGTCACGGGCGAGCCTGTGCGCCTTGAGAGCCGACTTGACGCGCTGGCATTCGGCCTGGAGTTGCGCGAAAAGCCCGGGCGCCTGGGCGCGTTCTTGCTCGCGCGCGAGCCCCTCCATCCGCGCACACAGTTCCGCGAGCCGTTTTGCCCCGAAATGTCCGCAGCTTCCCTTGATCGCGTGCGCCATCCGGCCCGCAACGTCCCAGTTGGAGTTGCGGACCGCCTCGCCCATCGCCTGCGCGCGCTGCTCCATGTCGGCAAGAAACAGGTTGATAAGGTTCGCTACGAACCCTTCGCCGGCTCCGTCCTTTTGCACTTCCTCGAGTTGCTCAAGGGCACGTTGGTCGATTGGCTCCGCCGCCTTCTCATTGGCGGTTAAAGTGGGGCCGGTTTGGGTTTGGGGCAAAAACGGGGCCGACACGGCCGGATAACCGGGACCCTCCGCCGCTGGCGTGGCGGATAGCGCGCTTCGCGTGGGGCCGACCCATCGATTAAGCGCCTCAGCCAGTCTCTGGATCATGATCGGCTTGCTCAGGTACTCGTCCATGCCGGCGGCAAGACATTTTTCGCGGTCGCCCGAAAGCGCATGAGCGGTAACGCCGACTATCGGGATACGCGCGAAGCGCCCGCCTTGGCGGCGAATCCGGCGGGTTGCCTCGTAGCCGTCGAGCTCCGGCATCTGGCAATCCATCAGCACGATGTCATACGGCCGCTGCGTCACCGCGGTAACCGCCTCGAGTCCGTTGGCGGCGACCTCGGCGCTGTAACCCAGCTTGCGCAGCATCGTGAGCATCACTTTCTGGTTCACCGGATTATCCTCGGCGACCAGGATCCGGACCGTGCTCTGAACGGGCAGGTCGCCCGGCGTCGAGGCGGAATCGGCGACCGGAGCGATCCGGATCAGGCGCTTGGACGGTTTGGACGCCGCCACGCTCGCGGCCCCCGGTTTTCTGAGCGCGGCGGTGAACCAGAACGACGACCCCTTGTCCGGAACGCTCTCGACCCCGATAGTGCCGCCCATCGCGGCGACGATTTTCGCGGCCAGTGGCAGTCCCACTCCCGCCCCGCCGTGGCTTCGCGACATCGTCGTGTCGCTCTTGGAAAAAATCTGAAAGAGGGTTCGCTGCGCCTCGGGCGGAATCCCGATTCCCGTGTCGCTCACGACAAAATGCAGCACGCTCTGTTCGGCGGTATGGCTTTCCTCGGCAACGCGAATCGAGACCCGTCCCCGCGCGGTGAATTTAAGCGCGTTGTCGACCAGGTTGATAAGGACCTGCGTGAGCCGCTCCGCATCCCCGACCAACGGCCCATCCGGCACGCTGCGATCCAGTTCCGCCGACAGTGCGATTCCCTTGGCCGCGGCCGCCTGCGCATAGGCTTCGACCACGTCCTTGATCACCTCGGCGGGCACGAACTCGGACTGCTCGAGCTTAAGCTCGCCGGCCGAGATACGGGAGAAATCGAGCACATCCTCCACGATCCTGAGAAGCGCCTGCGCGCTCGCGGCAATTGTCCGCGCGTATTCCCGCTGCTCGTCGGCAAGGTCGCTGTCGAGCAGCATTTCGGTCATTCCGATAATCGCGTTGAGCGGAGTACGCAGCTCGTGGCTCATGCTCGCCGCGAACTCCGAGCGCAGCCTGCTTGCCTCAAGGCCGGCGTCGCGAGCCTTGACCAGTGCCGCCTCGTCCCGAGCCTCGGCGCCGCCGATCTTTTCGAAGATCGCGACCGTGCCGCCCTCGGCCCCGTTCGCCTCGCGAAACGGATGAGTGGTAAGGGCGAAGCGGCCGAGTATCGAATTTGGACCGGCTATCGAAACCTTAAGGCGCTCGACGCGCTCGCCCTTGAGCGCCGATTCAATCGCCGCCGCGCCCGCGCCGTTGGCCTGCGGGTCGCGAACGAGTTTGCGCGCGAGCAGGTCATGGATCGTGCGGTCGGAGGAAACGATATCGAACAGACTTGCCGCGTGCTCATTGTGGCTCACCAGGCAACCGGCACAATCGAACGCCAGCACCGCATGGCCCATCGCTCCCAGCACTGCCGAGAGTATGTGAAATACGGAAGTGGCGGCGTGTCGCATGCGACCTGCCGTTGTGCCCGCATGCGGCGCTTTGGCGGCGCAATCAGACGGAGAGGCCAGGCCGTTCTCCTGGCCGCGGCGCACGGGCCCGTTGTCCGTGGCCTCGGCTTCAACTGCGCCGCTCGATTCACCACATCGCGAACTCATCGTCTTGCCGGCCTCACTTTACAAGGCCCCGCTCAAATACAATTCGCGTGCCGCAATGCTACGTGCGGGAAGGGGATAAAATTCCCGATTGGCCGGCCGCTCGGCTTGGAGCACGATAGAAAGGTTACGCAATCGGTGAAGCGCCGATGACCAGCCGAGCGCATTGCGGCCTTTTATGCGAAGTGCGGAATTCATACAGGAGCCGGCCGAATCATCCATGTCAATTTGAGACATGCCGCGGCATAAACTTGCCACGCTTGTCGCTTTCCGGCCCGCGATGGCTTTTCGCGCGCATGCTCCTGTATTACGAGGATTGGAAGTCTGGCCGGAGCCAGACATCATCCGGAGGTGGACACGATGGCAGAAGAAACGAATCGCGCCGCGCAGATCGCGGAACCCGAGTCCTACGATTGGCCCGCGCTGATCGATGAACTCAACAGCCTGCTCCGGCTCAAGACCACGCCGATCGGAATGAAGCTTTTCCGCACCGTGGCCGAGATGGAAGCGATCCCGAAAATCCGCCGCCCCAAGTCGGTTCATACCACCGACCAGATCGTCGCCCAGGCGGCGCGGCTCGGATGGACGGTCGGAGTCACGGTCAACGACCTCGTCAGCGCCCAGTGCGGCGCTGTGATTGGACTCCATCCCCAGAACGAGGAATGGCTGTCGGGAAACCGGATGGTCGGCGTATGGTACAAGACGCCCGAAGACGCCTCGGCGCATCAGCGCGCGATGGATGTCGTGCCCCACGGCAGATACACCGCGATGGCGGTATCACCGCTTGCGACGGGACGGCTCAATCCGCCCGACATCTGTCTCATTTACGGAACGCCCGGCCAGATGATCATCTTCATCAACGGTCTGCAATGGACCGGCTACCGCAAATTTCAATGGGGCGTGGTCGGAGAATCGGCCTGCGCGGATTCATGGGGGCGCGCGCTCAAGACCGGCGAGCCGAGCCTCTCGATCCCGTGCTTCGCCGAACGGCGTTACGGGGGCGTGCTTGACGACGAGATGCTGATGGCGCTGGCGCCGCGCTATCTGCCAAAAGCGATCGAAGGGATGAAGCGGCTCGCAGCCAATGGCCTTCGCTATCCGATTCCGCAGTACGGCATCCAGTCCGACGCTCGCGCCGGCCTGGCCGTCAGCTACGGCTCCAAGGACTGAAAAACGCAAGCGGGCCGGGGGAACACGCGTCCCTTCGGCCCGCCGCATCGAGGCGTGCGGCGCTGTCTCGCCCGTCAATGGCGATTTCGGGTTTCATGATCGTTCGCAATGTTGTCGCGCAGGGATATCCCTTCGTCGAGGCAATCGCGGCGGCGCTGCCCATCTGTGATGAATTTCTGGTTTCCGACGGCTACTCGAGCGACGGAACCTGGAAGGCGCTTACGGCGCTCGCCGCCTCGCATCCGGCAAAGATCCGGCTGTTCCAGGACGAATGGAGAGGATCGACCGAACGTGGCGGCATCATCGCCGCGATGACCAACGTACTCAAGCCGCGATGCCGCTTCGAATACTGTCTGAATCTTCAGGCCAACGAGATCATTCACGAGGCGGCAGCCGCGCAGATCCGCGACCTGCCTGCGCTCTATCCAGGCGTCGAGATCTTCCGGATGCCCTTTCTGACGCTGCTCGGAACCGACCTGACCTGGCACGTCGACTTTCGCCGCCGGCTGTTCCGTAACTCGCCCTCCATCGTTTCCAAGGCCGACGGCTTCGACTGCGGGTACGATCCGCGGCTCATGTGGCGCGAGCCGCACAAACTTTATCGCTACATTCTGCATCGCACGGGCGAGCGCGTGATCTACCTGCCCAGGCCCATCTATCGTTACCGGGCGCTGTTCCCCGAGCAGTACGTCGCCAAACTGGAACAACATTGCGCGCTCTACACCCGTTCGACTTTCCTGCATCGGGAGTTGGAATTCGCGCGCCGGGTGTGGGCCGCCACAAACACCGACAGGTCGTCCCCCGGAGAGTTCTGGGTCGCGATGAGAGAGTTCTTTGACGACGCGATGTGGCAGCCGCGCGCAAGCGGTGCGCCGCCAAAAGATGTTCCGCGACGGATGATCCCATTTTCCGATCCTCCACCCGGCATCATGCGCCCGCTCGCCGGCAAATGGCGCTACGACGTTGACTCAAGCCTGGACGCGCTGAGAATTTCGCGCGGCGAAGATCGCTCAAGTTCTTAAGAACTTGCCGCCGTCATTTTCTCGCTCCGCGCGAGCGAAGCGCTTCGGAGCGGTCGATGCCTGGCGGTTGCCAATCGTGAGAGCCGGAAATTTTCCAACAGTTTCGACCCCCTAACCGGCGCTCAGCCCTATGGCGCTCGCGAGTTCCTGGCGGCCAGGCGGCCTGACCAAATTGCGCTGGCCCCGGAATCCCGCGCTTTGCTACTGTCGGCGGCAAACCCGCCGCGTGCGGACGGAGGACGAGTCATGGACATGACCGAATTCAACCGGCACATCATCGAGGAATTCCGCGCCAACGCCGGCAAGGTTGGCGGACAGTTCGCTGGCGCGCCGATGATCCTGATCACCCACAAGGGCGCAAAGAGCGGCCGCACCTACACGACTCCGCTGGTTTATACACGCGACGGCGACCGCTTCGTGATCGTCGCGTCCAAGGCCGGCGCGCCCGACAACCCCGACTGGTACTACAACCTGATCGCGAATCCGGTTGTGACTGTCGAGATAGGAACCGAGAAGTTTCAGGCGCACGCCCGCGCAACCTCGGGCGAGGAGCGCGAGCGTCTGTTCCAGGCGCACGCCAAGGCGATGCCCCAGTTCAACGAGTACAAGCGCAAGACCACGCGCCAGATTCCCGTGCTCGTGCTCGAGAGGATCGCTTAGGCGGAACGCATACGCGGCGCGCCTTGGTGTCTGTTGCCAATTGACCGTTTCGATGGATTAGTCAGCAGCCAGGCGTGGTTCATTTGCAAATCCCGGCGAGCGGCCGGGGCGGATTTCGCCGGCTGAATGCCGCTCCAGGGATCCGGACGAACTCATCGCGGAGTACTTCGAGGCATGAAGGCGACGCGCGCCGTCATGCCTCGTTTCGTTTGTCGCTTACCGCCGCCGGCGAGCCAGGCTGCTGTACGAGCGGCGGATAGTTCGCGTCACGCCCAGGTCGCGCGCCGGGAACTGCGCGTGGAGCGCCGACGAAGCGAATCCGACCGGAAAAGCTTCACCGGCTTGGGCGCGCTGATTTCGGGCGCATCGAATCCTTCCACCCGCTCTCGCTCGAGGTCGGTGCCGAGCGCTCGCTCGATCCGCGCCAGCGACGCCCGTTCCTCGGGGGTCACCAGGCTCAGCGCGCGACCGGCTTTGCCCATGCGCGCGGTTCTGCCGATCCGGTGGATGTAGTTCTCGGTTTCGTCGGGCAGGTCGAAATTGATCACGTGCGAGACGTGCGGGACGTCTATTCCGCGCGCGGCCAGGTCGGTCGCCACCATCACGCGATAAGTGCGGGCGCGGAATCCTCCCAGAGCCGCGTTGCGCTGGCTCTGCGAGCGATCGCCGTGGATCGCGACCGCCTTTATGCCGTTTCGCGTAAGCATCTTGACGACCCGATCGGCGCGGCTCTTGGTCCGAGTGAAGACGATCGCGCTCTCCACTTCTCCGTCCTTGAGCAGTTCGAGCAGCATCGGTCCCTTGCTGTCCGGCGTCGTCGGATAGATCGTCTGCCGGATGCTCGGCGGCGGAGCGGCCTTCTCGCCGATCCTGACGCGCACGGGATCGTTCAGGAACTCGCTTGCGATTTGCCGCACCCCCGAAGCCATCGTGGCCGAGAACATCAGCGTCTGCCTGTGCTTGGGAAGCGTACGCATCACTTGCCTAAGCTGCGGCAGAAAACCCATGTCGAGCAGCCGATCCGCCTCGTCGATTACCACAATCTCGATCCTGCCGAGGCTGACGGTCTTGCGATCGAGATGGTCGATAAGCCGGCCGGGGCAGGCGATCAACACCTGCGCGCCGTTGCGGAGGTCATGCAATTGACGACTCATCGAGTCGCCACCCATGATCACTGCCGCCTTTACCCGTGTGTGACGAGCGATGACCGCGAACTCGCGGGCGACCTGGATTGCGAGCTCACGCGTGGGAACCAGGACCAGCGCACTGATGCCAGCCGGGCGCTTTGCCGCGCCTCGACCCCGATGAAGGCGCTCAAGCAGGGGAACCAGGTAGGCCGCCGTCTTGCCGCTGCCGGTCTCGGCCGTGGCGACCAGATCCTTTCCCTCCATCGCCGCCGGTATAGCGTCGGCTTGGATCGGAGTGGGTTCGTGGTAGCCGCGGTCAGTAATCGAACGAAGAATTTCAGGTGACAGGGAGAACTCGGAAAAGGACAATAGTTACCTCAATATGCAGAGCCAGCGGATTCACGTTGGCGCTTAGGCCAAACGATTGGTCTCTGAGTTAAGCAGGTTCTGGCGTCGCGGAATCCGACGCGCGCATCAGCCTCAATTAGCTGTGCCTCAAAGTTAACCGCTTTTAGACGCCCCGTCAACGTCCCCCACGTCGGCGCGCCGTTCCCCTGATAACCGGCCGGACGTCCGCTCGGTATCGTCACGCCGCGATGCCTTCAAGGATACCATAGCGGCGAAATTTTGGCGCCTTGAGCAAGCAGGGAACCCCTTGGGCGAGCGTGAGTATCGCGCTTCGGCACAGTCGTTGGCCTCGCGCAAAACGATGCGCCTACCCTTTCCGTTGAGAGGTCGACTGAAAGGGGGCCTGCTGTTTGAAATATCTGCGAATCGCCCGCCGGCGGCGCGATGGTGCCGCGCGCGGGCCCCTGATACTCCTCGCGCTTGCCGCAACGATCCTTGGTCCGGCAAATCTGTGCCGCGCCGCGGCTGTTTCAGGGCGAGCCGAACCGCCAATCGCGCGCGCCGCGACCGTGTACGTTCGAAACCTTGCGCCGCTTGCCCGGATGCCGCTGTGCGCGCCCAGCACGCTCTTCAGGCCGGCGAACGTCTCCGTGTTCCGAAGCGCGAAGGCCAACGCCCGCCTCGCGCATCGCTATTCCCCGGCCGACACCGTGACGGTTCCGTTCGCCTCTTCGTCGATGCCGAACGTCGATGCCAGCTTCATCGGCTTGCAACAGGGTGAAAGCTGCATGTGCGAGCCTCCGGATACGCAGATCGCGGCGGGTCCGAACGACTTGTTCGAGGTCGTCAACGACGCGGGACGCGTCCTGACGAAAACCGGCGCGGTGCTCTCGACCTTCACCCTTAACTCGTTCTTCTCGCTCGGCTCGAGCATCTTCATGACGGACCCGAAGGTGCGCTTCGACGCGTCGTCGGGGCGATGGTTCGTCGTGATGATCTCGACTAATACTTCCGATCCGAGCACCAGCACCGAGGGGCAATGGAACCTCGCCGTCTCGATGACGAGCGATCCGACCGGCGGATTTTACATATACCGCGTGCCCACTCCGTCGAGCCTTCCGGATTTTCCCGCCCTCGGTTTCAGCGACGACAAGGTCGTGCTGACCGCCAACGCCTTCTCATGCTCGCCGGACTGTGCGAGCGGAGGCTTCCAGGGCAACGAATTCGTGGTGCTCAACAAATCCGCCCTCGTCTCCGGCGCGAGCCTTTCCTCCAAGATGTTCGGGCCGCCAGCCGACGGCGCAACGTTCACTATCCAGCCCGCCGCGTCCCTGTCGTCCACCTCGTCACTTTATATGGCTTCACTGGCGAGCCCGACCAGCGACTTTGTTCGCGTCTGGACCGTGAACGGAGTTCCCGGGATCGGCAGCGGTCCGTCCGCCAACTATGTCGACGAGGCGATCGCGACGATTTCCACTCCGCCCGACGCGCTCCAGCCATCGCAAAACCCGATCGCGACCAACGACAATCGTCTGCTCGACGCCGCGTACAGAAACGGCTCGCTATGGGTTTCCGCAAATACTGCGTGCACTCCGACGGGTGATACCGCAAGCCGTAGCTGCCTCGCACTGGTCGAAATCGATACCGCCGCGATGACCGTCGAGCAGGATTTCAACGTCGGCTCCTCAGGCGCCTATTATTACTATCCCGCGATACAGACCGACGGCGATGGCGACCTGATCGTGGCGTTCTCGGGTTCATCGTCGTCGGAGTATCCGTCCGTTTACGCAGGCATGAGGCTCGCCAGCGATCCCGTCAACACGTTCAGCTCGCCGATTCTTATCGAGCCCGGCGCGGTCGCATATAGCGGCTCGCGATGGGGCGACTATTCGGGCGCCGGAGTCGACCCGTCGAACCCGAGCGAGGTCTGGACAGCCGGGGAATACGCGTCAGGACCGAGCGGTTCGAGCTGGGGAACCTGGCTCTCGGGTCTCAGCGCCATATCGCCGACCCCCACTCCCACGCCGGCGCCGACCGCAACCCCGACTCCCGCCCCGACCGTAACACCCACGCCGACCCCCGCACCGACGCCGACCGCCATCCCGGGCGCGACGCTGGGTGTGCTGCGGCCTTCATCAAGCCTGGCGCGCGGTGGGAGGCTCGCCTTCGCCGGAAAATGGCAGGCGACTAATTCTAGTCCTGGATCGGAAAGTATCCAGGGTGCGACGATTTCGTTCAGCAATCCGGCGATGGTTTCACTGGCACGATTGCTCGCACTGCGCGGCGGACGGGTGGTCGGAACGGTGCGCGTCTGGGAGCCTTCGGCATTGGTAACCTTTGTCCTGCAGCGCCCGCTCCCGGTCCATTCGGGCCGCGCATTACAATTCGTGTTGCAGGTCAAGCTTGCACGGGCTCTATCGCCGTCTGAAGTTTCCGCGCAACAGGTGGAGCAAATTCTGTTTTCGGGTCCGGACACCGCGGTTGCGGGCCTACCCGTGGTTCTCGGGACGGTTACCGCCAGATAGCGCGCTTTTGCAGACGTCACCGAAAACCGCTCTCCCGGCCTGAAGTGAAGGTAGGCCCGGTGGGCGAACGGAATCGACAAGCGGGTAGGGAGGGGAACAACACATTCCTTGCCAGCACGCGCATGATCGGCCGCGCCGGTTCAGTCCTCGACTGAGAGCGTAACTGTACCATCCGAGAGTCCCGTTCGCCCGCCGCGGCTATCTCCGGCCGCTACTGTTTGCGCTTCCCGGCGCTCAGGTGGCGCTGGTTCGGGCGGTTGCGTGAACAAACGGAACCACCACGTTGCCTTTGGAATGTGCGCGTTTGGAAAAACGACGACGACGGCCCATAGCGGCGCCTTCCTGCGCTGCGTCCAGCAGAAGCCGGTTGGCGTCGCGCATCGCGACGCATCGGGAGACTTCGAACTGAAGCTTGTCGAACTCTTCCTGAATCTTCTGAAGCTTGGCCTCCCAGCATACCGAAGCCACGCCCCATTTTTTCTCGCGCCCAAGCGTGTTGCGGGCTCTGCGCACGCTTTCATGCGTGTCGCACACCCATTCCAGAAACTCGTCCAAGGGCTCTCCCCGCTGCATCGCCACCGTTTCTCCGTGCGAGATTTGTGTCGGCGCGGACCGGATGGCGGGGTCCCCTTTCGGGTGCGTTTCGAACGACCCTCCCGCCGTAACCGGCCGCACTCCAGCGAGAGCTCTTTCGCTAAGCTCGTGCCAAGCTCCGGAGGCGGTTGCGACGGTGGTCAGGGTTGCAAAATCCGCTTGGCGCTGACACTCAACTGCTACCTGCGATCGTCAAACTGTTGCAGCGATGCTCTCCGGACGTGCGTATTCGCAACCTCGCGACGAGCCTCAATAGATGCGAAGCGGCAGCAAAATGACGCTTGAGACCGGTCAATGACGCCAGCGAATTGACGCGCATTGCCTTTCCGCTGCAAGAGGCGTGACAACCTTGCCCAACCCGCCGAGTTGCGGGGCTCGCGCTCGCGCCGCTTCCCGACGCTTCTCAGCGCGGCTGATGCGCCTTCAAAAACGCGCGCACCCGCTCGACCGCCTGTCCCACCACGTCAGGCGTTTTCCACGACATGATGAGCTCGGCATTGGGGGCAAGTTGCGCGATTTCCTGCGAGATTGGTGTCGGATGGTACTCGTCGCTGCCGGCGAGAATCAAAAGCGGGGTTTTGCACGCCCGCACGAACTCCCGCGTCACGTTGAACACGAAATCGCCGTCGTACATCCGCTCGCGGAACCGGGCCAGCGCCGACTCGTCGATATCGCCGCGCTTTGCCTTGAGGTCATTCGCCCACGAGTCGAACATCTCAAAGAACAGCTTGCGATTTGACGGCGAGAGCCCTATCGGATTCTGCAGCACCGCGGCCGACACGCGTTCCGGCGCGGCCTTGATTACTCCAAGGCAATACGACGACCCGATACATCCGCCCATCAGATGGCATCGCGCGACGCCCAGATGGTCGAGCAGGGCCAGATGGTCGGCGGTGTAGGTCTCCCATCCGTCGGACGCGGCAATCGGCGCGCTCGACTCGCCGGCGTTGCGCTGGTCCATCGCGATTACCCGGAAATCGCGGGCGAGTTCGACGGTCGGGTCGAACGGGCTTCGCTTCCAGAACTCGATACTCGAGCGCATCCCGCCCGGCGCGAAAAGCAGAACGGGATAGCCCGCGCCGTATTCCTCGTAATGGATAGTCACGTCACCGCGCTTGAAACAGGGCATCAGAGTTTGCCTCCGTCTCGCAGTTGGTGCATCGCCACTCGCCCGCCCTCCAGTTTATTCTGCGCCTCTGAATCCAACATACAAGGTCGCATGGTCGCGCCACCTTCATCTTGTGGCGACGAGGCAGACCTGCCTCCAACCAGTCCGCAGGCACGGCTCGCGCCGCCCGGTTGCTCCCCTGCCCGGCGTTTCCTATCATGCGGCCATGCTGAGGGTTGTTGCGGTAGGAAGGCGGTCGAGGGCATACGAACCACTGTCCTCCGTCTGGTATGGCGACGACGCGGAACTGTAGAAAAGCTGTTGCAATTCTATCCGCGACGCGATCCGAAGCGCATTCCTAGTATAGCGTCTCCTAAATAAGTGCGGCACTCGCCCTGCCGTTGAACTGACGATTGGTGCACAGATTCCGCGCTTTTCAGGCACACTTCGGCTTGTGCCTCTATAGATATTTGCGAGACAGGACACTAGAAGTAGTCTCATAAATACCGTCGAAGCAGGATGAGGATACAAGCACAGTGGCCG